>JBIIXZ010000108.1:0-8850 GCA_044347055.1 Bdellovibrionia bacterium | reverse complement strand
CCAGACGGAGTCGATGTAGGGCCCGCACCAGCCTAGAAGCTGCCCGAAAGTGGGGCTCGTGTTGTCATCATCCATCACGCAGCCATCGTTATCGACGTCGATTCGCAGGTACTCGAGAGTGCTGGGCGTGGGCAGCGGCGTACCGTAATGACCTTGAAACTGAATCAGCGCCGCTTTCAGCGTATCGGCCTTTTTCTGGGTCTGGTCAGTGCGCGAGGTGCGGAGGCTCGGCTCCAGCATGACGTAAAAGGCGGCAAAGCTCAGCGCCGTGGCCACCATCAGCATCATGAGCGACAGGAAGGCCATGCCCTGTGTGTCAGAATCATCCTTCGGTCTAAAGCGAGATGATAATATTGTCATTGATCGTCGAGATATCGCCGTCTGGGCCCATGGAGGTCAGGGTTCTGCCTACCGGATCGTATTCAAAATCGTTGCCCCAGGCATCTTTGTACCAATCAACATCAGTGTCCGACAGATAAGGGCCGCGCCAGCCGAGCTTGGTGGTGATCGAGTACGCATCGTAATCGCCGGGGTTGGTGATGAGCTCATCCAGAGCTGTGGCGTCAGTCTCGCCCGTCACCACTCCCGGAAGCTTACCGATATGGGCTTCAAAACCAGGTCGCGTGAATTGCCCATTCTGAACCATGCGAGCATCACCCTTGATGGCAATACGAATGGTATTCATGCGTTCTTTGGTTACAGCGATCTTGGCGTCTTTGGAGAAATCAGTGAACTGGGTGACGGCGATGGTAGAGAGCAAGGCGACAATCGCCATAGCCATCAGGACTTCGATCAGGGTGAGACCGGAAAAAGAAAAGGGCCTCCCGAGACTTTTCACGGGGGCCCTCTCTCAAGAATTAGTAGGCGGACTCGTAAAGACCTTCAGCGTTGGGGTATTGGTCGTTGTTATTGCTGTTCGCTTTGATGCGGCCGGTCTCCTCGTTGTAAACCCAACCACAATAGCCATTGGCTGTGGTCACACCGGAGGTCCACTCAGTGCCGATATTCATAACCGCGGAATTATTGCCGGATTCCTGAACAGTGCGCCTCTCCAATGGAGTGCACTGCTCATTACTCCAAGGGTTCTCAGGAATTCCACCGGCCACGAAGTATCGGTCTGCAATCGACTCCACTTCCTCGTGATTGCAGAGCGTCGATGAATTACCTTCGGTGATATCATTATCGTTAAGCGCATCAATCGGAGGATAGCGATCCAAATTGCCTGCCCCCTGAATGTTACAGCGGAGTCGCATCGTTCCAAAATGCTTCTGAATCGCGTTTCGAAGGATTCCCAAGTTCTCCTTGGTAGTAACGTTCTTCGCTTCTTTGGAGAAGTTCGTGAACTGAGTGATGGCGATCAAAGCCAAGATCGCAATCAGAAGGATCGCCATCAAGAGCTCGATCAGGGTGAAGCCAGACAGATTTCGGTTCAGTGGTCGCAGTTTGCGCATCTCTTAACCATCCTTGTGATCACACTCGAGATCCACCCGAGTTAGGACCATCCTGTTTTTAGGCTTTTCGGGCGTTTCGCAGTGTTTCTTGAGTGAAACCCTACCTGAAGCGCCGGTCCAAAAACCTGAATGATTGATCCTGTCCTTGATTCTACACGTTTTTTTTCAAAGACCAGAACTTTTTTACATACCCTGGTTTTTTCACTCATCCCCGAGGCGGATTCCCTCCGATAGGAAAGGCGGAGGAGAGGGCACCCGTGCAGCAGCCGGCTACGATACATCATCTGTCTAGGCCGATCTGGCTTGGCCTGACGGCGATATTTATGGCCAGCTCGTTGACTTCGGCTGCAACAGATAGCCCCGTCGCTACTGGCACTCCTTCACCACTACCGATTTCAAGCGCCTCGCCCTTGCCCGTAGCACCGCCCACCGCCGGTGATCCGTATCGAGGGCTCTGGATTCAAGACACGACCTTCTTATTTGTTCGGCCAGAGTTTACTTGGGGCCGAGACCCTTTTCTGAAGAAGCCCGGCTTTGCTGTTTCCGAGGAGGCAGAACCCCAGTGGGCCTTGTCTGCCGTGTTTTTTGACGGTCCAGAATCAGAGGCAATCATCAATGGGGCCAGAGTCCGTCTTGGCGAGGAGGTTGCGGGACGAATCGTTGAGGAAATCGGGCCCAATTACGTGCTCCTGACCAAAAACGATTCAGTTTTGGAGCTGAACCTGCCGACACAGGATGGAGGAGCCGGTTCGATCCACATCGAGGAGATCGAACCGTCGACAAAGAAATGACCATGGCTTTGGCGCAAATTCTTCCACTCTGCCTGCTCTTGCTGACGAGCGTCCTGTGCTCAGGGATGCCCGTAGCCGTGGCAGCAGAACCGGCCCCCGCTGCGCCCTCTGCATCCTCTCCCGAAAAGCCGGCCACCAAAGTTGCCATCGAGGCAGACACCTCGACAGAGGATATGTTCGAAAAAAGGCGCTTCTCTCTCAGCGTCAAAGGTGCTGACTTGCGCGAAGTGCTTCGCATGATTGCGGATCGTGGCGCGCTCGAGCTCAAGCTCAATTCGAGCGTGACCGGAAAGATCAATCTTTCGCTTCGAAATGTCACCTTGGGCGAAGCCCTGGATCGGATTGCCGAGGACCACGGCCTCGATTACCTGATCGAGGGAGATCGTCTTGCCGTCAAACATGCTTCCAAACGAGCGCGACGCAGCACCCGCGCGCCAGCAGAGACAGCAGGAGCACTGCCCTCCTCCGCAGGCAGCCTGACGTCGGCGGTTTCAAGTGGTAGCTCCGTGCGTGAGATTCCGATTCAGTACAAGCTGGCGTCACAGGTACTGGGCCAGCTCAAGAGCCTCACGGAAAAAGAAGACCTCATGATGGTCGACGAGCTCTCCAACAGCATTCTTTTTCAGGGAGAGGATGAGAGCTATCAACGAGTACTGGAGTTTGTCCGAATCCTGGATCGTCTCCCGCAACAGGTGCTGATCGAAGCTCAGGTCGTGGAAACCAGTCGCAGTTTTCTTCAGGCATATGGATTGGCATGGGGGAACACCACTCCGGGCGGACTGATGGGGACAAGCCAGACCCTTGCCGGCCGTGTGAATGCGTCTGGTCCCATGCCCGATGCGGCGAATGGAGCACTGAAGCTCAATGTGGGTCAGCTCGCTGGAGGCAATCTCGAAGTGGTGCTCTCCGCGGCCGAAAGCAATGGTGACGCACGGGTGATCTCACGCCCCAAAGTGGTCACGCTCAATAACACGGCGGCCAACATCGATAGCGGCGTCTCGTTTTACGTCAAGACACTGACCAATATGGTAGCCGGTGCAGGAGGTGCCACTGGAGGCGGAGGCGTTGGCGGAGGCGTTGGCGGAGGCGTTGGCGGAGTCACCGGGGGAGTCAGCCGGCTGAATGCGGGCCTGTCGCTTTCGGTCACCCCGACGATCATGGGCAAAGACCTCGTCAAACTGCTAATCAGCATCAACAACAGCAGCCCGGACGAGGCACAGGCAGTCGACGGTATTCCCGGGATCCTCAACAACAGCGCCAACACCTCGGTCATCGTGGCCGAAGGCCGCACTGCAGTCATTGCAGGCCTCGTGAAGAACACCGGCGGCAAGAGCTCAGCGGGCCTACCCTTCTTTCAGAACATTCCGATTCTCGGTGCGCTGTTCCGCAACAGTACCTACTCCGACCGTAACAATGAGCTCGTGATGTTCATCACGCCACAGATCGTGACGCCGCAGATGGACCTCAAGCCCAACCGCACCTTTGGCGAACCCAAAATTGCAGTCCCCGACCCAGAACGCGCTCCTGCGGGCATGTAGAGTGCAATTCCGCCCGCCATGCGACTGCGCGTGGCCCTGCTCGCCCCCCCTTTCGAATCCGTTCCTCCTCGGCTTTATGGCGGCACCGAGCGCGTCGTCTTTGAGCTCGCTCGCGGCCTGCAGGCCCGCCATGTGGAAACGACCGTCTTTGCCTCGGGTGATTCCACCGTGCCTGGACGCCTCGTGCCGGTCACTGGCACCGCCCTGCGCCTTCGTCAGCCTCCGGTCTTCGATGTGGCCGCGCATCAGCTCCAGATGCTGGCAATCGTTGCGGAACACGCTTCTGAGTTTGACGTCATCCACAATCACAATGATGGGTGGATGCTGCCGCTGCATCGCATGACCACTACACCGATGCTGACTACACTGCACGGCCGACTGGACCTTCCTGACCTGCAGCTCTCGCTTCGTGCATTTCGCGAGGGCAAGTTCATCTCCATCAGCGACTCACAGCGACACCCCGCCCCAGGCCTGAACTGGGCCGGCACCATCCACCATGGACTCGACTTGACTCGCTTTCAATTCCACCCCGAACCCGGCAAATACCTCGCCTTTCTGGGGCGAATCTCGTTTGAAAAGCGTCCGGATCTTGCGATCCAAATTGCAAAGCAGGCCGGCGTGCCGCTCAAGATTGCGGCGAAGGTCGAAACCGGACGCGATCAAGAGTACTTCGAGTCGATGATTCGACCCCACATCGATGGAAGGAATGTGGAATTCATCGGAGAGATCTCCGAATCCGAGAAGTCTGAATTCCTCGGCGGAGCACTAGGCCTGGTGTTTCCGATCGACTGGCCGGAGCCTTTCGGGCTCGTGATGATCGAGTCGCTCGCCTGCGGCACACCCGTGCTGGCTCGTCCGATGGGCTCGGTGCCCGAAATCCTGAAGGACTGCACGACAGGATACCTCGATCTCGACACGTCACGGCTTGCCCGTCGAGTGCACGACCTCGAAAGGATCGACAGGATCGGCTGCCGACGCTGGGTGAACGAACGATTTTCCGTAGAACGCATGGTCGAGGATCACCTGAATGTCTATCATCGAGCCCTCGGCGATCGACGGAATCTCGTACATTCCGTCGGATTCGCTCGCGTCGGCAATCCGTAAGCTGACCTTCAAGGAGAACCGAGCTTTCGGGGTTACCGATATCCGCGGAGAGATTCCGCGCGGAAGAAGTTC
Organism: Bdellovibrionia bacterium; assembly: GCA_044347055.1. Classification (GTDB taxonomy): domain Bacteria; phylum Bdellovibrionota; class UBA1018; order UBA1018; family UBA1018; genus CAIOHW01. The sequence goes on along the minus strand of JBIIXZ010000108.1, from coordinate 3,894 downwards.
GGAGCTCGGAGTCTATTTCAACGATACGAGGCATCTGAATACCTGGGAAACCCTGATCAACGGCCACGCTCCGGTGCCACTCGCCCAGGAGCAGCGACACCAGGGAACCACCTGGGTGCTCTCGATGACCAATCGCGACCTTCCGATCATCGGCGGCCCCGGACGTATTCCTCGAGATACCCTGCTCATCCGAAGAATCCTCTGTCTGCATGAAGACACTCTGTTTGAGATCCTCACCATCCGAAACTTTTCCGGAGCGTCTCAAATCTTGCAGCTGGAACACTGGGCGGGATCACGGTTCGAAGACATTTTCGAGATTCGTGGCATGGCCCGGGAGAAACGTGGCAGCCTGCTGCCCGCTCATGAACCGTCGCCCACGCACTGGGTGCTGTCCTACCGGGGCCTGGACGGATCCACCCGAAGCACCCACCTGCACCGCCTCTACTCGGCGGAGAAAATTCGGGTCTCGCCCTACCTGACCGGCTGGAACACGCGCGTGGAGATCCAACCCAAGGAAATCCTGACTCTGAGAACAGTGGTCAGCTTCAATCAGCCCTCTTCTCTTCACTTTCATGGAGAAAGCTTCGAATCGCTCGAAGCAGGCTCCATGATGTCCCTTGCGGATCGACGTGGAGCCAAGCCCTCGATTTTCGACTTCAGAATCGAGTCCGACAATCCTCTCTTTAATCGCTCGATTGAGGCCGCCATCTGCGACGTCAGCATGCTGTTGAGCCGCGAGTCTGGCTCGCTCTATCCCTATGCCGGAATTCCATGGTTCTCGGCACCGTTCGGTCGAGACGGGCTGATTACGGCCTACCAGATGCTGCCCTGGGCGCCGGAGATCGCGCGTGGGGTCCTCGAGTTTGTATTTTCAGGTCAAGGAAAGCAGTTTGACTCCTTCACCGAGGAAGAACCCGGAAAGATCTTTCACGAGCTTCGCCGTGGCGAGATGGCCGCGCTTCGAGAGATTCCATTCATTCCATACTTTGGATCCGTGGATGCGACGCCGCTTGCCTTGATCTTGCTTCATGAGTACGCGTGCTGGACCGAGGACCGAGACACCATCCTCAAGTGGTGGCCTTCGGTCGAGGCCTCACTCGAATGGATGGATCGATTTGGCGACATCGACGGTGATCTTTTCCTGGAGTACAGTCGCAAATCCGACCGAGGACTGAGCAACCAGGGATGGAAGGACTCGCATGACTCGGTCGTGCATGACAACGGAGCCTTGGCCGAAGCCCCGATTCGATTGTGCGAGGTTCAGGCCTACGCCTACCGAGCCCGAATTGGAGCTGCGGAGCTTGCCCACTGGATTGGCAAGGAGGACCTCGCCGAAAAGCTGAGGCACCAGGCGTTGCGACTCCGCACCGAATTTCAAGCTACCTTTTGGGACCCCTCAGGCCAATATGTCTACCTGGCTCTCGACGGCACTCGTCGCCCCTGCCAGGTCAAGAGCTCGAACATGGGCCACTGCCTGTGGGGAGGAATCCTCAGTGACGCGCAGGCACGACTGATCACGCAGCACCTCTTCTCCGAATCCATGTTCAGTGGCCACGGAATCCGCACCTTGGCGGACACTGAAACTGCCTATAACCCCATGAGCTACCACAATGGCTCAGTATGGCCGCACGACAACTCCATTATCGCCCAGGGGCTGCACCTGTACGGACGAACCCAGGAACTTCAGGCCTTGGGCGATGGACTGTTCGGAGTGCTCGAGTCAAGCGATGACTTTCGACTACCAGAGCTGTTTTGCGGCTTTCGAAAGCGCGGCTTCGAGCCGCCGATACCCTATGAAGTGGCGTGCAAACCTCAGGCATGGAGTGCTGGAGCCCTTTTTCTGCTCCTCAGATCCATGCTCGGATTCGAGAAGAAACTCGACCAGCGCGTTGTGGCGATCAGAAATCCGCTGCTGATTGCCAAAGTCAACCAGCTGAACGTCTCGGGAATCGAGATCGCAGGGAAGCCGGCCGCAATGTCATTTCGACGGGCTCCTCACGGGGTCGTTGCAACCAATCTCTCTCCTCAGAAGGGCCCCCCACTTCTGGTAGTGCGGACCAAAAGCAGCTGATCTCTCGTTGTCACTTATAGTTTCTTTACAGAAACTAAAATACGCCGTGGAACCCCTTCGAGCTCATTTGCAAAACGAGTGATTATCGGCCAACCTTCAGCTCTGTGAAGACCTTTCTCGAAAATGCACTCCACTATGAGCTTTCACAATGGCTCTGGTATCGACCGGGAAAACAGGCGGAATACATTGGCACTTATGTCCGCCCTGACAGTTCCAGCAGAATTCTAGATATCGGTTGCGGTACAGGAAATCTAACGCCACTGCTATCCTACGCAAAGTACCTCGGCTTCGACCTCAACCCGGGCTACATTCGACGGGCCAACGCAAGAAAGCTTCCGAACACAAAATTTCAAGTTGCTGACATCCTCAGCCCTCCCTCTATCGAATCGGGCTCATTTGACATCGTCATGGCAAATGGAATTCTCCACCATCTGGACGATCGCGGCTGCAAGACACTCCTGGAGTTCGCCGCGAACGCCCTGACTCCCGGAGGCCGTCTGATCACACGCGATGGATGCTTTACCCCTGCTCAGGGAGGCCTGGAAAGGTGGCTCCTGTCGAATGACAGAGGTCACTTCGTCCGAGCACCGGAAGCCTATGATGAATTGTTCGATCAAACGTTCAAGAATCGTGACTTCACCATCAGGCACGACCTGCTTCGAACACCCTACTCGATGATCATTTTTTCATGCACAAAGTAGCGACCATCGTTCTTCTTGCCGCCTTGCTCTACACCAGCCAATTCATTTTCTCCGGCTGGATACCTCATGATGAAGGAGTGCTTGCACAGAGTGCAGAACGAGCACTACTCGGAGAGATCCCACACGTCGATTTTGATGAGCCATACACCGGAGGACTTACCTATCTTCACGCACTTGGATTCAAGCTCCTTGGTCCGAGTATCGCCAGCATGCGATGGGTATTGCTGTTCTTCGTCTGTTGCTATCACTTCTTGGCTTATCAATTCTTCAGGTCCAACCTCCGATTTTGGCCAGCAACGCTCCTTCTTGCGCTCACTGTGGCCTGGGGTCCGGTGAACTACTTTGCACCCCTGCCCTCCTGGTACGTATTCTTCTTTTCATTTTTTTCGTATCTGGCACTCGATCGATACCTACGGCAATCACATCTCGTTTATCTGGCTCTGGCGGGAGCTTTAAGCGCTCTCGGCTTTCTCGCAAAGCTGCCGGGTGCCTACACTGTGGGCGCAGGGTATCTTTTCCTGTTCTTCAGGCTGTCATCCGGCACCACGACCGGCCCTGCATGGGCAGCAAGAATGGCGAGCCTTTCGGCGCCTCTTGCAGTGTTGATGATCATCGCTCCAAAAATCAGCGCCGAGACTATTTTCTACTTTCTACTGCCGGCAATTTTCATCGTGCTGCCGATTATCGCACCTCGCCCTCGAAATCCTGAGGGGACCCGAAACCGCTCAGCACTCGAAGAGCTTCTCGTCTTTTCATGTGGTGTTGCACTGCCCCTCATGATCTTTGCCTGTCCGTACATCTATCGAGGTCAGTTCGATTCGCTCTTAAAGGGAATCTTCGTCACCCCTAGTCTGCGCTATGAACTGGCTTTCTACCCACTTCCGCCCCTCCGCACTGCACTTTTCGCAATTCCTCTCCTCATTGCAGCCGGCGCAGCAATCTGGTCGAAACATCACAAAGGCTTGAAATCGAATTCCTCGCCCCTCTTTCACTTGCCCTTGCTCACCCTCGGTTTCTTCCTGATTTTTCCCTGGGGTCCGGACCTCTATTCGGCGGTTTGGATGATGATTCGAACCGTTCCGCCACTGATCTGCATCGTCATTCCATTGGTATTGCTGATGC
>JBIIXZ010000308.1:0-2568 GCA_044347055.1 Bdellovibrionia bacterium | reverse complement strand
GGAACCAGGTATTGCTCCAGAAAATGACCCGAAGCTGAAAATCCGCCGAGGATGACCAGCACCGCAACCGCCGAAAGATTTTCGGGTCGGACGATCCAGTCCGCTGCACGTGCGCGCAGGAGATTCCGAGCAGCTCGCGCCAGCGCCAGGACTAGAAACGGAAACCAGGGCCAGTAGGATTTCAGCAGCCCGAGGATCGGACCCAGATGACCGGATGGCGAGCCTCCGCCCATTCGACCGGAAACGGATTCCACCCAGTATCGACCCAGGTAAGTCCAGCCGTCAGCGCAGGCGATCCAGGCCAGCATCGGAACGGTACACCCGAGAATCCACGCTCCGGAGTCCTGAATCGCGGTCTTCCAGGGTCCCACTCTTCTCCATGCTAGGCCGATGATCATGACTCCGACGATCGGAAGCGCTGCGAGGGCGGGCATTCCTTTCGAGAGAAAGGCCAGGGCTGCCATGCCTCCGGAGATCGCGAACCACCTTCGATGTCTCGACGAAGACAGTCCTGTCCACGAGGAAACAACCGATGCCAGCAGGAATGCGGCCAGGAACGGATCGAGCATGAAAGAGCTCGAGTATTTCAAAAAGCGCGTACTGCTCAGGAGCACGAACGCGGCCAAGAAAGCTGCCGTGACCCCTCGAGCCCTTCGGACCCAGACGTACACCAGCGCGAGTGTCGCGAGAGCGAAGAGCGCGGGAAGGATCTTCTGGGTCAGGTCCGTCGCTCCGAAGAGGCGGAAGACCAGCGCGGACATCCAGATGGCAAGCGGGGGGTGCTGGTAAAAATCGGCATACGACTGTTCGGAATAATGCAGGACCTTCCAGTCGCTGTGGCCAGGAGATGTTTGGCCAGAGCCCCGTAAGTCATCGCGTCCATGCCGGGACGCGCCTCTCCGCTGCCTGCCCAAAACAGGAGCAGGTACCAGAGCAGAAGTGCTCCGATGGCCCAGCGTTCGCGAGAAACGTTCATGGCACGACGGTACGATGAGCCGTCGGCGGAATCCACTCTGGAGTCCGCTGATGACGCAGACCTGAACCAAAAGGTGGGCCCGACCTTTTTAGAGCGCCGATCTCCTGAGCTTGCCGAGCTCCGTCCGCGGCAGTGACTCGACGACCAGGACCGATTTCGCGCGCTCGACCGGTGAGCACTTTGAATTCCAGAGCTCGAGTGCCGAGGCAAAGTCCTGGGTCAGCACCAGGACGAGCTCTGCTCCGCGCCGTTCTTCGGGACGCGTGGCGAAGGCTGCCTCGCCCGAAAATCCATGAGATCGAAGCAGCGCAAGCAAACGAACGTCAAGATCCGAGAGCTGGATGCCCTCGCCGAGGATCTTGACGAAATCCTGGTCACGGCCCAGAGGCAGCACGCGCCGACCGTCATCGGAAAGCCTCGCGCGATCCTCAGTCGTCCACCAGCCGGAGGGACGTCGCTGCAGCTGGTACTCGCGACCATTCCAGAAAAGCTCCGCTTGAAATAGCTGCGGCGCCCGAAGCTGAAGTCGTCCCTCTGAGGAGTGGGCAGCTCCCGCCGGGGCCACGCGCACTTCCACACCCTCCAGGACCGGAATGGTCTCGGTGATTTCCTTGCCGGGCTGGTGGCACGCAATCATCGAGGCCGTTTCGGTCATTCCGTACGAAGGCAGAAGCGGCCAGCCGAGCACCGACGCTTCGTGCAGCAGCTCCGGGGCTAGTCGGTCCGCGCCGACCACCACCGCTCGAACTGACGCGGGACACGTGATTCTCGCCTGCACGAGGTCATGCACCTGCGTCGGCACCAGCGAGACGATGGTGGCACGCTCTTGAGCGAGCCACCCGGCAAACTCGCCAGCCTTCCAGCTTGCAGGCGAGGCGAGGACCTTGAAGCCTCGATAAACCGAACGCACTTCGATCGAAAGGCCTCCCATGTGATGGAGAGGCAGGACGCGTGCCCAGCGATCCGAGCCGCGCACTTCGAGCCAGCGGCACACGGATTTTGCGGAAGCCATGAGTGATTCGCGACTATGGCCGATCCAGCGGCGTGGAAAGCCTCCTCCGTCCGAAGTCGTTCCGGAGGTGGCCATCCAGAGCAGGTGGTGGTCCGCGCCGGGAATCGCCAGCATCAGCTCGCGAAGCGAATTGGCGGAGTGATGCGGGGCTGCCGCGATGAACGGACCCTCACGCCGGAACTCGAGCCATGCTCGAAATTCCGAAGCCGAAAACCTCGACTCGATGCTCATTGCGAGGGCCTCCAGGTCAGGGATGCAAACTCGGTTTCCGTCCAGCCGATTCCCTGGCCCTCTCGAAGGCGAAGCGTCGGAAACCTGCAGTCGGACGGAGTGATCGCGGCACCGAGCGACTCGGATTCTCCTTCAATTTGAGACTCGAAAAGCAGTCCGGAGTCTCGAAGCTGATCCGGCGAACCGTGAGCTGCATGCCAGGCTGCCCAGGCAGCTCCTACGGCATGGCCGAGGTATTGCGTGAAGCTCAACGGCTGCGAGCGCCCCGCTCCTCGGTGTGCTCGCGCGATCCAGTCGAGACCCTGCAGTGCGGGCTTGATCACCCAGCCATCGGCAAGCGCCAGCAGCT
>JBIIXZ010000307.1:0-2572 GCA_044347055.1 Bdellovibrionia bacterium | reverse complement strand
CTGAAGCATTCGCAGTGCCAAAAAAAAGACGCTTGAAATCACACAGGAATCTGGTGACGCAAATCGTCAGACTTTTGTCAGTCGGGACAACGAACCACTGAGGACGAGACTTTTTTTCTCGGAAGGTCGTTCCTTATCTCGCGGAGCTCAGCAGTTCCCTGAGGGGATTCTGCCGTAGGGAAGGTTCAGGACGCAGAACCTCCGATTTCCGGAAGACGGAAGAGCCGAGCCGTTCGAAGCTGCGTAGCGTCATTGCTCCGCTCTCGGCGTGGCCGAGCACCAGAAGGCCTCCGGGCTTGAGGCATGAGGTCAGTCCTTCGAGGATGGCTCGTGTGGTCTCGGGCTCGAAGTAGATGAGGACATTTCGGCAGAAGATCACATCGAAGGATCCTTCGCGCGGGTACTGCTTGCGATCGACCAGATTCAGCTTCGCCCAACGGATGTTCTTCCGAAGCTGCTGTCCGGCCACCCAGCTCTGGCGATTCTCAAGCTCTCGCTGGCGACTCCAGTAGCGCTCGCGCAGGCGTTGTGGAATTTGCTGGGCCATGGTGTCGGCGATGATTCCGCGAACTCCCTCCAGGAGAACGTCCTCTGCAACGTCGGTGGCGAGGATGCGATAATCCAGACCGGTCGACGTGCGGGCGGATTCGAGAGTCATGGCCATGGAATAGGCCTCCGCCCCGGTACTGCAGGCGGCCGACCAGACTTTGAAGGTGCCGCGGGCGCCCCGATAGGCTTCCTGAAGGACGTCGAAATGCACCGATTCGCGAAAAAATGAGGTCGTGTGGGTCGAGAGCGCGGAAACAAAGGCTTCGCGATCCGGGTGTTCGGCCTTGAGCGGGGCCAGGAACGCCGCATAGGCGCGCAACGAATGCATCGCCTTGGCGGCCACCAGGGTTTGAACCCGAGAGGTCAGCAGCACCATTCCCTGCATTCCCTCGGGGAGGCGAATTCCTGTCCAGCGCAGAAGAATTGCTGCAAGCTGTTGGAATCCTTCAAAGTCCTGCTGTAGTCTCGAAATCGAACGTGTGACCATATGTATCCAGTGTCGTAATCCTGAGTCATTTGGTCGAGTTAAGAACTTGCCAAGAAAATGCAGGGCCGCTCTTTCGCGGCATGATGGAGGAACCATGTACGGTCTGGTGAATCAAGCCATCAAGGATCTGGTGCTCGAAAGATTCGGCGCCTCCAAATGGGGTGAAATCTGCTCGGGGGCTTCCTGCTCGACCGAGGATTTCGAGCTCATGCGCAGTTATCCGGATGCCGTGACCTATGGACTCGTCGGCAGCGCAAGCCGCGTGCTTTCGGTCGATGCCGGACTCCTGCTCGAGCAGTTCGGCGAGTACTGGATCCGCTTCACTGCTGAGAAGGGCTATGGCGAACTCCTCAGGCTCTTCGGCAAGGACTTCCAGAGCTGCCTCAAGAACCTCAACCACATGCATGCGCGCATGGGAGCAATGATGCCCGAGCTCCAGCCCCCACGCTTCATGGTGGAGGAGGAATCTCCAGGAAAGCTCCTGCTGAAATATTATTCGAAAAGACCGGGACTCGCTCCGATGGTCGTCGGCCTGCTTCGCGGGCTGGCGCATCGCCACGGAAACGAGGTCGCCATCGTCCATCATGCTCGACAGGAAGGACAGGATCACGAGTGCTTTTCGATCACGATCCACAGTTGAGCGTTTCCGCGGCGGAGCAGCTCAACGCATTATTTCCATTTGGGCTTCTTCTCGACGACTCCGGCAGGATCGTGGTCGCGGGCAGGACCGTGCGGAAGCTGGTTCCCTGCATCGAGATCGGCGCAAAATTCGATTCATGCTTTGAGGTCCTCTCTCCCTCGACGGGTCTTTCCGGCGAAGGGCTCGATGCGCTCCGGGGCGAGATCGTGGTCCTTCATGCCCGAAATGCGCCGAAGCCCTTTCGTCTTCGCGGGCAATGCCTGCGGTGGATGGAGGGATATCTCTTCGCGCTGACCCTCGTGCTCAATGACCTGCACAATTTGCCCGAGCTGGGTTTGGACTTTAGCGACTTTTCGCTTTCGGATCCGATCTTCGATCTGCTCCTTCTCGTCCATTCCGAGCGACGCTTCAGCGAGGAGTTGAAGAAGTCGAACGAGCGCGAAAAGCTTGCCGTCGCCAAGCTGGCGATGGCCTCACGGCTCTCGGCCCTCGGTGAGATGTCTGCGGGCATCGCGCACGAGATCAACAATCCCCTGGCGATCATCCAGATGGCCTGTGAGCAGTTCCTGGATTCACCGGAGATGCCGTCCGATCGCGCCGTGACGATCATTCGCCGGGCCCAGAATGCCGCGATGCGGATCAGTCGAATTGTTTCGGGCCTGAGGACTTATGCGCGCGACGGATCACTGGACGACGTGGCTCCGACGGATCTTGCCGGATTGCTGCGCGACACCCTCGTTTTGTGCGAAAATCGATTCAAGCAGAGAGGTATCGATCTTCGGGTCGGTCCTGTGCCGGAAGGCTTGCACCTGGAATGCAACTCCGTGCAGATCTCGCAGATCCTGATGAATCTCCTGGGTAATGCCATGGACAGCGTTCAATCGAGGCCGGATTCC
>JBIIXZ010000306.1:0-2578 GCA_044347055.1 Bdellovibrionia bacterium | reverse complement strand
CTTTGAGTCGCGCGATCTCTGGTCCTACGACCTCGCACTCGAGCCTTCGGAGCTCGATATGCTCGTGGCCCACCTCTGGGAGCTCGGCACCGCCACCTTTGATTACTTTTACCTGAGCCAGAACTGCTCGTACCAGATCCTGACTGCAGTCGAGGCTGCTGCACCGCGCTTTTCGATCACCGAGGCGCTGCCGTTCTACGTGATTCCGGCGGATACGATCCGGCAGATGTTGAAGACTCCCGGACTGATTTCGCGAATCAGCCATCGAGCCTCCGCGCGGTCGCAATTCGACTCGCTGGCCAGCGGGTTCACCCCTGCGGAGCTGGAGTCGCTTCAGCAGATCGTGGTCGAGCGATCCGTCGTGGCGCCGCCGTCGACCCTTGGGGTGGAGTCCCAGGCGCGGATACTCGATGCAGCACTGGGTTTTGTGGACTATCGATTTCCCAAGGAACTCCTGGATTCGAAATCCCAGGCATCCGAATGGAAGCAGGAGCTCCTGGTGGCGCGGGCCGCACTCGGAGTTCGCAGCCGGCCTGTCCAGGTGAAGCCCGATCCGCGGAGCATTCCCCATATCGGGCATGAGTCGGCGCGCTCGGCTCTGGATTTCGGCAGCGATTCCTCGAGAGGGCGCTTTGTCGGGGCCCAGATGCGCTTTGCTCTGCATGATCTCGTGGATCCGGCGCCAGGCTATCCGGCGCATTCGCAGGTCGAGTTTTTCAACTTGAAGGTTCGCGCCTATGAGTCCGGACGCCGGTTCGAGGTGGATGACTTTGCGCTGATCCGGATCTTCTCGTTGAGTCCACTTGCCCCGATGCGTCGCGAGAAGTCGTGGCGAGTCGACCTGGGGGCACGCACTTTGCGTGACGCGGACTGCGGACGATGTCTTTCCGGGTACTTCGAGATCGGCGGGGGCGCATCGGTGACACCCTGGGGCGATCGTGGGCCGGCGTTCCTCGCGCTCGGAGAGCTCCAGAGCGATTTTGCGCCGTCACTGGCAGGCTCATCCCTTCGCTTGGGCGTCGGGCCTTCGATTGCCCTGGTTCAATCCGGTACCCGTTTATCGGCAATCATCAAGGCCGGGTACCAGCGACGGGCATTTGCGTTGAACCCGAACGCACTCTCAGGAAGTGCCGATCTTCGATGGAACGGGTCAGATCGCCTGGCCGTCGGGCTGGGCCTTCGGGGCTGGCGCAGTGGTGGTTCCGTCACCGGAGGAGACGATCGATCCTGGGATGGCGCAGTTTCAGCGTACTTCTACTTCTGAGTCGTGGTGCATCTGGTGAGGTTCTCGAAATGATCTCCATGCTTCGATCGCTGCCGCGAACCGTCTGGCTGATCGGCATCATCAGCCTCGTCAATGATAGCGCGAGCGAGCTCTTGTATCCGTTGATTCCGATTTACCTCTCTTCGGTCCTCATGGCAGGCCCGCGTGCCATGGGATTGATCGAGGGGGTCGCGGAGTCGACCGCAAGCATCTTGAAGCTATTTTCTGGAGTGATTGTCGACCGTTTCCATCGCTTCAAGCCGTGGATCGTCTTTGGCTACGGAATTGCGGGGGTTGGTCGTCCGTTGATTGCATTCATTTCAAGCTGGCCCATGCTCCTGTTGATCCGTTTCTCCGATCGTGTCGGAAAGGGCCTCAGAACATCGCCCCGTGACGCACTGCTTGCGTCAAGCGTTCCTGCCGAGAGGCACGGACTTGCCTTCGGATTTCATCGCGCGATGGATAACGCCGGGGCAGTCGTTGGCCCCCTCGCCGCAGCAGTCCTGCTCTCCCGTGGCGTGCCGATTCGCGATTTGTTCCTGTGGTCCTCAGTTCCTGCAGTGATCTGCATCTTGCTCGCACTGCTGATCCGTGAGGAACAGCCTGCAGTCATCGATCACTCCGGCTCGTTTGACTGGAAGCTGGGAGGCCTGCCTCCCTCGTTTCGTCGATACCTGATCGTGGTGGCTCTCTTTTCTCTGGGCAACTCCTCAAATCTCTTTCTCCTGCTGCGGGCTGGCGAACTTGGAGTGGCACAGAGTCATATTCCGCTGCTCTGGGCCGCTGTTTCAGCAGTTGCGGCACTGTTCTCGACTCCGCTCGCGGCTTGGTCCGATCGGATCGGCAGGCCGCGTCTGCTTGTGGCCGGCTATTCCGCCTATTCGCTCTTTTACTTCGGAATGGGCTTCATCGTTCCGCGCGGCCTGGGGCTTTACCTTTTGTTTCTTCTCTATGGAGTTTTCATCGCCGCGACTGAAGGAGTCGAGAAGGCCCTGGTTGCCGATCTCGCGCCGGCAAGCCTTCGTGGCACCGCGTTCGGCTGGTTCAACCTGACCGCCGGGGTTTTCCTGCTGCCTGCGTCGATCGTCTTCGGAATCATCTACCAAGGCATATCTCCTGAAGCGGCATTCGGATTTTCGTCGTTGTGCGCCGCCTCAGCAGCGATGCTGATGGCTGTGTGGGTGATTTCCGTTCGCTGAGACGACCTCTGTGGTAGCATGCCGGAGTGAGGGCTGAGAGGCACCACCGGTATTTTGAGGTTTCGATCCTGCTTTTTAGCGCGATCACAACGGTCGTGCTCCCCCTGCTTGTTCA
>JBIIXZ010000305.1:0-2583 GCA_044347055.1 Bdellovibrionia bacterium | reverse complement strand
GAACTCGTGTCCGTCCATCTTTTCGCCGCGAATGGCGACGAAGACTCCCGAGTTCGGAATCTTGCGTGAGTCGGTGGTGAATCCGCTGAATCGTGCGCTGCTCGAGCCGTGGCCAGCCAGGCCCAGCACGTCGCGGATCCAGGCCGCCTCGAAAAGCTGCGGATCAGAAGGGAAGGAGGCGTCCATCGTGTTTTTCACCCGTTTTTCCTCGTCGTTTCTCAGGATGGGCCAGGGCCTCGAGATCGGGATAAAACACCTGGTTCATCACGACTCGCGGCACCACGCGGCCGAGCAGTCGAGCTTTCGGGCCGATCGTTCGAGCCTGGGCTTCTCCTCGGATCAGGGTGCCTTGTCCGTCCGGAGCCGGCAAGAGTTGGATCGACCAGCGGATATCGGAAAGGAGTTTTTCGAGGCGTCCCTTGGACTCGCGAACGATCCGAGCGTCGATTCGATCCGGCGACTTCTGGTCGACCTCGAGATCCAGCTCGAAACGCTTCCACTCCTTCTTGGGAGGTTCCAGAAAAAGCCGGAGACTGGAGCCTGAGGCTGCGGACGCAGTGGCTGGATCAGTGTCAGTAATGGTCTCGAGCCGCTGCACGTTGAAATGCCATTCCGGCCAAGTTTTCTTGTTCGCGAGCTCCTGCTGAAGCTCCTGGATCGAGAGCGAGGAGCGCACCTGTCGTTCGAAGGAGAGTTCGTAATCCGGGCCGCGCGACAACAGAGCTCGGGTGGACAAGCCCAGTACGACGATGGCGGATACGGTCAGGAGCACTTTCCGGGTATGCGGGTGCATGAGTGAGATCTACCACGAGGGCTTGGCTCCAGCGAGGAACTTGGCTAGTGGAGAGGCATGTCGCAGAACCTGGAACCCCGCCTCATTGCCCGGACCGACGATTGGTGGGTCGTCGACAAGCCCGCGCGCTGGCTGAGCGTCCAGGGGCGCTCGGAGCGTCCGGTCGTGGCGGACTGGCTTCGGCTTCATCATGGCGACACCTGGGTGGTGCATCGACTGGATGAGGAGACCTCCGGAGTGATGCTCTTTGCACGTTCCGAGGCGGCCCACCGGAAGGCGTGCGACTGGTTTGCGCGCCACCAGGTGCGCAAGGTGTATGAATTTCTGGCCGCGGGCCTGCCGCGGCTTCCGGTGTTTCGAGTCGATCTGCCGATCGAAGAGAAGCCCTCATCAACCCAGGTCGAGGTGGTCGAGCGATTCCGAGCCGGCGAGTGGACCGGCTTTTTGGGACGTGCTCGCCCGGTGAGCGGCCGTCGGCACCAGATTCGGATCCACCTTTCTCGCACTGGCCATCCCCTCTGGGGCGATCTCCGTTATGACGGGTCGCCGCTGCCGGCTCCCGGACTTCACGTGCAGCGGGTGGCACTCCATGCGCGTTCGCTTTCGCTGCCCTCGGGAGAGGTCTTCGAGTCGCCTTGGCCTTCAGATTTTTCGAGTTGGGTGGAGCAGGCACGGCAGCTGGGGCGAGGCGGTTCATGAGCGCCGAGATGATCCGAGCGCTCGAGCAGGCATGGAAGGCTCGACTCTCCTCCGGACAGCTGGAGCGAATTCATGAGTCTGCTCTGAGGCTTTTCTATGGCCCGGGCGAGGTGCATCCCCGCGATCCGCTCGCCAGCTGGGCCATTGACGGATACGGCGGCTACCTGTGGATCACCGAATGGGAAGGCGAATCCACTCCGGCGTCGGTCGAGGAGATTCGCGAGGCCTCGCGGGGGTTCTACTCGGGAGTGGGATACCGGGGTGCCGTGGTGCTTCGACGTCCTCGTCAGGGAATTCCGGAAATGCCCCAGCTGCTCTGGGGTGAAACGCCGCCCTCTCGATTCACGGTCCTCGAGCGGTTCGGTGAGCATTCGATGAGCTTTGAAATCCAGCTCCTGGAGGGGCGGCATCCCGGGCTTTTCCTGGATCATGCGCCGCTTCGGCGCTGGCTGTCCTGTTCCGGAAAGCTTTCCGGAAAAAAGGTGCTCAACACCTTTGCCTATACCGGAAGCCTGAGCGTGGCGTCGTGGATGGGGGGCGCATCGGAGGTGGTCACGCTCGATCTTTCGCGTCCCACCACGCAGTGGGCGGAGCGAAACGGCAGGATGAACGGCATTCCGGTCGAAAAATCACGCTACATTTACGGAGATTTTTTCGAGGAGGTGCCGCGATTCGCACGCCGGGGCGACTCGTACGACGTGGTGATCTCCGATCCGCCTTCGTTTTCTCGAGGAAAGAAGCGGACATTCTCGACGCAGAAAGATCTCGTGGATCTGCACGAGCTGCTCCTGTCCGTCCTCAAGCCCGGAGGAATTCTCGTCACCTCGATCAATTCGGCGAACGTGCCCTGGGAAAAGTACGAGCGCGACGTGCAGCAGGCGGCGCGAAAGCTCGGAAGAAAGCTCAAGCTCCTGGCCAGAATCGAGCAGCCGGAGTCGTTTCCGAGCCATCCCGCCAATCCGAAGTCGCGTTACCTGAAGGGATTCATCTTTGAGGCGTGAGCCAGGCTTCAGCGCGGAGCCAGAGCTCGAGGCCTGAGCTCGAGATCATCCGGAAGCGGACATTCGAACTGAAGCTTTTCTTTCGACATG
>JBIIXZ010000304.1:0-2594 GCA_044347055.1 Bdellovibrionia bacterium | reverse complement strand
CGTATGCTTCAGTCCGACCAGGAAGGAGCTCTGGTTGATGATCATCCCCAGCAGGGAGAATCCGATGAGCGGCTTGAAGAACGAATCCCAGCCTCGAGGACTTCTGCGCCCCGAAGAGAGCGCGATCACGAGCATGATTGCTGCCGAAATGACGATGCGGATGCTCGCCCACACGAGCGGAGGAAAGGCGCCGACAATCACCTTCGAGACGACATAACCGGCACCAAAAAGCAGCTGCACCGCCAGCAATGCGAGAACGATCGAGTAGGCGGCTGGGGCGGAGCGTCCGTGAGGGGCGTTCATGCGAGGAGACAGTCTCGCCCGGCCGCCCGCTCAATTCAAGCCTCCGTTGGCGGCGTGGGTTGTGGTGCCGAAGTCGGGCGAGGCGCAGGACTGCTCGGAGTCGTTGCCGGATCCGTCGGTCGCGGAGCCGACGTTGGCTCCGGCGCCGGTCGTGTCGGAACGGACGTGGGAACAATCGTCGGCGTCGGCCTTGAGGTCGGCGTGGGAATCGAAGGCCTGCTCGTCAACGTGGGTTGTGGCGTGGGACGCGTGGTGGGAAGGCCGCTCGGCTCCTCTCCGGGGTCAACATCGTCACTCGGCAGCGGCACAGGACTCGCTTCTGGTGCAGTCCGAACGGGGGCCGGATTCACGCTGTCATCGTCCACGCCACCACTCAGGATGTGGCGACGAATCCAGTCGATATCGACATAGACGTTTGCATGCTTTACTTCGGCCTGCGGATCCGGTTTCAGGATCGAATACGGCACCCACATGTAATCAGGATGCCCTTGGTTGGTCCTCCCGCCGAGCCATTTTCCACCGACCAGAAACTCGCCATCGCGCGCGATGACAATGTCTCCGCTTTTGATGATCTTGCCGGATGAG
The DNA here is from genome assembly GCA_044347055.1 of Bdellovibrionia bacterium. Taxonomy (GTDB): domain Bacteria; phylum Bdellovibrionota; class UBA1018; order UBA1018; family UBA1018; genus CAIOHW01. The sequence continues at coordinate 1,706 of JBIIXZ010000304.1, read as the reverse complement.
TCGAACTCAACCGGACCATCCAGCCACAGCTCCATCTGGAGCGTGCGCGACTTGACCATCGAGTTTGTCTGGAAGTTGAAGACTGGAGACAATGCACCCGGGGGAACATTGTCCTCCATCCACCACAGCGTGGAAGTGACGCGGATTCGGTAGACGTTCGGTGCGGCAGGATCCGCACCGAGGTAATCGGTGGGCTTGGGCGGGTCGAAGCGATAGCCGGCAAGCGGCTGGTTCCAGACCTGGGGGCCCGTGTGCCGGTCAATCAAGACCGTCCTGCGATGAATCCCCATGTAGTTCATGAGCACCAGAAAGTACTGATTGGGCACCGGATCGTCCCACTTTCTAGCGGCGTTACGGTCAAAACTGTCCACACGATCGCCGAAATAATCTGCGCTGGCCTCCATGCCGGCCTCGCTGAGCAGAGCCTTGATGTCGGCCACTCCAAACTCCACTCCGTTCACTCGCACCGCCTGGCGAGGTTCAGGAAAGAGCGCTGCGGCAACGCACCATCCGTTGCAATGCCCCCACCAGCCCTCCACTCCGGGCACTCCCGCTCCATGATTGACGGCCTCCCAATCCTGGGCGGCAGTCAATCCGCCGCGCGCAGCATCGTATTTTCCTGCAGGTGAAAGACCTGAAATATTTTTGGCAATGCCATTGGACGTATAGGGCCACCAAAAGCCGGCCCAAGGCTGCCGCGCAGGAGTCCCCTGGAAGTGCATGGACATGAGGCGGGCGAAATTGCGCTCTCCTGCGGCCTCGCCCGAGCGAAGTCGACGATCTCGAATACCCAGAACCTCGAGTCCCGGGCTGCCGCCGCCACATGACATCAGCAGCGGCAACGAGAGCGAGACCAGCACCACGCCAAGAATTCCCACGCGGACCCACTGTCGAGTATTTCTCGGAATCATCGCTCATCCTCCTGCTTCAGCAGCTCTGCCCTGCCCTGCGCCGACTCCTGCAACGACGGCCATGGATCACCCGCACTCCATCGCCATGCGCTTCGTCGACCGAAGAAATCCTCGGATTCCCATCGCGCTCCGCCCTCGACGATCCGCGCTCGCAGGAGCGTGTCTGCGGCCAACAGGACCGGGCCGTGCTCCCAGCCAAAGCCGGAGTCCTCTCCACCGAGCCGCAGCGTCTGCGAGTCATAGGCGATCCAGGGACTGCACAGATCGACGCGGCGGCACCGACGCATCTCGGAGCGCCCCTCGCGGAAATGGATCCTTTCTTCGATGAATGAGCCCCTGGCCAACTCGCCGGCCTCGATTCGAAGATGCAGCTGGCTGTCTTCAGGACCGCTCCAATGCAGCACCGTGTACTGAACGGTGGCGATCCGGGCGTCGCGAACCTCGGGAGAGTTCAGGGGAGGCTTCGTCACGAACAGCCTCACGCTCCAGCGCTGGCCGGGCTCAAACCCGCGAGGCAAAAGGCGATCCAGAAGGGGCTGCTGCACCAGCGCCGCTGCGCGCGGAATGGCCTGCGCCGCCACCTCGGATTTTCTTTTGGCGAAATATCGATTCGCGATCTGGAGATCACGTTCCACGGACCACGCCGTCAGCGGCGCGGCCAAGGCCAGTAAACCTGCAATCAGTCGGGACATCGGTGCTCCTCGCTTGTTCTCGAGCAAGCGGGGAGCAATCGACATTCCACGGCGGGGAGCGCGGGCACCCCGAGGCGAAAAAAATCAGACCTTGATCGTGGGC
>JBIIXZ010000303.1:0-2600 GCA_044347055.1 Bdellovibrionia bacterium | reverse complement strand
AAGGCGTCTGGAAAACATCCGGTGACAGGTGCTCCCAGAGCTGAGCCTCCGACTTTGACGACTCCAGGGCCGCTCGTGACTTGATCCGTTGCTCGATTTTTGGAATCTCGAAGCCCAGGGAAAGATCAACGAGGTCGGACTGCCGCTTCTCACGGGCATAGTCTTCGACGGCCGAACAGATTTCCTGCCCAAGCTCTCCTGGAAAAACAAATCTCATCCGTTTCAGGATATCACGACGCCCGCCCCAGGAAGCGGGGTTTCAGTCGCTCCGCCACGACAAGATAACCCACCGTGATTGCCAGTACCGCGGCAACGAGCGGCATCTCCAGAGGCACGAACCCGAACCACCGCCCCGGAAGACTGTAGGGCAGGGCCAGCGCAAGGACGATGACCAGGACCCCCGTCCCTCCCAGAAGCGGCGCAGGCCTGCTGGCCCACAGCGCATGCCGGGTTCGAACGACGAAGATGATTCCCAACTCGGACAACAGCGACTCAACAAACCAGGCGGTTCGAAACACCGCCTCATCGGCGTGGAAGAAGCGGATCAGAACCAGGAACGTGATTCCGTCGAAAATCGAGCTCAGCGCTCCGAATCCCAGCATGAACATTCGGATCTTCTGGAGACGCCATCTTCTTGGACGCGCAATCCACTCCGGGTCCACCCTGTCTGCACCGATAGCGAATTGGGGAAGATCAGAGAGAAAATTGTTCAGTAGAATCTGGGTGGCCGTCAGCGGAAGGAATGGCATGAATATCGATGCGACTGCCATGCTCACCATGTTTCCGAAGTTGGCGCTCGTCGTGATGTACAGGTATTTGAGCGTGTTGCTGAAAGTTGTTCGGCCGTCGCGAATCCCTCGGGCGAGCACGCCGAGATCATGACGAACCAGCACCACATCCGCCGCTTCTCTCGCGACATCGGCAGCGCTCTCGACTGAAATTCCGACGTCCGCCGCATGGAGCGCCGGTGCATCGTTGATGCCATCCCCCAGAAATCCCACGGAGTGCCCGCGCTTTCGCAGCGCCTGGATGATACGCTCCTTCTGCTCGGGATCCACCTCCGCGAAGATGTCCGTTCGCTCGGCCCGATGCCGGAGCGCATCGTCACGCAGATTGGCGATCTCGGCTCCGATCAGCACATGATCCGCCCTCGCCCCGACCGCCCGAGCGACCGCCGATGCCACTCCGGAGTGATCTCCCGTCACCAGCTTGAAGCGAACTCCTGCCTTCTCCAGCTCCCGAATGGCACGCCCGGCATCCGGGTGGGGAGGGTCGCGAAAGAGAAGAAAGCCCCGCAGTTCGAGCGCCATCTCATCGCTTCGGGTGTAGGTCGATTGAGTCTCGACGGTGCGTCCTGCGACGGCCAGCACGCGATTGCCCTGCCTCGCCCAGTCGTCGACCCGGGCCAGGACGCCATCACGGTCAAGTGGCCCGCCCGGCGCAGCCACGCAGACCTCCAGGATTTCACGGACGGCGCCCTTGCTGAGTAGTTCACGCCTTTCCTTCTCCTCGACCACAATGGTCATTCGCCGCCGGATGAAGTCATACGGAACCTCGTCGACTTTCTTCACGTCACCGACCGACAAGCCTCGCCTGCGGGATGCATCCAGGATGGAGTCATCGATCGGATTGCGCATTCCGGTCTGGAACGACGACGTGAGGAACGCATCGCGAAGGACCTCCTCCGAATCGCGGCCCTCGGCATCGACGGACCGAACGAGCTCCATGCGCCCGAGCGTCAACGTGCCGGTCTTGTCCGAGCAGAGGATCGTCATTCCCCCGAGATTCTCCATCGCGTTGAGGCGTCGAACGATGACACCCTCCTTCGCCATCCGCTGCGCGCCTCGCGAAAGCGTTGCAGCCAGGATCGCCGGAAGCAGCTCCGGAGAGAGCCCCACGGCGAGCGCGATCGAGAAAAGCAGCGAGTCCATCAGAGGCTTTTTCATCGCGGAATTCACGCCGAAGATGATGAGCACGAATACCGTCATCGCTGCGGCAAGAAGGCCTCCGAACTTGCGAAGACCGCGTTCGAAATCCGTTTCACCGACGTGGAGTCGAAGCCTTTCCGAGATCCTTCCAAAATGCGTGGAAGCCCCCGTGGCCACGGCCAGCATTCGGCCCGATCCGCTTCGCACGGACGTTCCCAGGAACACGGCATTCGACTGCTTCGGGAGCGGAGCATCCCGGGCGCTCACTCCCGGGGATTTCTCCACCGGAAACGATTCACCCGTGAGTGCACCCTCGTCGAGGTAGAGGTCCTTGCTCTCGATCAGGACTCCGTCCGCCGGAACCAGGGATCCGGCTGAGAGCAGCACCACGTCTCCGGGCACGACATCCGAAGCGCGGATCGACCGCGTCGCTCCGTCGCGCCACACCGTGGTTTTCAGTGCCAGCCTCGAAAGCAGGCGTGCCGTGGCCTGCGATGCCCGGTACTCCGACAGGAAGCCGAGGAGTGTTCCGATCAGGACGATGGCCAGGATGATCCACGCATCCAACCACTCACCGACGACAAGCGAAACAGCGACCGCAAAAAGCAGGACCCACAGCAGGGGATTGCGAAACTGGTTGCCGAGTATCCGGATCGCCGGAGGCAGTTCGAC
>JBIIXZ010000107.1:0-9029 GCA_044347055.1 Bdellovibrionia bacterium | reverse complement strand
CATCCTCTTCGTTGCTCAGCATCTTTCCTTCTTCCACGTTCAAGGTCGTGAAGAACGTGGATTCCTCAACTCCGTCTACGCCGGTACCGTGACCACTGACGTTGATGCTGCCGTTGGTCAGGAGAGCAAAGAACTCGACGCGAGGAAAGATCTGCTTCACTTCCGGCATGGACTGGAGCGCGCCGGCAACCTCGTCATAGTTGTCAATCCAATGCTCCCAGGGCTTCTCAAAAACCGTCTCGAGATAGCCTCGCGTGTGAAGCTGTCCATGTCCGTACCGTGCGTGAATCGAGTTCTCGCGGTACTGGTTCATGATTCCGGTGTTGAATCCCTGGAACAGAAACAGCGAGGCGCTTCCGAGCCCGACGGTCAGCAGGACGGCAAACGTCCGCCTCGGCTGCCGGAAAAGATTTCGCGCCGCAAGCTTCATGACCCACGCCGCTCTCCACAGTCTTTCCGTGAATGTCTTCATGAGTTCACCTCGAGGCCGTCAGCTAGTCGGTAGATTCGTCCGGCCCGCTCCAGCACCATCGGATCATGGCTCGCAATGACGAGGGTCGTCCGGTGCTCGCTCCGGAGCGCATCGAGCATCGACAGAATCTCGCGTCCCGTCTGCTGATCGAGGCTTGCCGTGGGCTCATCCGCCAGGATGACCTTCGGGCGCTTTGCGGCTGCCCGCGCTACGGCCACGCGCTGCCTTTGTCCCCCGCTCAACTCCAAGGGGCGATGATGGCGGCGATTCCAAAGTCCGACGGCTTCCAGCGACTGCTTGACGCGCTTCTTGCGCTCGAGGGTCGGAATACCCTGGCGAATCAGGAAGTACTCGACGTTCTCCTCGGCACTGAGCGTCGGAAAAAGCTGGAAGTTCTGGAAGATGAAACCCACCTCATGCCGGCGAAGCTCATTGCGCCGGTCTTCGGAGATGGCAGCCACTTCCTCGCCGAGAAACCGGATGCTTCCCGCCTGCACCGGCTCGATCAAGCCGAGCAGCGACAAGAGCGTGCTCTTTCCGGAACCCGATGGCCCGCTCAAAACCAACGACTCTCCCTCGGTAATTTCTAGCGAGACTCCACGGAGTGCGGGAACCGGATGGCGGTCGAGCCAGTACTGAAAATGAAGATCACGCGCACGGTAGATCATCTTTGCACTCCCCCAGCGGAAGATCCGGGCTGGTACTGAAACACATCCACGTCATAGACCTGCACCTTTTCTCGCGAGATCACTTTCGAATGGTGCTGGCGAAGATTCAGATACCCCGAAAGATCGCACTGCTCCGGAACATGGAGGTAATTTCGAACCACCACCATGGCCTGGTCGGCGAGCCCCGGCCGAATCTGCTGCATGAACCGGCGTTCGGTTTCACCACGAAAATACGAAGGAACATCCGAGAACGAGAAGAAGCCGATGCGGCCCCTCTGGCTTCGGGCAGCTTCGATGGCATCCGACTTCAGGTAAGTGATCTCGGTACGCTGGAGCGCCGACTTGGCCCTCTCGAACACCATGCGATCGCACTCGACCGGATTGCCCTCGGGATGCCGAAGCTCGCCGAGAAACGACAGCTGGAGAAAGAAGTTCTCGCGTGCAGGCGAAATCGCAAACAGCCGCGCATAGGCATCCTGGTAGAAGCGCATCCTGCTTCCGGGAATATTCTTTTCGGGAAAGCTGCCCTTGTAGAGGAGCGCATTGAATACTGCGGCATTTCCCAGCAGTGCCAACACCACCTGCCAGCGAGAATGCGGAAACCTCGACGCGAGATACTCGGTCTGCTCTTCCAGCGTGAGGCACTCGAAGATTCCCTGGCCCGCACTGCCCGTGATTGCCCGCACCATGCGGCTGAGCTTCTGGAAGGTCTTCTCCCAGCGTCCATCATAAAGAGGAATGCGCCAATCCAATGACGCCAGCCACCCTTTGCAGAACTCTCGAGTTTCGGGCCGAAGCTCGAGGCGATCGACCCAGTGCTGTCGAAGCCGTTCGGGTGAGTGCTCGGCGCCGGAGCGGGGATACCCGAAGAAATCGAGAAATTCCGCGTGGCTTGCTTCGCGAGCGAGGGCCAGACGAAGCTCGGTGAGCGCGAGCTGGGCATCGGCAAGATCCACGCAGACCACTCGCCGTGGTGAACGCGACAGCAGCGGCAGGATGCGACCACCACTACCCGCGATCGACAAAATCGTGTCGGTATTTTCTGGAAGAAGCGCCACCTCAAGCGAGGTGTCTTCATTGGCAAGCGTGTAGTTCAGCGTCGAAAAGTAGGTTTCTGCGTGGGCCATTCGAACCATTCTTTTCCGGAAGAATTCTTCTGCACAACTCTTTTCAATTGGCCGTACACTCAATTTATTGCCATGAACTGCGTCGATCGCCTGATCACTCGAGTTGCGGATCATCCGAACCGCTGCGCCATTTGGATGCCGGATGGCTCGCAGATTTCGTTCGGCGCTCTTTCTGCTCGAGCGGCCTCCATCCAGTCGCAGCTCCGAGGGCTCGGACTCGCCCCCGGCGATCCGGTGCTGCTGCTGCTCGGACTCGGCTTTGACCTCTATGCATCGGTCATCGCACTCATGGCCTCCGGATATCCCGTACTACTGGTTGAACCCTGGATGCCGCTCCACCGCATCGAACGCATCCTGCAGCAGGTCCGACCCCGAGCCTTCCTGACGTCTTCTGTCGGCAGGCTCTGGGGGCTGCGCTCCTCTGCCATTCGGGCCATTCCGCACTGGGTTTCGCCGAAAGAGGCTGGCGGTTCAGGCACACTCCAAGTCGAAAACGTCGAACCCTCTCACTACGGCATCCTGACCTTTACCTCCGGAACCACCGGAGACCCGAAAGGAGTCGTTCGAAGCCATGGATATCTCTGGGATCAGCACACGATCCTCGAGGCCAATCTTCATCCTGCCGGAGAGCCTTCGCCTGGCGGTGCGGACTGGTGCATCTTTGCCAATTTCACCCTCGCCAATCTCGGGTCCGGGCGCACCACCGTATTGATGCCGCCGTCCTGGCTCGCGCGAGACTTTCGTTCGATTTCGCAGCTCTCGGGCGAGCTTGCGCCAAAGTCACTGACCTGTGGTCCCGCGTTTCTTTCACGGCTGCTCTCGAGTGGGCTGCACTTTGACTCTCTGCGGTCGATTCACGTCGGAGGCGCGCTGACCGACTGCGCGCTGTTCGAAGAGGCCTTCGAGCGTCTGCCCAGAGCGGAGTTCACCCACGTCTATGGCAGCACCGAAGCCGAACCGGTGGCCACGATGGATGCAAAGAGGGCGGTAGCCGACAGCCGTGCGGCCGGATTCCTTCAGACCCTTTGCCTCGGCAACCCCGTGCCGGAGATTCGGCTGAGCATCGAGGAGTCGAGCGTTTGGGTGAGCGGCGCGCACGTGTGCCCGCGATACCTCGGCGGCGATTCCGAAAATCGCCTGAACAAGCGGACCGACTCCAGCGGCGTCAGCTGGCACAATATGGGCGACCGCGTCAGGTCCGACAGCGAGGGCAGGCTCTGGTATGCGGGCAGGTCCGGACAATCCGTTGACGAGTTTCGACTGGAACAGGAGATTTATTCAGTGCTCGGGCACACCTCCGCATTCCTCCACCGTGATTCGAGCGGCAGCACGTGGCTCATCGGAGAAGGCGTGGTCGGCCAGGAGCGCGCCATTCGAGTGAGCTATCCGGAAATTCGCTACATCGAAGACGCCCCGATTCTTCGGGACCGTCGGCACCGGGCTCGCATCGACCGCGCTGCATCGCTAAAAAAAGGAGCACCATGGCTCGTTGGATGACCTATCTGAAGGAACGCTTTCCGCTCGTGACGTACCTGCTTCTGGTCGGAGCGATGACCTCGAGCGGGCTCCTGCTCTACCCGCGCGGTGCGGCCTCGCAGGCAGGCGCATGGATTCTTGCCGGGACAGGACTTCTCCTGTTCTTTTTCGAGCTTCGTCTGATGGACGAATGGAAGGATTTTGAAAAAGATCAGATCGCGCATCCGACGCGCCCCCTTCCTCGCGGACTGATCCGTGTGGACGAAGTGCGCTCGGTCGTCATCGCCGGAATGCTGGCCATGGTAGGCGTTGCCGCCATCCTTGCCGCTGTCGGCCACTCGGCGGCGGGTGCACTGTACCTGCTGATCACCCTGTATCTCGGCCTCATGTTCAAGGAGTTCTTCGTGGGCAAGCGCCTCGCGGCCATGCCCTTCTTCTACGGCGTCACCCACCAGATCATTCTTGTTCCGCTCATGGCCCTTCCGGTGGCGCTGGCGCATCCCGGGCGCTGGCTGGAGCCCCGCACGTTCTGGCTGGGCATCACTGCGCTCGGTGGTTTTTTTACCTATGAGCTCTGTCGAAAGCTCGATCCGAATGCACACCCGGTGCTTCAGACGTACCCACAGGTGTATGGCCGCGGCGGAACGCTCCTTCGGATTCTGCTCACCGGCAGCATCGGCATGCTGGGGGCGACGTTCCTGCACCTCGAAAAAACCTGCATTCCGGTGATGTCGCTCGTGCTTGCCTCCGCCATTGCCTGGTCCTTTAGGCCGAAGCTCCACAAGATCGTCGAGCTCCTCGCCACCATCGGCCTGCTCGTTCACCTCGCCTGCATTCCGCTCTCGAAGCTTTTCTAACAGGAGTCGAAGATGTCGCTCGAAACACAGCTCAACGCCCCTCGATGGATCCTCGACCCCGCGTCTCACTCGCTCGAGTCGTTTCGACGATCCGGAGGCGGCAAGGCCTCGAACCTGGCCGCCCTCGTTACTCGCGGATTTCGCGTTCCGCCTTTTTTCTGCGTGCCGAGTGATGCGTTCGACCAGTATCGGCGGGCTCATGGTCTCGATGAAGCCCTGCTTCGACTGAAAGCGGAGACCCCGGACCTCCAGAATTTTGAAAAAGCGGTCGAGGAGCTGTTTCTTTCGCACGCCCTACCTTCCGAGCTTGAGCGCGAGCTCGATGCCTCGCTCCGCTCCAGAGGTTGGAACGACCAGTGGGTTGCCGTGCGCTCGAGCGGCCTCGAAGAAGATGGCACCGACCACTCGTTTGCCGGACAGTTCTCCAGCTTTCTGTTTCAAAAAGGGATGGAAGCCGTCGATCGATCGCTTCGCCGGTGCTGGGCGTCGGCCTACTCAGCGCGCGCCCTGAGCTACCGCGTGGAGAAGGGTCTTCCGGTCGCCGGGCTCCGCATGGGGGTCGTCATCCAGCGCATGGTCAACTGCGAGGCGGCGGGAGTGGCGTTCTCCAGAAATCCGATTCGCCCTCTCGACACCGAGAATGCGGTCGTGAGCTCGGTCTGGGGGCTCGGCGAAGGCCTGGTCAGCGGCGAGCTCGATGCCGACCATTTTGAAGTGAGCCGAAAGACGGGAGAAATCCGCGAGCGGCGAATCGTCGAGAAGCCCCAGGCACTCGTGCAATCCGAATCCGGAGGCCTGAAGCATCTGGCGATTTCGGGCGGACGCGAAAAGCAGAGCAGCCTCACCGACGGACAGGTCGGCGAAGTCTCGGGGCTCTGCCTGGAGCTCGAGGAGAAGCTCGGCATGCCGCAAGATTGCGAGTGGGGCTTCGAAAATGGCACGCTCTTTTGCCTGCAGACTCGACCGATCACGACCCTCCCACCAGCCGCCTTCTACTCGAAGGACATCAACGGTGCTGCTGCCACGCTCTGGGACAACTCGAACATCATCGAGAGCTACAACGGGGTGACGAGCCCGCTGACGTTCTCGTTTGCGAGCTCAGCCTATCGCCAGGTCTATATCCAGTTCTGCCAGGTCGTGGGCGTGCCCGAGTCGGTCATCCGCTCGCACGAATCCATGTTCCGAAACATGCTGGGTCTGATGCGAGGACGCATCTACTACAATCTCGCCAACTGGTATCGCCTCGTCCTGATGCTGCCCGGAGCCTCGAACAACAAGGCCTTCATGGAAACCATGATGGGCGTCAAGCAACAGCTCAAGCCCGAGGTGGCCGCGATCTTCGACTTCGCCGGCACCCCTATGCGCTACTCGCTGCCCCAGCGCCTGAAGCTCCTTGCCGGAACGATCCATCGCTGGCGCACGATTGACGCCATCATCACGGACTTCAAAAAGCACTTCGATCATCACTACCATCGGGCGCGGAAGATGGACTTCCGGAAGATGCCGCTGACCGAACATCTGGCGCTCTACCAGCAGCTCGACGAGGAGATCCTGCGTCGCTGGCACGCCCCGATCATCAACGACTACCTCTGCATGGTGTTTTTCGGACTACTGAAGAAGCTGACCGAAAAGTGGCTGCCCGGGCCGGACTCCGCCTCGCTTCAGAATGACCTGCTCTGCGGCGAAGGAGACCTCGAGAGCACCGAACCCACGAAGATGCTGATGCGAATTGCTGACTGGATCGACAACTCGCCGGCTGCTTCGGCGGTCAAGGCGGAGATTCTTTCCGGTAAGACGCCGGAGATTCTCGAACGGTTGCTCGGAAAAGCCGGCCAGCCCTCGGCACACCCGGAAGCCGAGCGCCGCATCCGTGAGTTCCTCGATCGGTATGGCTTTCGCTGCATCAACGAGCTCAAGCTCGAAGAAAAGGACCTGCACGACGATCCGAGCTTCGTCATCGAGGCCATCAGCGCCTATGTCCGACGCAAAGCGTACTCGATTGCGCAGATGGAAGAGCGCGAGCGTGCGATTCGCACCAAGGCCGAGGCGCAGGTGCGCTCGAGGCTCGGCGGAGTTCGGCTCCTCATTTACAACTGGGTGCTGGGCGAGGCACGCCGCGCGGTCAAGAACCGCGAGAACCTGCGCTTTGATCGCACGAAGATCTTCGGCGTGATCCGGCATCTGTTCCGGGGCATGGGGCATCAGCTCGTGCAGCTCGGAAAGATCGATGCCGAGGCAGATGTGTTTTTCCTGACCACGGACGAGCTGATTGCCTGGATCGAGGGCCGAAGCACGATCATGGACCTTCGCGCGCTCGTGAGCATCCGCAAGAGCGAGGCAGCCGACTTCGAAAAGCAGCTACCTCCTCCGGACCGCTTCTATACTCAAGGGGCCGCAGGGTACTCGAACCAGTTTCCGGCGGTGCTTCTGGACGCCGATCTGCTTCGGAATGAACGGCCCGAGAGCGATGATCCGAATGTGCTGATCGGCACTCCGTGCTGTCCAGGAGTCGTCGAAGGCGTCGTGCGCGTCGTGAAGCAGGTGGCCGATGCCCAGGGCCTCAACGGCGAGATCCTCGTCACCGAGCGGACCGATCCGGGCTGGGTGCCGCTGTATCCTTCGTGTTCGGGCCTTCTGATCGAACGCGGAAGCCTGCTCTCGCACTCGGCCGTCGTGGCGCGTGAGCTCGGACTGCCGACGATCGTCGGCGTGAGCGGCGGCCTGGTCAAAAAGCTCAAGACCGGAATGAAGGTGCGAGTGGATGCCGGCAAGGGAGAGATTCGAATCCTCGGCACGTCCGAGCAGGAGCAGCCGCAATGAAGTTCCGGCTGGAACCGCAGAGTCGATTGCCGGAAGCCGAGGCGCGCGCCCTCTGGAAGGGTGACCCGCTCGAGGCGCTCGTCTTCCTACCGTACCCGCTGGCCCGTGAGTTCTGGATCGCGCGTGATGAGACGGGCCGAGTGATGGGCCGGATCGGATCGAGCATTTCGCTGCACCATCCGGAGCGAGGGTATCTCGGATTTTTCTGGCTCGCCGACTCGCTCTCCGTCGAAGACTCGGAGCAGGTTGGAGCGCTACTCCTTCAGCAGGGCTGTCGGCACTTGCAAGAGAATGCTGCTCGCGTCGCGATCGGTCCGATTGCGATGAACACCTGGCTGCCGTATCGATTCCTGCTTGAGCCGAAAGACGAGCTTCGCTTTTCGTGGGAACCCTCGAACCCGCCCTCCTGGCCCGAGATCTGGAAGAGTTCCGGCTTCGAAACCGAAATGACGTATGCCTCCGAAGGATTCTCCGAGCTCGGCAAATTCGCAGATCGAATTCGTCCCGCGCATGAACGTGCTCTCGCAGCCGGGTTTCAATTCGTGCCCATCGATACCGAGCACCTGCTGGACCGCGAGATTCCGAAGCTCCATCGCCTGAGCATGGCGGGCTTTGCCGACGCCCATCTTTTCGAACCGTTTCCCGAACCGCTCTTTCGGCAGCTCTATGTTCCGCTTGCCGACAAGAATGCCCAAGGACAGCTGCGGCACTCGTGCTTCATCGAGGCTCCGAGTGGAGAAGTCATCGGATTTTCGTTCAACTTCGTCCAGGGCTCGCGCCTCATCCTGAAGACGATTGCCGTGCTTCCGGAATATCGAGGCAAGGGCCTCTCCAATGCGGCGATGTTTCCGGGAGTCGAGCTTGCCGTCCGCGAAGGCATCCACGACTGGGTGACGGCCCTCGTGAAAACTGGAGCACAAAGCGAGTCGTACGGTCGGCAGTATCCATCGCAGTGGCGGCACGAGTACGTGCTCTTCTCTAAAACTCTAGGATAGAACCAGACCGGATAGCCCTCGTCCTCGAGGCTCCGGTTAACGCTGTACCCGGCTCCCTCTCGGCTTTGGACGTCGTTAGCAGTGGGCGATCAGAGCAGCGAGAACGACAAGAGCTCGGGCGAAAACCGTATTGCCTCAAAAGTAAGTGTTACCGAGACGCGGTGTGCAATGGGTCCGAGGATTCATCCCATTGCTGCTCTGATGCTTGAGATCTTAACTCCTTCTTGAGCTGCTCGAAATGGGCAAGAAGTTCTTCTCGCTCTCGAAGTAGATCGAAGTAGTTCAGGCTTTCATACTTCTCTCGAAGCTTTTGTTTCCTTTCCTCAGGAAAGGTCGGATCTTCGAGAAGTCGTTCGTAGGGCGTTTTCGGCTTGTCGTAGGTCTTTCTGACCTTTCCACCGACTCTGACCTTCGACTTCAGCTTGTACTGCGGGACGAAGAAGTTCGAGATCAGACCCTGGACACGGTAGATCTCATTCATCAGGGGCAGCAGCTCAGGACTGTCTAGGCGCTCGTATCCGAACAGCTGCCTGACAGCAGTCCAATTCTTCTGTTCGACGTGGCAGTTGTCATTCTTTCGATAGGCTCGGGAGCGTGTCATAGGAAACGGAATC
>JBIIXZ010000106.1:0-9095 GCA_044347055.1 Bdellovibrionia bacterium | reverse complement strand
GAAATCAGGGTGCTATTTTTCTGGCACGGGGAATGATTTTCTTGGAAAGCGATCCAGCCGGGTATTTTCAGCGGGACTACATCTGGTCGGCCAGGCCGACCTGTCCGTTTCGGAACGTGAACACCTTCAACGAGCGGTACAGGACGGAGTTGTTGACCCGGATGTTGCCGGTGACTCCGGAGAAGTCACGCGTATCGAGGAGCAGCCGCCGCAGCCGCTCACGAGAGTTGGAGCCCTGCAGTCGCCCCACGGCTTGAGCGAGCACGGCCGCTGCATCAAAGCCGACTGCCTCTACCGGACCCGGCTCAGCGCTATGCAAGGCCTGAAACTGCTCCACGAACTTCTGGGCCACTGACCCTGCTCCCTCGCGATTGGAGAAGACGTCGACAAAAAAGACCTTTTTTTCAGCAGATTTCTGAAGGGTCCGGGCAATCTCATCCGAGTTCCACAGCGATGTTCCCAAAAATTCCACGGTATCGACGTCGCGGTAGGCAAACATCGGTACAATCTGCCCTGCAGCCTTCAGGACGTCCGGAATGAATACGGCATCGAAATCCACCACCGGTGGAAGCTCCACGGTCTTTTCACGCCTCTTCTTGCCGTTTCCGGCTGAGTCCTGCTTGGCGCGACGCGCCTGAAGCTGCGCGAGCTCCCGCTCGCGCGCCGCCGGGTAGAGCGATCCGGTCAGGCCATCAACCGATGTCCGAAAATCCGTTTCCTCGGCGGGATAGGTGTGCACAGCCCGGATCTCTCCGCCCATCGACTCCACTGCTGACCAGAAATAATCCGCAGCCGCTTCTCCCAGGCGATCCTGAGGATAGAGAATCGCGAATCGCTTCTTTTTTTGTTTTTCGATCGCAAACTTGACCAGGCCTTCGATCTGCTGCTTGAGCGTGAGGCTGCCCTGGAACACGAAATCTCCTTCAGGAGCATCTCGGCGCGCGAGCGAAATCAGCGGCACTCCGAGCTCCTGGGCGCGCTGGGCCACCCCTTCGAGCCCCTTGCTCGTGATCGGGCCCAGCACCGCCATCACATGGTGCTGGTAGATGAGCTTGTCGAGAGCGGCCAATGCGTCTGATGGCGCCTCGCCGCTGTCCTCCACGACGAGATGCACCTTGCCGCGAAGACTCGACGAGGTTTTGATGCCCATTCTCACTGCTTGAAGCACCTTGTTGCCGATGGGGGCCAACTTTCCGGAAATCGGAAGCAGCACGCCGATCTGGGCGGCATCGCTCGGTACATCCAGATTGCTTGCCTTGAGATGCCGCGATGCTGCCGCATAGAGAGTGCTGTTGGGATATCGCGAAATCAGCGCACGAAGCAGCCCCTGGCCTTCCGAAGTATTGCCCTCGTTGATCTCCGCGCGAGCCACGCGGTAGATGAGCTGATCGGAGATCGAGGTGTCGCCGAATTCCTTCAGCAGCGACCGAAGGTCCGAGATCGATTCGATGCGCTTGAGCGCGTCGTCGAGCATGGGGGCCAACAACCTGGCGCTGGCAGGCGCGAGGCGATTGGTTGCAAGCATCTCCGAGGCGGCCTCCACCCACAGGCCGCGCTTGAGGTAGATCCCTCCCTTCAAGATTCGATGATTGACCTGTAGATGCGTGTCCAGGCTGTTGATCTGCACCTTGTTGGCGAGCTCCAGGGCACGCGTCAATTTTCCGAGCTCATAGTTGGCCCACGACAGATGGTGGACAATCTCCTGGTTGAGTTCGAGGAACGTGTCATTGGCGGCCAGCGCTCGCTCAAAGTCGGTGACTGCGAGTGCCGGTTTCTTCAGGGCCATGTGAATCAGGCCACGCAGATGAAGGATGTGGGGCCAGCGCGCACCCTTCACGCCCCGGTCCTCGTACGACTTCGTCCATTTCAGGGCGGTTTCATAGGTGCCGGCGTCGTACATGGCGACGATATCGCGGTACTCGGCATCCTCGCTCTCGTAGTCGCCACGATTCAGGAGCTTCGGACCCGAGCACGCAACCGTCACCAAAATGACGCTGAAAAATAGGCTCCGCAGAACGGACATAGGCCCAAGGATAGCTGCTCAATTTCTTCCGGGAAACAGCCGAATGAGAGACTGTGAGGATGTATAGCACCTTCTTCAGCCTGAAAGAGAATCCGTTCGGCGAGACGCCGAACACACGATTCTTTTTCGGCTCCGCTCCGCACCAGCAGGCCCTCGAAGACCTCCGCCAGCACGTTGCTGCCGGACGCGGTTTCGGAGTGCTCAGCGGTGAAGTCGGCACCGGAAAGACGCTGCTTTCACGCCTGCTGCTACGCGATATCCAGGCCACCACGAATACGGCACTGATTCTTTTTCCGAGCCTTTCGCCGGTGGAACTTGTCGCATCCATCGCTGACGAATTCCGCCTCTGTCAGGATCTCCAGGGTCCTCAGCGGATGAAAGTGTACGTGGATCGGCTTTACCAATTTCTTCTGCAGTCGGCCTCGCAGGGTCGTCGGACGGTGCTCGTGATTGACGAGGCCCATCGCCTGCCCCTCGAAACCCTCGAGGTCATTCGCCTTCTGAACAATCTGGAGACAGAACGCGAAAAACTCCTGCAGATCATCCTGCTCGGACAGCCTGAACTGCATGACACGCTCGATCGAGAAGAAATCCGCCAGCTCACGCAACGGATTTCGCTCCAGTCCACACTTCGGCCGCTGACGCTCGATGAGACGGATTCCTACATCAGCCATCGCCTGGAATGTGCTGCGGGCGGCTCTCCGCTCGTGAGGTTCGACTTTGCCGCCGTGAAGTGGATTTGGAATGAATCCGGCGGAATTCCTCGAAAGATCAACCAGCTCTGTGAGCGCCTGCTCGTTCAGGCCGAAGGTGAACGGAATCACCTCATCGATACGCGCCACTGCCGCGAACTCGGCAGGGCCCTCCAACGCACGGATGCCCGCAAGCCACGCAGCTTCCGTGACTACCTCACGCGAAGCGGTCTTGCGCCATGAGCGAAATCCTCAAGAAGCTCGAACAAGTCCAGCAAGAAATGCCACAAGCCACCGGAACGACTCCGGCCGCGGCAGCGGGCGGCGCCAAGTCCGGCGTGATCCAGGGAGCCCGTGAGAAGCTCTTGGCGCTTTCTGGAAAGAAAAGCATTCGTGACGCCCAGTTCCTGTCCCGTCAGCTCGCAGGGCGCTTCATGTCCGCAGTCCGAAGGAAAATGGGCACGGCAGCCAAGCGGCCGACCCGATCCAAGACGCTTCTTTTTGGGTCGTTTGCCCTGGGATTCACTTTCATTCTGGTCACTTTGTTTCTTTTGCCCTCCGGCCCAGGCAAACGATCCGCCAAGCCCAAAACCCTCGTCCAAGCTCCACGACGGGCAGCGCCAGTGACCTCGGCTCCATCGGCACCGGCTGGACGAAGCCCGGCCATGGCGCCCTCCAAGCCGACAGTTCCCAACTCCATCGCTCCGAGCGAAAAGGAGCTACAGCTGGTGAAATCGATGGAGGAGCTCGCCAACTCCGGAAAAATCGATATTGCCATCACCCAGCTCGAGCGAGAGATCGGCGCCAATCCTTTCCTGACCCGAGCGCTGTTCACGCTGGCTGCGCTCTACCAGAAGAAGAACCAGAACGACAAGGCGACCGCCACCCTCATGCGCGTGCTTCAAGTCGAGCCCAAGAATTCACTGGCCTATAATAATCTGGGAATGATTCAGCTCAAGCTCAAGCGTTACAACGAAGCAGTCGTCTTCATCGAGAAGGCCTGCCAGAATGCCCCGAACGCTCCAGAACCGTGGCTCAACATGGGCATTGCCTATGAGCAGAAGCTTCGATGGTCGGATTCGGTTCGTGCGTATGAAAAGTACATCGCGCTCATGTCCACGGATGAGGCCAAGAAGATTCGAACTGCCGTGGATGAAAAGATCGTCGGTGCCGTCAACATTCGACTCCTGCGCCTCAGGGCCTTTTCCACCGCCGAGGATCGAACTCTCGCCTCCATCGGCGAGCAGGAGAATGCCGAAGAGGAGGTCGTGGAAGATCCCCGCCTGGCTCCAGAGACCTCGCCGAGCCCTGAGGAACAGCAGGAAGTCGATCCGAAGCCCATCACCCAGGCAGGCGGCAAGGCCAAACTCACGGAAGGAAAATCCCCATGAAGCTCCAGCTGCCGCGCCTTCCTTCGCTTCCCTCTCTGCCCTCGCTGCCACGACTCAAAGGCCTTCCTCGACTTCCTTCGTTCGGTGGAGGCAAGCGCCTTCTGGGTCTCGACGTGGGCCATCGCAACGTCAAAGGAGTGCAGCTTTCGCGTCGCGGAAACCGAATCATTCTCCAGCATTACTACTACACGGATCTTGCGAGCGTTTTTCCGAACTTTCCTCGAGAGCGTGATACCGCCCAGGTGATCAAGGCGCTTGCGGAGATCCACAAGCTTGCGGGCACCAAAACGGCCACTGCACTCTCCGACGAACAGGTGCTGAACTTCGATCTGAATCTTCCGGCCCTTCCGCTTTCAGAAATGCGCGTCGCTGTCGAGTACGAGGTCGGAAACCTCGCTCGAATTCCGGAGTCCGACCTCACCATCGACTACTGGGAAGAGTCCAAAGGAAGCCGAGTCGAAGGCACCAACATCAAGATCAAGGCTTTCGCTGCCCGACGATCGATCATTGAAGAACACCTGGAGCACCTGACCGCGGCAGGTTTCAAACCCCTGTCGATCGAGAGCCGGATGCTGGCCAATGTCGAGGCACTTCGCTTCAACGGCTACATCCAGCCACTCTCGCAATATGTCCTCGTGGATATCGGCGACAGCCAGACCTGCATCGGATTCATCAAGAACGGCGTCATGGTGTCGTGCCGGATCGAAAAAGTCGGCTCCGGAGCCATCAACGAACAGCTGGCTGCGCGTTACGGCACGGAGTTCATGCGAGCCGAAACGTTGAAAGCGGGCTATCGGGTCGGTGCCGGCTCATCGAGCAACTCCGAGCAGGAGGTGCTCGAAGAGGTGTATTTGAGGATCTTCAAGGCCATCAAGGATTCGATCGATGGACAGGTGGAGACCACCGTGGGCACCCGATTTGACTCCATCCTGCTCGTGGGTGGGGGTGCTCGAATCCAGGGAGTCGAGGACGCCTTGTCCGGGATTTTCGGAATTCCGGCGGTGATTGCCAACCCTTTCAAGAACATCCAGATTTACGCGGACGGAAAATCGGCGACGGACGACCAGATCGGGGCGCTGGCCCCGCAGATGGCAACTGCAGTCGGACTGGCACTTAGGAGCATCAAATGAAACTGAAAAATCGAAAGTGGGCTTTCACTCTGACAGCCGTCGCAGCACTGATCATCGTCGGCACTCATCTCTCCCGTGCGCGTCACCAGGCGCCGAAGCTCAAGTCGATCCGCCAGATTCGCGCCGAGGCAGGTCCGCCCCGAAGCTCCGATATCGTGACCACATCGGCATCCGCACCACTCGCTCCCCGGGCGCTCACCTCGCTCCTCGCGTCGGATTGGAAAGGGCCTGGATCAGCCTCTTCGATCGATGGAGGGCTCCGGATCCACCTGGATGATACCGGCTGGTTTGAGCCCGGCACGGCTCGGATCACCACGAAAGGACTCCTCGCGGCTTCCGAGGTCGCCGCCGCCGTCAAGAAACTAGCGGAGGGCCCCGGATACGCCGTTCAGGTCGAGGGACACAGCGATTCGGCCCCCGTTGTCCGTCACCGTGCCGAGTATGCTTCGAACTGGGAGCTCAGCGGCGGCCGCGCATTTGCTATCGTCCGAGTGCTCGAGGCCCATGGCTTTCCACGTGAGCACCTCTCGGGTGTGGGCTATGCTGATAGCAGGCCCGAAGGTTCGGAGGCGCGCCGTCGACTCGTACTGATCGTCCGTGCACCCGACCGGCCCCAGGAGATCGCCACGCGGTGAGCAAAGGTGGAAAATTTCCACGCATCAACCTGATTCCCCGCGAACAACGCCAGTCGTTGTTCGTGGTGCCGTCGTTTGCACTTCCCGCCTTCATCGCCCTGTTCATGCTCGGCATCGGAGTCGTGGCCTATCGCCAGCACCGGGCACTCAAAGCCCTTCAGTTGGAGCGGTCCGCCATCGCCGAAAAACAGAAGGCCGCCACCGCGAAGATCACCGCCCTGAACCAGCAGCGTATTGAGCTCGAACGAAAGAGAAAACAGGCCTCGGTCATCCAGCAGATCCTTGCCAAGAAGATCTCCTGGTCGGACTTCTTCAAGGAAATGAGCATGATGATTCCGAAGAACATCTGGCTCGGATCCATGAAGGCTGGACTCAGCAAGGAAGGCCGTCGCGAGATGATCATCGAGGGCTCCGGCGACAGTCCGCAGGCGGTATCGTACTTTTTTCAAGGCCTCGAACAGTCGTACTTCTTTCAGAAGGTCATGATCGTCTCGTCGAAGCTCGACCCCAAGGTCCAGCCCCCGCTCTACCGCTTCAAGTTCAAATGCCCGCTTGATGACTTCCGAGACACGGCCCTTGCCGGGGCGACGGGCGATGCCCAGGTCGACCCGACAGCGGAAGACCTCGAGAGTGATCCGAAAAAGCCGAAGAAGGGTAGCCGCCGCGCCGGCAAGGCAGCCGCACCGCCGGGAGGCTCCAGTGGCTGACGAGCAGAAAAAAGGCCAGTCTCCCCGAGAGCTCGTCCTCACGGCGGTCGGTTTGATTGCACTATCACTGGTGTATACCAACACCTGGCACGCCAATCGTGAGGTCGACATCAAACGTGAAACCAAGGCCATCGAAGAAGGGCGAAAGAAACTTCAGGCCGACGAGGCCATGATCGCCGCGCTGATTCAAGAAGAGAACGCGCCTCAGTCCAAAGGACAGGACGCACGCCTGGCCACGATCCGAGAGGCCAATAATAACTTCGCGAACATCGTCAAGACCCTCTCCGGAACCGATGACCCCGATCTGTTCACCATCCGGAACCTGACGGTCGACAAAGAAGAGCGTTTTGCCGAGTACAGCAAGGTGCTCTTCACGCTTGAAGTGGATGCCCCGTTCCTTCACGTCGGGCAATTTCTCGAAAAGCTCGAGCAATCCAACCTGCTCACCGAGCTGGTCAACGTCGAGGCAACACGAATCGATCCTGAGCTCAAGCGCTGCTCCGTCAAGCTCAGCATTTACAGCTACGTTTCCAGAATCTGAATCGCAACCACCTAGATCGTGTTTCGGATGATCTCGTCGATCGAGGTATCGCCCGACCACACCTTCGTCATGGCCTCCTGGCGCATGGACTGAAAGCCCTGCTTCTCGATGTAGCGAAGAATTTCGGTGCGCGAGACACGATCGGTGATGGCTTTTCGCATCTCTTCATCCGGCACGAAGATCTCGGCGATTGCTGAACGCCCCCGATAGCCGGTCTTTCGGCACTCTTCGCAGCCCACGGGCTTGAACCAGTGCTTGCCGATCCAGTCGCGGCTGCCCAGCCCTGGTGGTAGCGCGTGTAATACCTCTTCTGTGATGATCTCATTTCTCCGGCAGAACTTGCACAGCACTCGAACCAGGCGCTGCGACAGGATAGCCAGCACGGACGACCCGATCAGAAACGGCTCGACTCCCATGTCCATGAGTCGGTGAACGGTGCTCACCGAATCATTGGTGTGGATGGTGCTGATCACCAGATGGCCCGTCAGTGCAGCACGAATGGCGGTGTCAGCAGTTTCCTTGTCGCGAATTTCGCCGACCATGATCACATCCGGGTCTTGGCGCAGGATGTTCTTGAGCAGGTCAGCAAAGTTCAGACCCGCCTTCGGATTGATCTGCACCTGGTTGATGATGTCGAACTGGTACTCGACCGGATCTTCGACCGTGATGATATTGCTCTCGGCCTCATTGATGTGGGTCAGCATGGCGTAAACAGTGGTCGTTTTTCCGCTACCGGTAGGCCCGGTGACCAGGATGATGCCATGAGGATGGTCGAGCAACGTCTTGATCCGAGCGGCCATTCCTGGATTAATGCCGATATCGTCGATCTTGACCTTGAATTTCGACTTGTCGAGAATTCGAAGCACCGCGCGTTCACCACGAATCGTCGGAAGCGTCGATAGCCGAACGTCCACCACTCGGTTGGTGACCTTGAACCGAAAGCGACCATCCTGTGGTTTTCTTTTCTCTGTGATGTCCAAGCCCGCCAGAACCTTGAGCTTCGAGATCAGGCTCTGGTGGATTCCGGAATCCAGATCGCTCGTCTCCTGAAGGACACCGTCAATTCGCTCGCGGACTCGAACAAAGCCGTCGGCCATGTCGAGATGGATGTCGCTCGAGTCATTCCGAAGCGCCATTTCAAAGAGCTTCTCGAGGAGCGAATCGATGGTCACCTGACCATAGACCGCTCCAATCGATGGCCCCCCACCTCCCACCGCACCTTCCGGATTCTGGGCCAGGTACTTGGCGATGTTCTCGACGGTCTTTCGCTGGGTTCCGAAAAAACGATCGATCGACTTTTCGATCTGCGACCGAGCCCCGAGGCGTATCCGAAACGGAGACGGCAGGATCGTCCGGACCACGTCGTTCTGGAGAATGAGCTTGGGGTCCTCGACCACGAGCACCAGGGCTCCCCCCTCGCGGCCCACCGGAAGAATCTTGTGTTGGCGGACCAGATCTTCAGGAAGCGTCGACAGGATCTCAGCCGGAATGAGCTGCTTCGAGAGATCATGAAACGGAATTTCCGATTGAGTCGCGAGGGCCCGCGCAAGGTCGACATCGGTGATCAGACCCTCGTTGACGAGAAACTGCCCCAGCGGGCTGCCCATATGCTCGGCACGGCGAACGTGCTGCTCGAGCTCAGCGGCCTGGACAAGGCCCATCTCAACGAGCAACTCTCCGAGCTTCTTGCGACCTGATGCGCGGTTCAGCATTGCATCGGACTTTTTGGTGGCGGCACTGGACAAGAGCGCGTCTCCTCAACCTCTTATCGGAGAATCTAGACCATTCTTTGACCGCTTCTTTAGGGCGTTAACGGACCACCGAGGCCATCTTCCAGATGGGCAAGTACACGGCAAGTGCCAAAAAACCGACGAGAAAGAAGAGAATGAGCAGGATCAGGGGCTCAAGCAGTTTGGAGAGATTCGAGAGCTTGTAGTCAATTTCTCGGCGGTAGTGGTTTCCCACCTTCGTCAAAA
>JBIIXZ010000300.1:0-2629 GCA_044347055.1 Bdellovibrionia bacterium | reverse complement strand
CCACTCAGCGGGCGCACACCACTCAGCGGGCGCACACCACTCAGCGGGCGCACACCACTCAGCGGGCGCACACCACTCAGCGGGCGCACACCACTCAGCAGAGGCCGCTAGCTACCGCAAGCCCGGCCAATTTTCCGGAAGCGGAGCAACGATCGATCGTCCGCCGATTTCGAGCCTCCAGGCATGAAGCCACAATCGCGACGACTCGGCTCCACGATAGAGCTCATCGCCGAGGATCGGCAGACCCAGGTGCGCGAGCGTCACCCGGATCTGGTGCATCACTCCCGTCGTGATCCGCACTTCGACATCCCACCATCGATCGAGATGCCCATCCCCGCTCAAATCCTGCGCACTCACGAGGATCGTGTGGGAGGGCTGCGGCCTGCCGCGAATTCGCCGGAGCTGCTCCTTCATCGGAAGGGCAGCTGCCGGATCGAGCACTCGCATGCGACGCGCCGATTTGGCGTCATGGGCGATCTGGAGCCGAAACTCTCGCGGCAGCCTTTCGAGCTGCGCCCGTGCTGCCGCATCGGCATTCATCGTCGGCCCGTCCTGCACCTCCGCACTCATGGTCCGGCCCGCACCACGCGAGGTCGTCACGATCGCGCGATAAATCTTTCCCACCTCGGATTTCCAGATCGATCGATAGTGCGAGTACGCCACCTCGGTCTTGGCAAAGGCCAGCGCGCCGCTCGTTCCGGTGTCGAGTCGATGGAGCAGTCCGCGCTCGAGGGTGCCCGGAAACGGCAGCCCCGGAAATGAAGCGAGAGCTTCATGCACGGCCGTTCCAGACTCTTGTCCTCGGTGTGTCGTCGAAGGAAGTCCCGAAGGCTTGTTGAAGACGATCAGCTCGTCATCCTCGTGCAGGATCTGCATGATGATCCGTCTCACATGGAATCACAGCTTTGCTCGCTGGAGTTCTCGGAGTGCGAGGATCCCTGCGGGGCATTCCTGCAGCAGAGCGCGGTTCCGTCGCGGCTTGCGTATCCCTTGCTGGTCGCCAGCGACGTGCCTGGTGCGTAGGTGGCGTGGCAACGATAAGACGGAGTGTTCTGCAGCGCCGATTCGATCGCGGAGCGACTTGCCAGCAGAGGGTACTGTTCGGATACCGGTCCTCCACTGATCTGGGATACGACCTCCCGATGTGCCGTGCTCCTGCCGTGATGCCCGGTGGGATAGATTTCTTCGCAGTAGCTGGCCTCGCTTCCATTGGAGAAATGATGAAGTGGAGCTCGAAGCCGAGTGGAGGGCTCGTCTTCGGGGGCACACGCCTGAAACGAGGTGTCCTCCCAGTAAAGTGGAGCCCAGGCGTTGCGAATCGGCCGAATCTGCGCCTCAGGGCTGCCAGGCTCGAGCGACAGCATTCGGAAGATGACCGGCTCGCCGACCGCAGCGGCATTTCTTGGAATCACCGCAGGACAGGAGTTGCCTGCGCTATCCTTGGTCGTCGGAAAGGCGATTCCGTCCGGGCTCTTGCCGGTCCAGCGCCCGTCATTCGTGGCGTAGTACCCCGATGAGGTGCTGGAGATGACCCGGGCGCGATCCCACCAGGCAAACGGACAAGGCTTGGGGCCGAGAATCGATCCGAAGGCGGTTTCACCCGTTGCAGTGGTGAATCGTGCCGGGCGATCCAGCACGTAGATCTGGTCCACATTGGTCTGGTATCCCTCGATCCAGTTGCCGTTGGTGTCGTACATCGGCGGATACAGCGCGGTGAATCGGCGGAGCCGAAAAGTACGGCGATCCTCCGTCAGGATGTTTCCTTCCGAGTCCTTCAGGTATTTTCCCAGCGAATCGCGCCTCCTCACCGTGATGGTGGGACAGGTGCCGTCAGTGCGCGGGCTTGCTGCATACCCGAGGCAGTCGAGCGCCACTTCAGTGTCCGGATTTTCGATCTCCTTGTCCGGCCTGGAGCAGTAGTGATGGACCGTGTTGTCGACGGGGCGACCCAGTCGACTTCGCGCCACGATCGGAACGTTGAAGACTTTGCTGGCCCGTGCAGCAAGCGCAAAGCTGCTGTCGAACGGAAAGAAGTTTTCGGCAAGACCGGGACGAATGCTTCCGGATTGAACCTGCGGGCATGAAAACGAGGCATTCGAGGAGTACACCTTCAGGTTGTTCTTCGGAACGTACAGGCTGAAGTAGTTCAGCTGCGACGAAAGCACCGGAGACTCGCCGCTTCTTGCGGCGGAATACTTGAACTGCGAGGCGTAGGCGACCTTCACGTCCTCCTTGTAATCCGTCTGGACGTTGTTGGGAGGGCGTGCCTCGACGGTTTCCGATTTGCTGGTGAACGACACCGAACGCCTGACGGTATCATGGCAGACGTAACGCCAGATATCGTGGAACTGGTTTCCCTGGTTGTCGACGAAGCTCGACACCCCGGTGTCGATGGTGTTTCCGGGCTTCACGAACACGATCGTGTTTGTCTTGAAGGGAGTCCTCTCCACTGAGACCGGTTCGACCGAAACGCGGATCTGTTCGCCCACTCCGATCTCCGATTCGTACGCCGAAGGCATCTCGCATTCGATCAGCGCGCTCTGCGAGTTGACCACCGGCATGATGGCCGTGCGCTGGTAGCTGACCGACAAAGACTCTGAGGTGACGCCCGATCCGGGAGTCGTCGTAT
>JBIIXZ010000301.1:0-2629 GCA_044347055.1 Bdellovibrionia bacterium | reverse complement strand
AGAAGGCTCATCCGGACATCTGGAACATCCTGCTCCAGGTGATGGACCATGGAACACTCACCGATAACAACGGTCGCAAAGCGGATTTCCGGAACGCGGTGATCATCCTCACCTCGAACGTCGGGTCGCGCGAGATGGAGCGCCAGCCGCTGGGCCTGACGCCAAGTGCAGGCGCAGAGGTCTCTGCGCAGGCCAAGCGTGAGGTCGAGCGTACCTTCACTCCGGAGTTCCGAAATCGCCTCGATGCGATGGTGTTCTTCAATCCGCTCACCGAGAAGACGATGGCAATGGTCGTCGACAAGCAGCTGACCGAGCTCGAGATGCTCCTGCTTGCCAAGGGTGTCGACCTGCGTGTCGCGCCCGCAGCCCGCGAGTGGCTCGGACGCAAAGGTTTCGACCGCAGGCTCGGAGCGCGTCCTCTGGCCCGAATCATCCAGGATGAGGTCAAGCGCCCGCTGGCAGATGAGGTGCTGTTCGGAAAGCTGGAGCATGGCGGCAGTGTCGAGATTCGCCTCAGCGATGATGGAACCAAGCTCGAGTTCGAGGTCGACGCGCGCACGAAGCGCACTCCGGTTCCGGCAGAGTCGACCACCGGCGCGGACGACTAGCTCCGTCGCTGGCTGAGGCGGAGCAGCTTCAGGTACTCGGGACGCGCGATCGGGCGGGCGCCCAGCTTTTCGAGATGCGGGGTCATCATCTGGATGTCGATCCACTCGATGCCGCGCGAGTGGAGCCATTCGAGGAGATGGACCAGCGCGAGCTTCGACGCATTGTCCACCTGATGGAACATGCTCTCGGCCGCAAATACGCCGTCGACTTCCACGCCGTAGACGCCCCCCACCAATTCGCCGGCTGAATTCCAGGCCTCGACGGAGTGGGCGTGTCCCGCATCAAAGAGCTCGCCGTAGGCTTCGAGCATCTCGTCGGTGATCCAGGTGCCCTCGGAACCGGGTCGGGGAACTGCTGCACACTCCTGCATCACCGAGCGAAACGCCTGGTCCACCGTAAATCGGAGTGCGCCGGACTCGGTGGCTCGGCGACGAGCTTTGGCGAGGCTGCGGTTGATCTGCAGGTTCTTGAATTCAAGGATCGCGCGCTCGGGAGGACAGAACCAGAGCAGCACGGTGACGACCGGACCGCGGGCATGGAGCCGGACATCGGTGGGCCAGGGAAAGATTCCGAGGCGGTAAGCCTCGAGCAGGCTGGGAACGGTGAGCTCGCCGTCGATCGCGACGACGCCATCCGGATCCGGATGATGCACCAATTGAGAAGGGCCCGGGAAAAATCGCCGTTTCTGGGGATTCTCCGGGCCCTTCATCGAATTCGTTCAGGAAGATTACTTCTTCTTGGACTTCTTCTTGCGGAAGGCAGCCTTCTTATCATTGCTGCGCTTCGACTTGGCTTCGAAGTAAGTCTTGGCGAACTCCTTGTTCTCCTGGAGCTTGGCCTTGCGCTTCTTGCGACCGAGGGCGCGCAGCGTGGCGCGGCCGAGCTTGGACTTCGGAGTCGTGGTTGCTTGAGTCGTGGACATGAAAAGATTCTCCTCAGGCTCTCCCTTACCAGACTGAAAAGTTTTTGCACTAGGAGAGTCGCGAACTTGGGCATTAACCTTGGAGAATGCGACTCTTTCGGGTGCTGCTCTGGGAAACCTTTCGACTGCGACTTTTCGGAATGGCCAAGGTTCCGCTCCTGGGGTGGTGCCTTCCGGCAGTGACCCGACTGGACGACGAGGCCTGCGGCGTCCTCATTCCGCTCCGCCGTCGCACGAAGAACCACCTCGGTTCGATGTACTTCGGCACCCTCTGCGTGGGGGCGGACTGTGCCGGCGGCCTGATGGCGTATCGATTGATCGAGAAGAGCGGCAAACCAGTTTCGTTGATCTTCAAGGACTTCAAGGCAGAGTTCCTGAAGCGTGCCGAGGGAGATGTGGAATTCACCTGCACCCAGGGCCGTGAAATCGCTGCTTTCGTTCAGGAGGTTCTGGCCACGACGGAGCGTCGCGAGACTACCGTCCGGGTCGAGGCGAGGGTTCCCCGGTCGTCTCAACCGGAAGAGGTGGTCGCTCGATTCGAGTTGACTCTTTCTTTGAAAAATCGAGGGGTTACCTCCTTTGGTCGGGCAAGTAATTGATTTAATAGGTCAATAATATCCGACCAAAGTTGTCTTGCTCGGAGCGACCCGCTGGGCTAAGGTTCCGGCCGCATGTCATCCAGGCTTCTCACCCGTGTCGCGTCACTGGCTTTCGCGTCGCTGACACTGAGCGCTGAACTTCTTGCTGCCGCTCCGACGACCGCTGCCACTGCCGCCGGGCAATCGCAGGCGGTTGCTTTGCCTCGCGCTGAAACTCAATGGCGGGCCAACGTCGGCCTGAGTTCGCTCAGTTACGCCAACGGAGTGGCGGGGATGCAGCGTGCGCAGTTCTCCATTGGTCGCTTCAGCGGCCAGTACTCCAGGATCAGCAACGAGCTCGAAATTCAGGCGGACATGCGTCTGGGAGTGGGGATCGATTGTGGATCGGAGTGCAGTTCGGTCGAATTCTCGCAGCTGTCGATCGGCTCTTCGCCGCGCTTGGGGCCCGTGAGCTTTCATTTGGGGCGCGTCCTCGTGCCCTGGTCGACGTTGGATGACG
>JBIIXZ010000302.1:0-2629 GCA_044347055.1 Bdellovibrionia bacterium | reverse complement strand
CCTGGGACATGCAGTTTCCTCGAGTGTTGCCGAGCCTGCCAGCGAGCTGGCGCGCCGTTGGAATGCGGCGCGTGCAGACGAGGCGGCCCTTCGGCGCCTTCAGTCCAGGCTCATGGGATGCCTGGCGTACACCGAATCACTGACCACTGCCGATGGCGCGCGCTCGCGGCAGGTGGCACTGGAGCACGGACCGGATGAATACGCCAAGCCGAGTGGCGTGAAATTCTATCTCGACGCCGCCCAGACCCATCCGGACAGTCGGTTGAACATCGGCCTGTTTCAGTTTTCGCCCGCGAGTCGCGGCAATATCCAGTCCTGCATCAGGAACTGGAACCACCTCCATGGCGATGACCACTCGCTTCGGATCGATCCGGTTTCGGACTCCGCTACGATGATTCGTCGTCTCGGAAACGCATCGCAGGATTTCAACGCGTTCTGCGGCGTGGACAAGATCGCCCAGATCTTCTTCGTGCAGGTGAATACGCTCAGTGAACGCAGGACCCATCCTGCAAACCTGCTCACGCTTCCGGATGGAACCCGTCGCCTGAAGGATCCCGGCGATCGCTGTGTCAGCCTGCACTTCAACGGAAGGGCGTACAATCACTTCGGTCCGCTGCAAAATAGCACCAGAAAAAACCTTTCAGAGCTGCTTTCCTGTGTTCTTCACGAAGTCACGACAGGCGATTGACGATCCGAGAGTGGATCGCAACAAAACTCATGAAGGACGACAGTTTCTCCTTGGGAGCGGCCTGATCGCCGCTTAG
This sequence comes from Bdellovibrionia bacterium, assembly GCA_044347055.1. Lineage (GTDB taxonomy): Bacteria > Bdellovibrionota > UBA1018 > UBA1018 > UBA1018 > CAIOHW01. The sequence goes on along the minus strand of JBIIXZ010000302.1, from coordinate 1,865 downwards.
CATCTCTCTCTACACAGGAGAGACTCATGAAGACACGTCTGATCGGACTTTTTGTCGTCAGTGCGGCCATGGCCACGCAGGCCGGAGCCGCCAATTACGGAGCCGCAGGTTGCGGACTGGGAGCGATGGTCATCGGCGACCAGCCTGGAAAGATCCAGATCCTTGCCGCCACGCTCAACAACATTGTTTCGCCGCAGACTTCCGCGATCACGTCCGGAACTTCGAACTGCTACGAAGAGAATCGCAGCGAAGAGATGGCCCTGTTCATCTCGATCAATCACCAGGCCCTCATGACCGACATCTCGCGCGGCAACGGCGAGACCATCGTCGGCCTGTCGAAGATCCTCGGCTGCTCCGATGTCGACGGACTCGGTTCTGCGCTGCAGAAGAACTTCAAGGCCATCTATCCGCAGTCGTCGACCTCCGCGAAGGATGTCGGCAGCTCCATTGAGTCCTCCATTCGCAAGGATGAGAGCCTGGCTCGCAACTGCAAAATCTACGGCTGATCGGAGAGGAACTGAGCCATGAAAAAAATCATCGTGATGTTGGCAGTTGTTGGAATGGGGTTTTCGGCGGCAGCCCAGGCCGCACCGAAGTCCAAGAAGAAGGCTGAATCGGCCGCGCCCGCGGCGGAACAGGCTCCGAAGAGCTCGCCTCGCAAGGCGTACAGCCGTCCGTACGGCATGGCCGGCTGCGGCCTCGGTTCAATGGTGGTCGGCAAGCGCGGAGCGCAGATCTTCGCCGCCACTACGAACGGCACTTTCGGAAACCAGACCTTCGGAATCACTTTCGGCACCCTGAACTGCCAGGATGCGCCGAACACCGAAGTGGCGATGCGCATGGATCATTTCGTTGCCGCCAACAAGGGAACGCTTGCCGCCGACATCGCCAAGGGCGACGGAGAGGCCATCGGAAGCCTCTCGAGCATCATGGGTTGCGACTCTTCCGCGCAGCTTGGCGTCGAGATGCAGAAGAACTTCAAGCAGATCTTTCCGAGCACGGAAGTCGCTCCGAACGAGATCACGGACAGCATCATTTCCGTGATTCGCCAGAACGACACGCTGGCCGGAACCTGCAAGAAGATCAGCTGATTCATTGAGTCCTGGCGCCCCTGGGGGATATCCTCCAGGGGCGTTTTTTATTTTATGAGACACGTACTTCCTGCAATTCTGGCGATGGCGCTTCTTGGAGCACCTGCATCGGCGACGACACTCGACGATCGACGCGAGGTCGAGCTCTCGAGCTCACGCCAATGGCTGAAGCTGGGGCATTGGAAGCGCACCCTTCCGGGGGGTTACCGGAGCGAGGTCGTGGGCGGGGGTTTCTTCCTTTCTCCCGACGGTCCGACGCAGCCCCTGGCCGAGTTGCGGGCAACCGTTCGCGCGATGCTTTCGCCCGAGGCGCATCGCTATCGTACTCCGTTTGACCAGCCCGATGAGCAGCATCCGATCTGCCAGTTTCCTGCGCGGCTTGAATGGTTGAAGCAGAATCGCCTCATTGACGTTGAGGCGCTTGGCAGGGTCGAGGCAAAGGTCAGCTGCAAGCGCTTTGACGACTTCAAGCGGACTGCGGCCGCGAAATCCGTTTCAGTGGTCTTTTCGTCCTATCGACTGAACAATCCATCGTCGGCCTTCGGCCACTCGCTTCTCAGGCTCAACAAGGGCACGACTTCCGAGAACGGCGAACACCATGAGCTGCTTGACCAGGGCATCAACTTCGCCGCCGATGCGTCGACTTCGAATCCGGTGAGCTACGTGTTCAATGGGCTGTTCGGGGGGTTCAAGGGTCTCTATTCCGCCGTTCCGTACTTCTACAAGGTTCGCGAGTATGATGACTTTGAGTCGCGCGATCTCTGGTCCTACGAC
>JBIIXZ010000105.1:0-9125 GCA_044347055.1 Bdellovibrionia bacterium | reverse complement strand
AGGAGTTCGCGCATGCTCCCGTACCGCCTCCCCCTCCACCCCTGAGCCCACCGCCGCCCGTGCAAGTTCCTCATCCCCTGCCGACCGGCCCGACGACAAACCCTCTGAATCCGGTGAGCGCATCGATTTGGAGCACCCCCGACCCTTCGCCCATCGCTTCGCCGCCGATCTCGTTCAGCTCGCTCAAGTCGACACCGTCGTCGTGCAACAGCAGCTCCTTTGACGGAGTGGTGTCCTGCGCGGTTGCCACCTCCGACGGAGCGCTCAGCGCCGAGTTGGAATCGCCCCGTTTTCGCCGCTCGATCGAGCAGTTTCTTGGCGCTCGCGCCGAAGACCTCCTCAACATGGACGGCCCTGCGGAGGTCATTCGAAGGGCCTTCGACCAGGCCCGGCTGCCTTCGGACAAGCGCCAGCACCTCGAACAGGCTCTCGGAAAAGTCGAAGAGGAGCTCGACGGCTCAACCCTGCAGGATCAAAGAAAAGGAAGCTTCAAGGCCACCGCAAGCGTCGAGCAGCGCTCGGGCTGGAAGCAGCTTCTGGCCAGCGTTCCCGGAATCTCCGGCCTGATCTCCTCGGAAGATCGTCCTCAAGAAACACCTCCAGGATCCGACCACGCGCGACTGATCGCGGGTGACGAATCCACGGAAGGCCTCGAAGAGGATCGAACCGTGAGCCTCTTCGTCCGGGTGAGCCGACGCTACCGCGAAAGTTTCGACGGGCTCACACGCCAGGACTATTCCTCAGAACAGAATCGGCTGTTGAGCAAGTGAGACCAACTGCCCGGGTGGAGTTCCGCAGAATCAGCTGTCGGAAGCGCTCGAGAAATCCAGTTGTCCCGTCAGGATCTGGCCGAACATGATGAAGTCGGTTGCCAGGCTGTAGAGCGGATACTGGAACGTTGCGGGACGATTCTTTTCGAAGATGAAGTGCCCCGCCCAGGCAAAGCCGTACCCAAAAAAAGGAATGGCTCCAAGAAGGGCGAAGCTTCCAATGGCCAACGCGTGCATGGCCGTGAAGATCACCAGCAATGTGCCGACAAAGTGCAGGATGCGGCACGTGCGGTTCTGGTGCTGCGATAGGTAGAACGGATAGAACTCTTTCAGGCTTTGATAGCGTGGCGCTGATTCCATGAGAACAGCGTCGCGCCGGCTTCAGGAAAGATCAAGCCACATGCGTCCAGCGACGTCGCTCGAAGTCCTCAGGTGGCAGAAGCACGGCCGCAAATTCGGGCGGCAGCTGTCCCCGCAGGAGCGCCAGCTCGTCGGCAGGAAGCAGGCTTGCCCACGCCCTTCCGATCGACATGATGGCTTCGCGGCAGTTATCGACGTGGCACCAGCCGTCATCACGAACGCGCGCCTGCAGGCGCTCGAGCGTTGCTCGGCGATCCGGCCCATGCGAGTCGTCTTCCCACTCCTCTTCGAGACTGGGAGGAAGATGGGCCAGGATGTGGCGCGCAGCCGTGTGATGCACTCGTGAAATCAGGGTTCGGAGCAGTTCTCGAGTGATGCCCTCGGTCTGCTCGGGTGAGAGGCCGAGCTTCTCGCCCCCCGACCGGAGATGCACTTCGAAGAAAAATCGGCTCAGTACCTCTTCATCCGTGACGACTCGTCCCTGCCCATCGAACATGGAGGTCACGCGTCCGCGCTGGTGCGCAAACTCTCCGACGCGACGTCGGACCTGGCCGCGAACGATCCGTGACAAGCGAAAGGTGTCGATCATCTCTCCGGCCATGAGATCATCCAGCGTCACGAGGCCGACGACGTAACTCCTGCCCTGCGGATCGATTTCGAGCACCGGGATGCGTCGAACCCCGTTTTCTTCCATGAGTCGGACCACCTCGTCGATGGTGGCGTTCGGAGCGACATGTGCAGGACTCGGCGTCATCACCTGGGCGAGCGGAGTGTCGGCAGAGAGCTGCTCGGCAACGGCGCGGCACGCGATATCGCGATCGGTGACCACGCCGACGACAAATCCCTGATGATCAGCAACAAAGACGCAGCCCTGCCCCTTTTCGCGCATGGCGCGTGCGGCCTCATGGAGAGGCACGTCCTGGTGCAGGACGGTGACCTTGCGATGAATGAATGGATCAATGGACGAACGGTAGAGCATCACCTTCGCGAACTGCAAGACAGCCGCCAGCGTGAAATGCCCCCGCGTTCGAGCGTCAGTTCGGTCGAATCGAAAGGACCTGCCACACCGGGCGGCCGCGCTCATCGTGGCCCGCTGGAGCGACTTCGACGCAAACTTCCGCACCCTGCTCGAGCTCTTCCGCGCCGCCTCCTTCGAGGACGTTCACGGCGTAGGAGGTGTTCGGGTCACGCGCATCGATGGCCACTTCGAGCCAGGTGCCTTCGACTTCCTGGGTGATGGAACCGCAAAGCTCCTCGAGGCCCGAGGCCTGAGCGAGGGACGAAACGGCGGAAATCGCGGCAGCAACAGCAATGGTCGAAAACTTCATGAAATGACTCCTGATGACGCAACGCAGTACCACAACCCCCGGAGGGCCGCGAATTCTTCTGCAACCCCTCAAAATCTCAATCAAACCAGCCGAAACGCTACCTGATGAGTTCAGTTCGCTCCTGGATCCGGAATCTGGCCCTTGCCCGAGACCTCGTCCGAGGCCTTCCGGCCCGAACGCTGTTGGTGGTTCTGGCACTTCTGCTCAGCCGCTTCATTTTTCCGCTCAGCAGCTCGGCCGAGGAGCTGAAAACCAAAGCCTCGGTGAGTCTTGCCAACGGATTGCTGTCGAATGCAGGAACTTCAGGCGGTTCTGCTCTCGCTCTGGGAGGCCTCCGGCTCGGCCTTCATCGCTTCGTGACCTCGCAAATCTCCGTCGGGCTCGGGTATTCGGTCGACCTCGATTACGGTCGGGGAACCGTTCCGATCCGCGGCTGGGATTTCCTGCCGCGCTGGTACTTTTCAGGCAGCGGAACGCGAGTGGATACCTTTTCACCCCTGATGAGCTCCAGCACCCAGGACCAGCTCGCCCTGTTCGCAGGACCGCTGCTGTCGCTTCGAGATTACTTCATGGGCGGCATCAATACCGGCTCGGGCTCAAATCCTTCGACCGGGTCCTACCTGACACTGGGGGCTGCTCTCGGTGCCGACTGGTCCGTGGCCAAAGACTGGCAGATCAGTCTCCAAGCCTCTTCATCCGTCCTCGCTTTTGCGGCCTCGGATGAGCGGGTCAGCCTGAAAAGCACCCTCCTCGACGTCGGACTGTCGTACCTCTGGTAAGCCCCGGAAACTCTGCGGCAAAGCTCGAAAAACCTTAAAGTTGAGCGATACAGTCAACCGATATACCCTTGAGAGAGAGGGTAGGACGTGAGTCGACAGCTGCGAAATCGCAGGGGATTTTCATCCCTTCGCCGCGTGCTTTTCCTGTTGGCCCTGCCGACAGTGGGCGGCTGCGTGAGCACGGAGCAGCTATTTCAGAATGCCACGCGGTCCTTGAGTACGGCGCTCTACGGACCCTACGACGGCTGCACTTCAGGTACGGTCCTCTCGCCCACGAGCGTGCGCATCGGCTTCGCCTTTCCGAATACGGCCTCGTCCGTGAACGTCTATCGGGATGGAGAGCTCGTCTACACGGCGAACACGTCGAGCTTCACGACCTTCACCGATCGCGATCTGGCCACAGGTCAGGAGCACGAGTACGCGTGCGAGATGGTAACGAGCGACGGCGATTACGTGCTCGGCGACCAGAAGCAGACCCTCACCCCGGACGTGGGCTTTACTTTTACGGGCGTGGCCTCGGCCGAAAACCTCGATGGTACCCAGGCTCGAATCTCCTGGACTGCAGCGGTCGACAAATCACCGACGGATTCGCTGCCGGCCATCAAGGGCTACCAGGTGTACTCGGTGAATCCATCCACGCTTGAACTTACGCCGGTCAAGACGGTCAATGTCGCGACCGCGACGCTAACGGTGGTCACTGGTCTTTCTGCAGGCAACGAGTACACATTCCGGGTTCGTGCTTTCGATACAGCCGGAAACCAGGATGCGAACCTCGTCGATTCGGATGTCTTCACTTACCCGGGACTCAGCTCCGCGACGCAGGTCTCGGCCACCGATGTCGTCTTCAGCTTTCCGACGGCTTCGAACGCCGACTCGCTTTCCCTGGCCTGCAAGGCCTCCGGCGGAAGCTGGCCTGCTTCGGCCTTGAACGTTTCGAATTCCGCAACGTCGGTCACGCTGACGTCGGTTCCGGGACTGGGCGGAAGCTGGACGAGCGGCACCTCATACGCCTGCCGGATGCGCGCCGTTGCATCGGCCGCAGATTCCAACACGATCGAAAAGAGCTTCACCTTCTCAACGACCGATCCGGCTGTGACCGGCCAGTTCTTTACCGGGTGTTCGAGCGGCACTTTGAAATCGCCCACGAGCGTCGAGGTCGGCTTCAACTTTCCGACGCGCGCATCCCAGATCAAGGTCTACCGCGACGGCGAACAGGTCTACTCCACCACGAGCCGGGTCGTGAATACCTACACGAATTCAGGACTGACTCCAGGGAACCAGTATGTCTACTCGTGCGCGATGGTCACCTCCGAAGGCGAATCCACCGGCTCCCAAACCCAGACCCTGACCCCGAATCTCGGCTTCGAATTCGCCGGAATCGTGTCGGCGGATAATGTCGACGGCACGCAGGCAACAGTCAGCTTTAGTGCAGCAGCAGCGAGAACCGGCTACGGGGCGATGCCGGCACTGAAGGGCTACCGCGTTTATCGCGTGGACCCGGCCACGCTGGACCTCATTCTCGTCAAGACGATCCAGAACCTGTCGACCACCTCCACGGTCATCGGGTCGCTGAACCCCAGCACGCTGCACACGTTCCGCATTCGTGCGTTTGATGAAGCAGGAAACCTGGATTCAAACAGCGTCGATGCGACGGCCTTTACCTATGCGGGCTTGACCACTGCCGCGCAGACCTCGGCAACCGCCGTCGTGCTCGCGGCGCCTTCGGCTCCGGATGCCGACTCGGTGAAAATCTATTGCAAGACGGCATCAGGTGCCTGGCCGGGCATCCTCGCCGCCACGCTCACCGGCGGCACCGGCAGCGTGACGCTCACGCAGCTCGGAGCGTCTGCATGGGCGGACGGCACCAGCTACGATTGCCGCGCGAAGGCAGTCTTCGGAGCTCGCGAAGACTCGAACTCCGTGGTCAAGAGCTTCGCTTTTTCTGCGACGGATGAGTTCGTCACCGGAGTCTACTCCGGCTGCCTGCCCGCCACTGACCTGAGCGGACGCACCGCGGTGGTCGATGCCACGAGCGTCCAGGTCGGCGTTCTGAAGCCCGCCAACGCTTCAAGGGTCGATGTCTATCGAAATGATTCGCTGCTGGTCGGAAGCACCACTTCGACGATGACGCCGGTCGTGGATACTGGGCTGACGACCGGAACGGAGTATCGCTACACCTGCAAGGCCGTAAACGCGGGCGACTCCACGCTCGTACTGACCGGATCCACCATCGTCAAGCTCACGCCGAGCGTGGACCTCGATTTCGCGGGTGCTGCCGGTGCGACGAACAGCTCCGGAACGGTGGCGACCGTCAGCTGGACGGCCGGCAATGCATCCACTGCCGGATACACTGTCTACCGCTCGATCGACATGGGCCAGACACTGACCCCGCTCGACACCCTCGCCCATCCGGTCTCGAGTGCCGTCATCGAGGGCCTCACCCCCGGATCGATCGTGTACTTTCGCGTCCGCGGATTCGATTCAGCGGGCAACCGCGAGATCAACAGCAATGACGTTGCGGCCTTCATGTATCCCGGAATCAGCTCGGCAACAGTGACTGGCGCCACCAGCGCCGCTCTCGGCCTGCCATCGATTCCAGCGTCCACTGCGGCAAGCGTCTCGAAAATCCAGATCAGCTGCACGAGCGCCACTGGAAACACCTGGAGCTACGACAGCTCGACGCAGTCGCCACCTGTAAGCGCCGCAACGCTGACGAGCGTGACCCACGACGGCTTCGATCCGGGCGTCGCTCAAGTGTGCTCGGCTCGCGCCACGGCAAACACCCTTCGCGGGGCCGTCACCGACGGAAACACCGCAACCGTCACATTCACCCCGGTCGGCGAGGCCGACCATCTGGCATTCGTTTCTCAGCCATCCGCCGCCGTGCTTGCCGGCGAGACCTTCACCCTGACCGTCGATATTCGTGACGATTACGGAAGCGAGGGAGGCAATCGCGTCATCGCCGGAAGCGACGCCACACGCCCCGTGACCCTGGCCGTTTCACCCGCTACGGCGCTCTACGGCACGACCACTGTCAATGCCGTCCAGGGACGCGCAAATTTCACGATCAGCATCAACAGTTCCGGCAGCTACACCTTCTCGGCATCCGCCACGAGGAGCTCGGATTCCGCCGTCGTCTCGGGAACCAGCACCGTTTTGTCGGTGCTTGCCGATTTTCCAGTCGCAGCCCTTTCGATCTACAGCCCGAGCTCCAGCACCATCACCGCAGCATCACTGACAGCGGCCCAGCCCGATGCCACGATGACGCTCACCATCCAGCTTCGTGACCAGTATGGAAACACGGTCATGAGCGACAACATCCCGCCGGTTCTCGGCACCAGCGCCGCTTCCGGCACCTACAGCCTGACGACTCCGGTTCGCGATGGCGACCTCTGGACAGCCGTCTTTCGAAGCCTGAAATCGGGAGTCATCAGCCTGACCGACGGAACGACGGGTGAGAGCCTGTCGATCACCGTCCTCGCCGGAGAGCCCGAGAGCCTCGAGTTTTTCCAGCAGCCCAGCGACAACGCTCCGCTTCTGGTGACGGGAACCAAGGGCCTCGGCCTGATCACCGTCCGTGCGATCGACAGCAATGGCAATGTCGCAACCAGCTTTGCCGGCCCGGTCACCCTGGCCCTGAACGATGACCCGAACACTCCGGCAAGCACGCTGAGCTGCACCGGCTGCTCGGCGAGCGCCCTGGGCGTGAACGCCGTGAACGGAGTCGCCACGTTCTCGAGCGGAATGGTGAGAGTCAACAAGAGCTCGACTGCTTCGGACTGCGAGGCCAGCCCGGGCGGCTGCTTCCGCATCTCGGCGGACGCCACCTTCACCGAGGCGGGATACAAAAGCACCCTGAGCGATTATTTCGCCGTGAGCGCCGGAGGCGTCGACTCGCTGGCATTCAAGGGCACCAGTGCCGTGGATGCCGCTCCCACTACGGCATCGGCGGATACCGGCTGCATTGGACCAATGCGAATCCAGCCGCAGGACCCGAACGGCAATGCCGCCTCCTTCGGCGGAATCGCGAACCTCACCGTGGGCGTGAGCGCGACACTCACCGGAGCGGAGTCGGGAAGTCTCTATTCGGATTCCGCCTGCACCACGACGATCACCGGATTGACCTTCACGCCTACGCAAACACTTTCGTCGACCTTCTACTTCAAGCCGCCGGTGCTGGGTGCCGGAACCACCGACCTGCGGACCGGGGCTTGGAGCCTCGCGGCAACTCGCGGAGGACTGACCGGCGCGCACACCCTGACGATCACTCCCGGAACTCCAACGATTGCCTATGGAGTGACATCGCTGACGTACACGGCTGCCGATGGCGGCTCGATCGAGCTGACTCCAACACAGAAAAACTACGTCGCGAACTTCTCGATCACTCCCTCGCTGGCCAGCGGACTGGCGCTCGACACGGCCACTGGAGTGATCTCCGGAACGCCGTCTCCTCAGGAGACGATCCGAACCCACACGCTGACGGGCAGGAACACGCTGGGCCAGGCGGCGTCGTTCACGCTCGCGCTGGCCGTCGATACCGTCCGGCCCCAAATCCTTGCGATCACCAAGGCCAGCAACGGCAGTGCAACGTTCACAGTCACCTTCTCGGAGCCGATCGTGGCCTCGAGCTTCGACTCCAGCGATCTTTCCGAGTCGGGCACCACGCAAGGCTCCAGCTGGTCGATCGCTCCGGCATCCGGCTCGTCCGCAACCTTCACCCTGACGACGACTCCTCTGGGCTCAGGAACGATCCTTCCTTCGATCGCCCAGGCGCGCGTCTCGGACGCCGTCGGAAACACCAACAGCAACTCGCTGACGGCAGCCGCTTCAGTGAGCCACTCCGATGCGGACCCGGCGCTGGTTTCTTTTGACACCTTCATGAGCCAGGTCACGGAGGGCGATACGGTCGATGTCTCGCTCACCATCGACAAGTCCAAGTCTTATGATGTCGTCGTGCAGATTGCCGTCATTCCACTCTGGACAGGATTGCAGCAGGCAAACAGCGGCCCCATCACCATTGAAAGCGTGGTGATTCCTGCGGCAGTCGGCGTCCAAATCGGCGCCGCGCGCACGATCGAAGTACCGATCAACACCTCGAGCTGGCAGGGCATCTCCGGAGCAAGCAAGCTCGTCCAATTGGCCCTGCTCGGAACCAATTCCAACAGCGTCGTTGTCGGTGATGGTTCGACCCATGAGCTCCTAGTACAGGACAACGCCATCGACCCGTTTGTTGCCGCAGCCACGAACGGCGACTCCACCGATCGTTTTTCGTGCGGAATCACCACGGCAGGAAAGGTCTACTGCTGGGGCGACACGTCGCAGGGACAGGGCGGCAACGCAAGCACCTCGAGTACTCCCATCGTCACCCCGGCAGCGATCTCTCCGACGGCTACCTCCGGGCTCGTCTTCACTCAGCTGAGCGTCGGATCCGTCAATGCCTGCGCGCTCACCTCCGCGGGAGCTCTCTACTGCTGGGGCAACAATGTCTACAGGCAGACCGCAAACGGCGCGACCACTCCGATTTCGACTCCTGCGCAGGCGCATGCCAGCCTCACGTTTTCGTCAGTTGCAGCCGGAGGGGCTTCCACCTGCGGCATCACGACGAGCGACGACCTCTACTGCTGGGGGCTCAGAAACCTGGGCCGAGTGGGCGATGGGTACACCTCCAACCCGAATCCCGCCTCGATCACCGGAACCGCGGTGCAGATTGACGCCGGAACCAAGTACCAGTTCGTCACCCATAGCGGAGATTCGGGGTGCGGCATCGTCAAGGCCAACGACTCGAGCAACGGCCTGCTCAAGTGCTGGGGATACAACGGGGTCGGCAATCTTGGCACCGGCACGACGACCACTGTGGGCACGCCGACGGCGGTCGATAGCAACGAGCG
>JBIIXZ010000133.1:0-7503 GCA_044347055.1 Bdellovibrionia bacterium | reverse complement strand
CCGCCGGACAATGCCAAGCTGGCCGTCAATGCGATGAATGCCTATCATCGCAAGCTTCCGGGAGAACCTGCGATCGTGGGAGAGCTTCTGGCGCAGCTCAAGCCCGAATCGGCCTCGCCAAAATGGGGTGCGGATGACGAGGACTCCAAGACCCCGATGCATTCGTCGCTGGTGGAAGCGGCGAAGAATTTGAAGGGCTGCTTTGATCGCACGATCGTGGTCGAGGAGCCGGGTTCAAAAAAGAAATACGAACTCGCCAGTGATAACTTGTCGCTTCCGATCAAGCGCTTTCCAGGGCTCGCGCTTCCGTGCGCCTTCTTGTTCGTGGACGAGAGCCCGGTGCCTCTGCACTTGTACGACTTTGCACTCCATTTATTCGAGCATCGGTCGCGCCCGGAAGCGCTGGTGTTCTATGTTCCGAAGCTCGAAAACGAGGAGGAGGCGGCGTACATCCACGCCATGATCTCGGCGGCGGAAAATCGCATCCGCCGTGATTTCGAGCCAGGCTACGAGCTTGGAACCGTGCGCCTCATGATCGTGCTGGAAAATCCGCGCGCGATCCTGCGCACCCATGAAATCATGGATGCCCTGCATCCGTATTTTGCCGGCGCCTCGCTGGGCTGGCATGACTACCTCGGGTCCACGGCGCGCCTGATGAAGGAGGACGGTAATTACCGCATTCCTGTAAAGGCTGATCCGGATATCGTGATCAAGCATATCCAGGCTTCGCATCGGATGGTGACGGACGTGGTCGGCTCTCGGGGGGGCATCAAGGTTGGCGGAATGTACGGCATCCTGCCAGTGACGACGGATCTCCAGAGTCCTTCGTTTCAGGTGACCCTGCTTGGATATTTCAAGGATGTCATCACGCAGATGAAGCGCGGTCTGACGGGTTTCTGGGTGGCGCATCCCGACTTCATCCGCCTCGGTCTCGCACTCGTGCAGGCGTGGAAGCTGCGCGAGGCGGGAAATCGCGAGCCGCTTGGCCGCCTCTGCCGCGAGATCCTTCAGGAAAGCCACGCGAAGGAAATCGAGGCCTTCATTGAAGGCACGGATATCGCGGGACTAACGCCTGGCCAGCCCGGGTACGTGCGCAAGCTCCTGGTTGCCGATCTGGACCAGTCGGACACCATTCCGAATCATGATCCGGAAGAGGTCCGCTACAACGTGTTTCAGTCGCTCCAGTACCTGGTGGACTGGCTCTGCGGAAACGGCTGCGTTGCGCTGCCGGCGATTGTCAGGGGCACGCCGGTGCGCGTGATGGATGACCTGGCAACGGCAGAACGATCGCGCTGGGAAGTCTGGCATGAAATCCGCCACGGCAGGGTGTCGCGCGAAGCGTTCCTTCAGATTGCGTTCGAGGAGCTTCAGTTCATTCGCAAGGACCTTTCGAACGAGCAGAAGATCGTCCAGGTGAAGTGGGATACTCGAACCGCGAAGTGGTATCCGGTGGCATTCCATCTCATGGTTCAGTTGATGACTTCGACCGATCCGGTGGAGTTTGCGACCGAGCTCCTGCTTCCGTTTACTGTGGATTCGATCCGAAATGCGCCGGATCCGCTGGTGGCTGTCATGCGCGCAGACTCGGCGAAATATGCTCTGGATCCGTGGGTGGAGCGCTTCTGCCGGTTCTTCGAGGCATGCGGATCCGTGAAATTCGCGCGTGCGATGGCGGATCTTCCTGCCTTTGACCCTTCGCGTGCGCGAGCGCTGGTGGAATCGTTCCAGATCGAAGACGTGCTCGAGGCGGCCTCCTTTCATGGGGATATTGGCGAGCCCCGGCGTGGCTTGGACGCCCTGGCTGCGGCCGAGCAGGCGGGAGTATCCGAGTCCGAGAAAGAGATCCTGGGGCAGCTTCGACAGCTCGGCTCGCAGTACCGCGAGCACTTTGGCTTCAAGTTTCTGATTTCCGCGCGCGGCAAGTCTGGCGGCGAGATGCTCGAAGCATTGAAGCGGCGCCTTCTGCGTTCGCAGGAGGAAGAGCTCTCGGCGGCGCGCGAAGCGTTATGGCAGATCACGGAAGCGCGTCTTCGGTTGAATGCTCCTGATTCCGTCATCAGCGATCTCGACCAGCTTCGTGCCGATCATGGAGTTCAGGCTGCGGGAGTAGCCATTCTTTCTCGTGAAGCCATTCAACCGCTGGGCCTCGGCTGCGAAGCTGGAACCGCATTTGAGCTGGCGTCACTGAGCAAGACGATCGCGTCGGCGTATGCCATGGAGTTGTTCCGTGAGCGAGGGATAGCGCCCGGTCATTCAGTGAATTCGCTGCTTCGCGAGCTGGGCTCTCCGGTGCAGTTGCAGGCGGCGGGTCCTGGTATTGATCCGGAGCAGGTGACGATCGCCCATCTGATGAGCCATCTTGCGCTCGGCCAGCATTATGTGAAGGGCTTTGAACGTTCAGTCCAGATGCCGGAGGTCGTGGAACTGATTCAAGGAACGTCGGCTGCGGCGGCTGCGGGTTATCCGGGCGTACGCGTGGTGAATCCTCCTGGAACTCGCTTTCAATATTCAGGCGGGGGGTTTCTGGTGCTGGAGCATCTGGTCGAACGACTGACTGGAGAAGCGGCAGACGAGGCCATCGGCGGGTTTTTGAAGCGTCTGGGTTTACAGCGCACGAGCTTTTCACATGAGCCAGCTCCAGGACTTTCGGTAGCCGACGGGTTTTTTGATTCCGGAGATCGCGTTCCCGGGGGGCGCTTGAACTTTCCAGGATTCGCAGCCGGAGCAGTGGGATCGGCAGAAGACATGGCCCTGGTCCTGCGACATCTCGAGCAGGCTTATCGCGAGCTCGAAGGTTCCAGCGCGATTTCGCACGATACTGCCGTCCAGATGCTTTTTGGCAGGGATCTCGGTTGCCGTGAGTTCATGGGCTGCGAGATCGGTCTGGGTGTCTTTGTCATCGAGGCGGGAGAGAATCGCCTGATGCTGCATCAGGGTTCGAATGAGGGGTATCGAGCTCTGTTCCTTCACTGCTTCTCGGGCCCGGACTCGGGCAGGGGGTTCGTGATTTTCTGCAACGCCGACAATTCCGGCGTGCGCTTTGTTTCGCAGGCGGCCCAAAGACTTTTGCGGCATTTGGATTTCAGCGGGATCGACTTTGGCGCATTTGTTTCTCGATTCGATGATTCGGCTGTTCCGCAGGAGCAACGAGTGAATCTCGGTTATCGAGAGCTGATCTTTCGTGCCTTCCAGCCGCAGCTTCCGGATCCGATTGTTGAGCGAGGACCGGTAGATCCGCTTGCTGAGTGGAATCTTGCTGCGCGGGCTGAGATTCTTCGGGTTTCGAATCAGAGGTTTGCTCGAGCTGAAAACCTCATCAGCACCCGGCTTCCTGCCTTCGATCCGCGGCTGTACTGCCGCCAAGGCAAGGTGATGGATAGCTGGGAGTCCGCACGGCACAACCCCGCTGGCATGGACTTCGTGGAGCTCGAGCTCCCGGCTCCTGCCCGAATTCGATGGGTGAGCCTGTCGACTCAGTTCCACGACGGCAATCATCCCGAGTCCGTCCGCCTTCTCGGACGCGACTCTCGATTAGGTGCATGGCGGACGCTCGTGGACCGGCTTCCGCTTCAAGGCCATAGTCTGCTCGGCATGGAGCTGCCTGAACCTACGGCAGAGGTTGTGCAGATCCAAGTCGAGATGTTTCCTGACGGAGGGCTCTCACGTCTGGGGCTTTTTTCCGAGCTTCCGGAATTCGCAAAGAGTGGCTTCGCGCCGATCGAGACGGCAAAGCCCAAACGATTCGTGCCGGAGATTCCGAAGCCTTCCAAGCCGCTGACGATTCCGTTTGAGGCGGTCGAGGCTCGAAGCCCGGCGGCTGGCGGCGCCGTCGATTGGGCGAGCCTGGCCAACGGGGGTCGGGTTGCGGGAGTCACGAACGAGCATTACGGCCCGGCAAGCCAGGTCATTTCTCCGTATCCGCCTCTTCATATGTTCGATGGATTCGAGTCGGCCCGGAGTCGACGTGCCGGACATTTCGAAACCCTCGAGATTCGGCTTGGGGCGAAAGTTCCGGTTCGCCGAATCGTCCTGGATTTCGAGCATTTCGTGAACAATAACCCGCGAGCCGTTCGGATCCTTCATGCCGAGGGCGAGGACTGGAGCGAGCTGGTACCGCTGACGGATGTGAAGGCCTTTGCCGCAAACCGGAAGGCCTTCGACATCACCTCGGGCCCGGTCACCGATCGTCTCCGATTCGAGATCCATCCGGACGGCGGCATCAACCGCGTCCATGTTTATTGAGGGGGGACGGAGCTAGCGTGTTCGCGCCAGACCTTCGCGCTCGACGTGGGGTTCAAAGGTGCGGGCTGGGCCGACCTCGCCGAGCTTGAGTGGTCTTGAGTTTTCGAGCGGGATGAGCTGCTTGCCTTTTCTGGGCTTGGCCACCTCATATTTCGAGGTCGGGTAGTACGTGATGAGGCGGTACTCGTTCGACGGATCGGACTGCTGGGTGGAGTGGTGTTCCGATCCAATCAGGTAGAAATCGCCGTTTTCCCACCTGAACTTGTAGGCGGCATCCCATTCCCAGCCGGCGGCTCCCGAAAAATCGACCTGGAGCACCCGATTCAAGATCTCGACCCCGTCAAAGGGGTCCTTGTCGCTTGCGCGCTCCTTCTTGAGGATCAGACGATCATTCGTGAGCAGGGGAGTGAATTTTCCCTCCGATGAGCCGACGGCGACGACGAGTACCCGCTCCCGGGGAATTTCCTTTTTCTTGTTCTTCACTGCCGTCTCGAACACGATGGCCCAGTCCTCGACCGAGTCCTTGTTGAGGTCACCAGCCGCGAAGCCTTGAGGAGCGACGGTCCACCCCGGCGGAGTCAGCTCCGCCACCGTGCGTCCCTGGAGCTTGAGGAACTCCTTTCGGCCGGCGTGCGCTGACGTGCCAGCCAGCATGGCCAGCATCACGGTCGCAATGGCGGAGAGAGCGGTTCGGTTTTTCGAGGAGAGCATCTCTTTAGGGTAATACCGGGGACTGATGCATCGCAAGAAGTCCGTTCGGCCGGCGTCAGCGGGTTGACTTCATGGTAAAAAACCGCTGATTCTGCGAGTAGGAGAGGGTGCCCTAGTACACCCAGGGATACCTTCCGAAGTCAGCTTCGCGCTTTTCGAGGAATGAGTTGCGGCCTTCCTGGGCCTCGTCGGTGCCGTAGGCCAGACGGGTGGCTTCTCCGGCAAAGACCTGCTGGCCCACGATTCCGTCGTCCACGAGATTGAAGCCGAATTTCAGCATGCGGATGGCCGTCGGTGATTTGCTGCAGATGGTACGGGCCCAATCGATGCCGACCTTCTCGAGCTCGGCATGGGGCACGACCTTGTTCACCATTCCCATCTGAAAGGCTTCTTGTGCGGAGTACTTCTGCTCCAGAAAGAACACCTCGCGAGCGCGCTTCTGGCCGATCTGTCGAGCCAGGTAGGCTGAGCCGAAACCCCCGTCGAAGCTGGCGACGCGGGCGTCGGTCTGCATGAAGGCCGCGTGTTCCTGCGACGCAATCGTCAGGTCGCAGACGACATGAAGCGAATGTCCTCCGCCGCAGGCCCATCCCGGAACAAGCGCGATCACGACTTTCGGCATGAAGCGAATCATGCGCTGGACTTCCAGGATGTGGAGCCTGCCGTGGGACTGCGGCATTCCGGGCTTGTTCTCGCGGTACTCGTACCCGGATTTTCCACGCACCGACTGATCTCCGCCCGAGCAGAATGCCCAGCCGCCATCCTTTGGTGATGGGCCATTGCCCGTGAGCAGGATCACGCCCACGTCGTTCGCGCGGTGCGACCATTCGAGCGCGGTCAGGAGCTCATCCACGGTCTGTGGGCGGAACGCGTTTCGAACTTCAGGACGGTTGAAGGCGATTCGGACGGCTCCGGTCGACTTCGACCGGTGGAACGTGATGTCCTGAAACTGGAAGCCCGTGATTTCGGTCCATTCTGCCGCATCAAAGAGAGGAGAGATCATGATGCGTCCGTGGATATCAGGAGCGCCGGAACTTGAAAACGGGCATCATGGAGTTCCGCGCCTGGCATCACCCGGGCGGCAGCTTCCGGTGAAGATGCTGACCTCCGCATAGGCGGTGACCGGAACTTGGGTATCCGTGGGGACGAGGGTTCCGGTGTCGGAGGCGATCAGAGTCTGTCCGCAAGGTGCTGAGACATTGCTGAGGAGAACCGTGAAGGGAACCGTCAGGCTGTCCGTGATGAAGGTGCTGGTTCCGGAAAGTTCGCAGCTGAATCCAGCCGGACACGAAAAGGGGTCGAAGAGGGTCGCCGAAGCGTCCAGAGTGGACGTCGAGTAGCGTGCTTCGACGGGAGTGATGACGGTGATCGACCTGGATTGGCCTTCATATCCTGAGAAGTTGTCGATCGCGATGATCGCCTTGTTCCGGTAATTCGCGGCAGGATCCAGCGCTTCTGAAAATTGGTACGGGTAACAGCGGCGAGTTCGTGCGCGAAGTTCGAATCGCACCGGAATCGTCGTTCTCGCCACCGATCGCCAGATTCCCGGGCTGACTTCCTGCTCGAGCTGGTCACGAATTCGGAGTCCCTCCGTCGAGGAGCTGCCGGTATTGGTGACGCAGACTTCTCCGCTCACGGTTCCTCCAGAAAGCAGCACCTCGGGGCCCAGTCTCGTGGCCACGAGGTTGAATCCTACGACGGCCTTCTGGCCCTGTGGAATGACCAGCGTGACCTGGGTGGGCACCTGAAGATTCTCGATGAGCGACCAGGAGTATTTTTCCTGTCTCTGCCATTCAGCAGTCGCAGTCTTCGTTGCGGTGATTCGGGTTCCTGCCGGCCCCGCCAATGCCCGGGTCTCGCCGGAGAGGACCAGCGACAGGATGACGAGAAATGCCTCGAATGGAAATCGGATTGCAGACATTTTTTAATTCCTTCCTCAGGCGACTTCACCGTGCCCATTGAACCAGTTGATTGACGATTTTTCCGAGAGGCTGAAACGTCGTGACGGACTGCCTGGCGGCATCTGCCCACTTTTCAGGAAGTGCAGAGCCAAGACTCCAGCTGCCGGGATCGGAGCGGAGCAGGTCGTCTCCCACGGTAGTTGGCGTCGAGCGTGGAAGCGGGCTCCAGATCACGTCGGGATGGAGCCGTGTCCACCACTCTCCTCCGATGATGGTGCCGGTGGAATCCAGCTCGAGATCATATCGATAGATCGGCCGCCGAAATTGATCCGTTTCAGGATTGTCGATGCTGCCCAGATCCGGACGTTTTTCGTAGACGAACTCGACTTCCATTTCGACTCCGATGATCCAGCGCGTGCCTGGAGCGCGGAGCCCTGCAAATCGGTCCTGCCTGAAAGAGGACAGCTCCACGCGAGAGCTTTCGATGGGTCCGAAGGCTCCTGTTTCGGGGTGGAAGGTGCGGTACCGATAGGAGCTCACGGGCTGGTTCCAGATCTGAAATCCGGGGTCTGAATCAAACAGGATCGAGCGTTCCGCCAGCCCGACCTGGTTGGTCAGCGCCAGATGCCAGGTTGCCGGAGAGGTGTCT
>JBIIXZ010000104.1:0-9167 GCA_044347055.1 Bdellovibrionia bacterium | reverse complement strand
CGTTTGCGTTCGGCCTGTTCTTCTGGCTCATCAACTGGGCTGCGCAGTCCGTAGGATCGACCTGGGGAGATGTCCTCAACTACCTGTCACTCATCAACCACTATAACAATTTCAGCCAGGGCATCCTGAACTCGACCGATATCATCTATTATCTGTCGTTCATCGGCCTGGGCCTGTTTCTCACGCACCGAGTCCTCGACTCGTTCCGCTGGAGGTAAGCCGACATGGAAAATCAGAAAAAGAAGTTCGAGACCACGACCCTTCTCGGCATCGGCGCTGCAGCGCTTGCCTTCACGCTGCTGTTCACGGTGAGCATTGTTCCAGAGTACAAATGGCTCAACATCGCGCTCGGCGTGCTGCTCGTCGCCGACCTCGCCGGGTTCATCGTGCTCAATCGCAGGAGGCTCCAGGGCCGCGCCGTCGCTTATGGATCGCACTCAGTGATGACGACACTGCTCGTGATCGCGATCCTCGGCGTGATCAACTTCCTGGGGCACCGCAATCCGGGAAAGGTCGACCTGACCAAGGACCAGCTCCACACGCTTTCGGACCAGACGAAGAAGATCGCGCGCGAGCTCAAGCAGACGATCAAGTTCGTCTATTTCGGAAAAGTGGAACAGGCGGAGAATAGCCGCTCCTTCCTCGAGAATTATCGCGCTCTGAATCCGTCGAAGATCGAGATCGAGATCGTCGACCCGAACAAGGAGCCCATCCGAACCAAGCAGGCGGGAATCCGCAGCTACGGAACGCTCCAGATCGTCTCGGGCGCACGCGACAGCCAGGTTACGGAGCTCACCGAAGAAAAGGTCACGAATGCCTTGATCAAGCTCAACAAGGAGACTTCGCAGCAGCTCTGCGTCCTCACCGGGCATGGCGAAAAATCCTTTACTGCCACTGACGCCGAAGGGTTCGATGCAGTCCGGAAGGGACTGGTCAACCAGGCCTACGAGATTCGTGAGCTCAACCTCGTGACGGAAGGAAAGATTCCTGAGAGCTGCAATGCACTGGCAATCTGGGGAGGACAGAAGGCCTTCTTTCCGCAGGAGGTTCCGCTCATCCGCGACTACCTCGCAAACGGGGGTCGTGCCCTCGTTGCGCTTGATGTCGACATGAAGGGAGGCGAGCCGGCCGCCGAGCTGCTGCCGGTGCTTGCCTCGTGGCACGTGCAGCCGGCGAAGGCGATGCTCGTGGATCCGTTCTCGCGCGTGCTGAATCTCGACCCTTCCGTCGTGATCCTGCCCACCTTTTCGAAGGACAACGCCATCACCAAGGACTTTGCCTTGAACGCCGCGATGCCGTTTGCCCGTCCGATCGAGATCCTGCCGGGAGCTCCTGCCAGCTTGAACGTCCAATGGCTCGGGCAGTCCACTCCGAAGGCCTGGGCGGAAGCGAACTTCAAGGAGCTCGGCGAGGGCAAGGTCCAGCAGAATCCGACCGACAAGGCCGGTCCTCTGAATGCGATCGTTGCCGTCGAAGGCAAGCAGAAGGAGTCGAAGGCACCCCGGAATACCCGGCTGGTCGTGTTCGCGAGCTCACTTTTCGCGAACAATAACTTCTCGCGCCTCGTGGGCAATGCCGACCTCTTCCTGAATGCCGCATCCTGGGTCATGGAAGACGAGAACATGATCTCGATTCGCCCCAAGGACGCAACGATTGGAAAGATCGAACTCTCGCAGAAGCAGGGAACGTTGATCTTCCTGGTGTCCGTGATCGCGATGCCGCTCTTGATTGCTTCCGGCGGCATCGGCTTTTGGGCTTATCGCAAGCGCTTGTGATGGAGGAGTAAAACCATGGCAACCCAGAGTCCCAGCTGGACCCGGCCTGTCGCGCTCGCAGGAGTACTGACCGTACTCAGCACCGGCGTCTATTGGCTGGAGTTCAAGAAGAAGCCCGATACCGAAAAGCAGAAGGCACAGGAAAAGAAGGTATTCCTGCTGGACGAGAACCAGGTGGCGGAGGTGACCCTGATCCAGGGCGCGTCACTCATTCGCCTCGGATGCTTGGATCTTGCGGCCAAGCAGTGCCTCGCCGGCACGAACTCCAAGTGGGAGCTGCGCTCGCCCTCGAAGCTTCGTGCCGATGAGGTGAACGTCCACTCGCTGCTCTCCTCGCTCAATAACCTGCTGCCAACGGATTCGATCGACCTTGCCGCGGAGCCCGCTGAAAAGCGTGCGACGCTTCTTGGCGAGTACGGCCTTTCAGACGATCAGCGAAAGTCGGCGCAGCGGGTGGAGATCACGGATGAGTCCGGCAGTCGGGTTGCGCTCGTCCTCGGCGATGTGCATCCCCTCGGCGATTCGCGCTTCGCCCTGGTGGAGCGAATGAAAACGGGCGAGTCTCCGGCGCCGGACGCACGAGTCCTGATGATTCCAACCTCTTTCAAGGAGACGATCTCCAAGCCGCTCACCCATTGGCGCGACAAGAAGATCCTGACCCTGCATTCGGGCGAAATTTCGAGCATTCGCTACAAGAGCGCGAAATCTTCCTTCGAAGCATCAAAGAAGGACCTGCAGTGGACGCTGAGCGGTCGTGAAAACGGCGCCACATTTTCGGCCCTTCCGGGCGACATTGAAAACATCGACAACTGGAGCTCGGCAATCGCCTACCTGTCGGCCCGCGAATTTGCGGCAGAGCAGAAGACTTCGCCCGAGGCGCGAAGGGTGCTGTCCGGAGCCAGGCCGGTGCTCGAAATCTCGCTTGCAAAGCAGGGTGAGAAGCCGATCACTCTCCAGCTCCTTCAGAAGAAATCCTCGGAGATGGAAAAGCTTCTCCTGACCGCTTCCAACCTGGATCCGGTTTATGAGCTTGAGGGCACGGCTCGCCAGAGACTCGAGAAATCCATCCAGGACCTGCGCCTCTCACGGCTGCTCGGCTCCATGGACCGGTTCAATGCACGCGAGGTCACGTTCCGTTCGGCCTCGCTCGGCGGTAGTCCGGTAGTGTTCACCAAAAAGGACGGAAAATGGGCTCGCGATGGCGCCTCGACACAGGATGATGATTCGAAGGTCACCTCGATTCTCGATCGGCTGAGCGGAAACAAGGTGAAGGCATTCCTTCCCGAGCGGAAGCCGGGCAAGGAAGCCCTGGAAGTTTCGCTCAAGAATGACAAGGCTCAGGTGCTCCGAAAGCTCGAGTTCTGGAAAGAGGGCGGCAAGGTGCTGGGGCGCGATACGCTCTCGAACCGCCGCGAAATCCTGGAGCTCGATCCGGCACTGGAATCGGCGCTGCCCTGGGACAAGCTGTGAGCAAGAGCGGGATGCCGGTCCGGTACATCGGCCATTACTTCCGGACCACGTCCCGCCTGCTTGTCCATCCCGGAAGATTCTTTGCGGCAATGCCGCGTGATGGCGGACTGGTCATGCCACTGCTCTTCGCAGTGGTCACGAACTGGCTTGCTGCCGCCATCTCCTTCCTCTGGAAGGTGCCTCTGTTCGAGTCCATTCAGCGCGGGTACCGCGAAGGCGCGGGACTGTGGAATGAATTCGCAGGCGACCTCTCCTCGATCGACTCTCCGGGAAGGCATGCCCAGTCGGAGATTCCGGCCGAAGCCTGGATGAAATTCAAGGAACTCGTACTACCCTGGTTCTGGGGAGCTTCGTCGGTTCTGCTGGACCCGTTCGCCACGCTTGCCGGAGTTTTCACGACTTCGATTCTGGTGTTCGTGGCCGCGCGAGTGCTGGTGGATTCGGAACGGCCGATCCGGTTCTCGACCATGATTCGGATCGTCTGCTTTTCCTCTGCAGCCGCGCTCTGGGCAGTCGTGCCGATCGTCGGTGCCCTGGTGGCTCCGATCGCCATGATTGCCACGCTCACGATTGCCCTGTCGGAGATCTACAAAACGAGCTTCTTCCGGGCGCTCACGATTGCCATCTTTCCCAAGGTGGCTTTCGTCCTCCTGTTCGTCAGCGGCATGGTCGCGATCAGCTGGGTCGCCTTTAAAACGCTTTCGGCGCTGTTTGGAATTTCATGACCAGGAAACTCCGGATCCTCATTCCGATAGGCATCGCGCTCCTGACGCTGGTGGCCTGGGACCTGTGGCGAACCTCCACTCGGCCGCGCTGGGTGCCGGGCGCAGGCAGTTCGCTCCAGCAATCGCGAAGAATAGAAAAGCGCTGCCGCAGGCTGTTTGATGAGTTCTGCAGGTCGCAGCCCGATTTTGGAATCGGCACCTTTACTGATCCCACGGGAGAGGTGTGGCTCGATTCCGAATCGGAGGCCGCCATCCGCGAAATCCAGTCGGCCCAGAAGGATTGGATCGCCTCCGTTTTCTCCGAAAAGCGCAAGTCGCGTATCATGGAGATTGAACGCTGGGTGAAGGCCGAACTGTCTCGCTGGATTGAGGAGCAGCCGGCATTTCTTCCGCGTGACCGGCGAGAGCTGCTATCGCGGATTCAGGCCACGAGACTGGATTTTCCATCTCCGCAGCTCGGGTACCCGAATGAGCCTGAACTGCTGCTGAGCTCGCAGGCCACCTATGAACGCCTGGAAAGCGACTCTCAAAGCCCCCGACGGCTTCGATTCGGAGGGGCCTATGTGCTGGGCACCAGCTCTCGGTTCAATCTCGTCTTCACCATCGCCCACGAGCTGGCGCACGCGATCGACCCCTGCGAGCTTCGAAGCACCGGCTGGGCTATCCCTGCCTTTGATCGGCTGGGAGCCTGCTTCATCACCGCAGGACTCGCGGCAACCCCCCGATCCCGAGTCGAATGCCGCCGGAACGACCAGCTCTCCGAGGCCTTCGCCGACTGGGTGGCGGTCAGGATTTCCTCACGTGCGCTCCGGCAATGGGGAAGCGAGTATCCGGAGCCCCAGAGATGGGCGGCGGTCGGCAACAGCATCCGGGACCTCTGCGAGGAGGACCACTTGGTCGGCGAATCGGAAACCCATCCCTCTCCGCGAGTCCGGATTGAAAAAATTCTGGGTACTGACCCAGAAATCAGGACTTACCTTGGATGCTCCGCATCAGTCTCTGCCTGCAGCTTGGAATAATCTGGGTTCGAGTGTACTGAACTTTCATGTTTCATCGTGCGCTGCAGGGGTTCATCGAAGTCGTGTGTGGGAGCATGTTCAGCGGAAAGACCGAGGAGCTGGTCCGGCGCTGCAAGCGCGCCCAGATTGGCCGCCAAAAGGTCCAGGTCTTCAAGCCTCGAATCGACGACCGGTACTCCAAGGACCATGTCCAGAGCCATGACGCCAACCGCCTTCCCTCGATCGCCGTCGACAACTCGCGTCAAATTCTGGATCTCGTCGATGACAACACCCGCGTGGTGGGAATCGACGAAGCCCAGTTCTTCGATGACGGCGTGGTGGAGGTGGCCAACAAGCTCGCCTACCGCGGAATGCGCGTGATCGTCGCCGGACTGGACATGGACTTCCGGGGACAGCCGTTCGGACCCATGCCGAAGCTGCTGGCGGTCGCGGAAGCCGTGACGAAACTTTCGGCTGTTTGCGTGGTTTGCGGTTCTCCCGCTTCCAGAACCCAGCGGACCGTGGGAAACTTGGATCCGAATTCCACCGTCGCCGTCGGGGCCAAGGAAATGTACGAGGCACGCTGCCGCTTCTGCCACGAGCCCGAAACGCACGGTCAAAAGTAAGGAGAACCGCTCGTGTCGACGCCTGATGATTTCGCCAGCAAGCTTCCCCGGATCCTGATTTCCGAACCCAAGCTCAAGGAAAGGATCGCCGAGCTCGCTCGCGAGATCCGCCAGGACTACGCCGGCAAGGAGCTGGTTGCGATCTGCGTCCTCAAGGGCAGCTTCATCTTCTTCACCGACCTCATCCGTCAGCTCGACCTGACGCTCACGACGGAATTCCTCGGAGTGAAGGCCTACAACCGCTCCGTCACTTCAGGCGAAGTGAAGGTCACGCTCGACATCAATGAACCGCTCGAAGGCAAGCACGTACTCGTGATCGAGGACGTCGTGCACAGCGGGCTCACGCTCAATTACATCCTGAACATGCTCCGGGCACGCAGGCCCGCTTCGCTCAAGAGCTGCGCGCTGCTGGTGAAGGAAGAGCGCCTGAAGATCTCGCCTCCGATCGACTACTGGGGCTTCAAGCTCGGCAAGGAATTCGTCGTCGGCTACGGCATCGACCACGAAGGCAGGCACCGCGGCCTTCCTTATATCGGGATGCTCGAACATGATCATTGATTCGCGCGCCCCGACCCGGATCGACCTCGCGGGCGGCACGCTGGATCTTTGGCCGCTCCACCTGTTCTTCGACCAGCCGATGACCATCAATCTGGGCATCGATCTCTGGGCGCAGACTCACATCGAGGCCGTCATCAGCGGCACTCCGAATGCCGTGCTTCGCGCGGAAGACCAGAAATTCGAACAAAAGGTGCCGTGGGAACGGATTCTCGCTGATGAGCCACTCAAGCTTCCGCCGCAGCTCGAGCTTCACGGAAAGCTCCTGCGCTTCTTTGCCAAAAAACGAAAGACTCCTCCGCAGGGTTCGCTGCTCGTCCAGACGCAGGCTCGCAGTCCTGCCGGAGCGGGACTCGGAGGCAGCTCCACGCTTTCCGTATCTCTTGCCGGAGCGCTGGCCGCATGGTCGCGTGGCGGCCATGCGCCGAACGTTGCACTGGAAGGCGAAGACCTGATCGCGATCGTCCGTGACATTGAAACCACGGTGATCCGGGTTCCTGCCGGAGTGCAGGACTATTACGGAGCGATGTTTGGCGGACTGCAGGCCCTGCAATGGAACCCTGGCAAGCATTCGCGCGAATCCTTGCCGGACGCGACCATGAAGGAGCTCGAGAAGCGCCTGCTGCTCTTTTATTCCGGACAGTCGCGAAACTCGGGAATCAACAACTGGGCCCTGTTCAAGCAGCTGATTGATGGAGACTCCGCAACGAAGTACGGCTTCACCGGAATTGCCGAAGCCACGCGCAAGCTGCACCATGCCCTGGCCCTGCAGGACTGGAATGGCGTTGGCGCCGCAATCGCGCGTGAATGGGAATTCCGCCGCACGCTGGCGCAGGGAATCACCACCGAACAGATGGACCAGGCATTTGCCGAAGCCTGGAAGCTCGGAGCCGTCGGCGGAAAAGTCTGCGGCGCGGGTGGAGGCGGATGCTTCTTTCTGTACCTTCCCGAATCCTCCGACACACCGAACGGAGCTGAACAGCGCCAGCAGATCCGAAGCCGGCTCGAGACGCTCGGCGTGAGGCACCTGCCCTTCAAGGCGGTGGCACGTGGCCTGGAGGTCAAGGTCACTTGTGCGTGAGCGATACCTGGGGCTAGAGCTTGCGGGCGCCAAGAACAACAAGACGGCGCTATCCATCCTCGAGTACTACCCCAAGGAACAGAAGATCTTCCTGCTCGACATTCGTGATCGGATTTCAGGGCCGCGTCACTCAGCAGAAGAAAACTCGCCGGGCGAAACGCTGACCTCGGGCGATCAGGCCCTGATCGACGCCTTGAGGGACCCCGATGAGGAGCTGACCCGGATGGCGGTCAATGTCCCATTGACGCTGCCGCCCTCCTTTCTCGCGCCGAAGCCAGGGCAATCCGCAGTGGAATGGATGTCTCGTTTTTCGAGGAAGCTGGCCAAGGAGCGCCGGGGGCCGTTGCTGGAGTTCACGGCCTACACCCAGCGACCCGTCGAACTCTGGATCCGGCATCACGTGCTTGCACCACTGCCGAAGGCCATGCAGTTCGAAGTCGATGAGGCGTTTGGAGGAAACCGCGCGCCGCTCACCGCGAGGATGCATTTCCTGCAGCACTATCTGGACAGAAAGAAGCTGGTCGAAGCCCTGCCCAAGCTCACGGCGCTTCGCCTGTGCCAGCAGCTCGGGCTCGATCGTCGCTTCCTGTCCCGCTACCGAAAACTCGAGGAGGGTGCCCACGCGCGCCTTCAATTCCTCGAGCAGC
Organism: Bdellovibrionia bacterium; assembly: GCA_044347055.1. Taxonomy (GTDB): domain Bacteria; phylum Bdellovibrionota; class UBA1018; order UBA1018; family UBA1018; genus CAIOHW01. The sequence continues at coordinate 1,290 of JBIIXZ010000104.1, read as the reverse complement.
TCGTGTCCCAGCGAGGAATCTTCATTTACGAGCGCGACATGCGGAAGCTTGCCTCCAGCCTCACGGCATTCGATTCCTTCCTATGCGCCTACACCGCGCTGCTCTCGCACCTTCGCAGGTGCGAGAGGCCGCCGAGGAGCTTTCCGGTGGCCTCAGGCTGGGTGGAGTTTCCGAGGGAGAGCTGATGCTGGAACTCTCGCTCAAACGCCTGCTGCATTCGTTGATGGTCCTCGGACTGTTGATGACTGCCGTGTTCTTCCTGGTTCGTTTTGCGCCGGGCGGGCCGTTCGATTCCGATCGAGTGCTTCCGGCCGAGGTGCAGCGACAGATCGAGCATCGTTACGGACTGGACGCTCCACTCTTCGTGCAGTTCGGACGATGGATTCGCTCGTCGCTTTCCGGTGACTTCGGAACCTCTTTCCAGCATCCCGATCGCTCCGTCACCGAAATCCTCTCCATGGCCCTGCCCCATTCGCTGTCGCTGGGAGGCCTCTCGCTGCTCGCGGCACTCCTGATCGGCGTGCCGCTGGGAATCTATTCGGGCGCGAGCCGAAATGCGCTCTGGGACCGCTGGGTCCGCCTGACCCTTCTGTCGACCGTGAGCCTGCCCGGATTTCTCGTGGCGAGCCTGCTGATCTGGCTATTTTCGATCCAGCTGAACTGGCTACCTCCGGCTCTTTGGGAAGGGCCGTCGCATTGGATCCTTCCCGCTTTCACGCTGATGCTTCGTCCGATGGCACTCATCACCCGACTCATGCGTGGAAGCGTCATGGATGTGCTCGAGCAGGATTACATCCGGACTGCACGCGCGAAGGGCCTGACCCGCGATGCGGTCCTCTGGAGGCATGCGCTCCGCAATGCATGGATTCCGTGCATCGGCCTTCTCGGTCCGGTCGCCGCCCACCTGCTCACCGGATCGTTCCTCGTGGAAACGCTCTTCCAGATTCCGGGAATGGGCCGCTACTTCGTTTCTGCAGTCCTCAATCGCGATTATCCGCTCGTCATGGGAACGACCCTGGTCTTCGGACTGGTGCTGGTATTCTTCAATGCGATGACCGAGCTGCTTCTCGCCTGGGCCGATCCGAGGCTTCGCACCTCGAGGAGGGCTCCATGAAGTCGCTTTTGCGTTCCGACAAGCTGGCCTCGGCGCTGCTGGCCGCCCTTCTCCTGTCGATCGTGCTCGCGCTGATTGCTCCCTGGATCGCGCCGCACGATCCGAGCGTGCAGGCCATCGAATATCGGCTCGCGCGGCCGTCGTCGACCTACTGGCTCGGAACAGACAGCCTCGGG
>JBIIXZ010000298.1:0-2673 GCA_044347055.1 Bdellovibrionia bacterium | reverse complement strand
ACCGCGCCACCTGTATTTCCGGAGCCCGCCTGGCAGCTCTCGATCGAACCATCTGACGCGAAGTTCGCCTGAAGCACGAGTGGTTTTGCGTTCTGAAGATCGCGGGTGCCGAGCACTTCGCCCTTCTTTTGTCCGACGAGCTGAACGGAGAGCAAATCCGTGGTGCCCTTCGGCCTGGTCAGCCGAATCGCCTGAAGAGAAACAGCACCCGTCACTTCGCCTTTTTTCACAAAATCCACGCCGCCCACTCGGATCGCCTCGGCTTCGACCACCGAGTCAGCGCTTGCCGACGGAGCCGGCACTTTCAGAACGGCGCCACTCGCATCCACGAACGCCGATCTGCACGCATCGCTACTTGAGGAGATGCTCCGGACCGAATCGACCAGCGCTCCGAACTCCGACTTTCCTTGAACGCCCTGGCCAGCCTTCTGTGAATACTGGATCATCGTGATGACGCCAGCCAATAGCGCCATGGAGGCGCCGGCTCCGACAAGAACACTCACGATCGATTGGCCGGAACGCACCGCGCCTGTGTGGATTGTCATTTTCACCCCCGCTGCGAAAGCTGCCTCATACTTACAGTATGCGGGTTCGTCCAAACGATACAAGATGTGTCAGCGAAGACACGGCCCCACTCGCCACTGAAGAAGAGTCTATTGACTACAGCACCGGTACGACGTGTTTGCAACAGCCGCCTCGACTTCGTCGGAGAGCGCCGAACCGACGTCACAGTTCTTGGGTCCGTAAACCAGGCTCCCGCCCAGGAACTGACCTCCGATATGCGATCCTCCCGACCACGTCTGCATCGAATAGATCCACTCACGAGCATCCAGTGCCGAAAGATTCATCTCAGGAATTTGCGGACTGGGCTTCTGCGCCGAGTTCTGCTGATGGCAGGCGGTGCTCCACTCGTTGTGGTTGCACATCCTCTTGCCCTCAGCGAAGCAGGCCTTGGTCGCCACTTTGAACACAGCCCTCGGCCTTCTCTGCGTATCGATGCAGTAGGCACTTCGCGCACCCGGATTACCGACCAGACTCATGCCCTCTGGACAAGACTGGACACCTGCGACCGCAGGCGCACTGGAGACGTTCACGCAAAACTCGAGCTTTCCCGGGGTCTGAGTCCGCATCACTTCTGCCGTCGACCAATGAAACACCTTGGCATAACCCGCCGGACAGCTCACTGAAGGGTCATGCCCGAGACATGCGGCAACGAGCCGCTTTTCACCCTTGGGCAGCGCCAAGTTGTTAATTTTGATCATCTCGACATTTTCGGAACCGGTGGCCTGAGTGACGCTAAGACCACACCACGCCCCGATCGCTCCAGAAAGTCCCTCATTCCCTGCTCCCCCTCCCTGGCAACTCGAAATGACTCCATCGGCTCCGAAGCTCGCCTGAAGCACGAGCGGCTTTGCGTTCTGAAGATCGCGGGTGCCGAGCACTTCGCCTTTCTTTTGTCCGACGAGCTGAACGGTCATGAGATCGCTCGTGCCCTTCGGCCTGGTCAGGCGGATCGCCTGAAGAGAAACCGCACCCGTCACTTCGCCTTTTTTCACAAAATCCACGCCGCCCACTCGGATTGCCTCGGCTTCGACCACCGAGTCAGCGCTTGCGGAGGGAGCGGGAATCTTCACCACAGCTCCACCGCCGTCCACGAACGCCGATTTGCAGGCGTCGCCGCTTGAGGTGATGCTCCGGACCGAATCAACCAGCGCTCCGAACTCCGACTTTCCTTGAACGCCCTGCCCGGCCTTCTGTGAGTACTGGATCATGGTGATGACGCCACCGAGCAGCGCCATGGTGATTCCGGCGCCGACAAGGACACTCACGACCGATTGGCCGGAACGAAACGCGCCTGATTGCCCCGTCATTTGTGCCCCAGCTGCGAGAGATGCCCCATATCTCCAGTTTGCGGGTTCGTGAAAACGACACAAGATGGGTCCACGGCGACACACCCTCCGGTGGTCAGCCCCGCCTCAGCCCTTGAGCTTCAGCAGCATGGCGGCCGAAAGGTGCTGTGAAATCTCACGGGCCCAGCGTTCGAGATCTGCATCCTTCTGCGGAACCTTGAGCCCCCCGTCGGACGCCAGAGCGAAAAACAGGCCGAGCTTGAGAGCGCCCGAATACTTCACGACATCCAGGTCGGCAGCCTTGCCGTGCATCTTCTTCCAGAGCTGCGCCACCTCCTGAAGGTAGTGGTGCTCCACCTCGCGAATCGTCTTGCCGACGGCACCCTGGTCATTGCGGTACCGGAGATAGAGAGACGGACTCCACGGGTACTCACGCACGAGTCGAAGCGAACGCACCATGCGCTTGTACTGAAGCGTATTCCAGTCCGGAGACGAACCATCCTCGCCCATTTCATAGAGCTGCAGGAAGACCTTCGTTCCATAGCGGACGGCCTCTCCGACGAGGTTCTCGACGGTGTTTCCGAAGTAATAATAAAGCGTGGGACGGGGCACTCCCGTAAAGCGCGAAATCTTGGAATAGGTCAGGTCCTTGGGCGCGAGACGGACCAGGGTGTTCAGCACCCGTTGATAAACCGTATCGAGATCGAGCTTGGGCTTCCGCGCGGTCGTCTTCTTGGCCTTTTCCATACCCCAAGGGTAACGGCGCTCCGGCAAGGTGGCAAATGGTACCGGATACCCTTATAACCACCCCATGCGCACCGAC
>JBIIXZ010000125.1:0-7877 GCA_044347055.1 Bdellovibrionia bacterium | reverse complement strand
GCCGGACTCGGATCTCGCGGCGGCAATCGTCTTCGGCGTGGCCAGCATCACCGATTACTTCGATGGTTACCTCGCCCGGGTCCAGAAGTCCGTGAGCGTGTACGGAAAGCTCATGGATCCTCTCGCGGACAAGTTCCTCGTGGTGAGCTCGCTGATCATGCTCCAGGAGATCGGCCGCCTGCATGCCGTGATCGTCATGGTCCTGGTCTGCCGCGAGCTGGCAATCACGGGCCTCCGTGCGCTGGCCAGCGCCGAGGGCGTGATCATGTCTGCCTCGCCCTCGGCAAAGTGGAAAACTGCCACCCAGATGGTCGCGATTCCGTTCATGATGGCTCGCGAACCCCTGTTCGGCATTCCGATCTACCCGATCGGCAAGGTGCTTCTGGGGATCAGCATCACGCTGAGCCTCGGCTCAGCAGTGTCGTACGTAGTGGAGTTCTTCAAGAAGCTCCGGATCATTCGCGCTCTCGGATCGAAGCTCAAGGGTCCCCGCCGCCGCAGGCGTTCAGCCGCATCCGGCGAATAGCTTCCCGGCAGCCTTCACGCTTTTGGCGGGTTCCACGGAATGTCCGCCACGCCCATTTCGTGATTCACATATCGAGCGGCGACAAAAAGGTAGTCGCTCAGGCGATTGACGTAGCCCAGGACCTCCGCACGAACCGGCTCGGAGCGATGGAGGACGACGAGCTCGCGCTCGGCACGACGGCATACGGTTCGCGACAGGTGCATCAGCGCGGCGGCCTTCGTTCCACCCGGAAGGATGAAGCTTTTCAGCGGCTCCAGCTTCGTCTCCATGGAATCAATCGCCGCCTCCAGGGCATCAATGTCGCCAGCCTCGATCAGACGGGTCGTCACCTGCTTTCCGGGAGGCGTGGCCAGCTCGGCCCCCAGCTGGAAAAGCTCGTTCTGGACCCGGGCAAGGATGGCTCGAACCTTCGAATCCTCGGCAAGAAGCGGCTCTGCCAGCACCAGGCCGATGGTGGCATTCAGCTCATCAAATGTCCCGTAGGTGTGCAGCCTCAGATGATCCTTCGGAACCCGCTGTCCTCCAAAAAGCCCCGTCTGCCCGTGATCGCCGCCCTTGGTGTAAATTTTCATGATTCCTTCAACCTACCCAAACTCCCGCTTGACCCAAAACTTTTTGATGTGTATTCCACAAGCCTCTGTTCGGAATGCGGGTGTAGCTCAGTTGGCTAGAGCGCGACCTTGCCAAGGTCGAGGCCGAGGGTTCGAGTCCCTTCACCCGCTCCATTCAAAAGCCGGATCGCGAAAGCGAAACCGGCTTTTTGCTTTTCAAACTCCCGCGCTCCCCCTAGAAACCGCCACCATGAAGCCGCTGCAGCGTCTGTTTCGAGCACTCCTGCTTCTTTTAATCGTGGGCAACCCGGCCCTCACGACTGCCGCCGCTCGAGAGCTCAACGACCAGGAGCTGGAACGGGTGATCTTCACCATTGATGCCACCCGGCACCGCCTGCCCCCCACTTCGCTCTGGCTGCGCTCCGAATCGCAGGCACTCCTGATGGGTTTTACTCACGTCATGAACTCCATCGTTCCAGCCGAGCTGGAGAGCCGACTCCGGGAGATCAGCGCGGCGGGCGTGACCGACCTGATCCTCGAAAGTGCGGAGGGCTCGGAGTACTGCCGGCAATTCGTGGAGATCGCTCGCGGAGCCGTGCCCTCCTCCGCTGTCCTCGAGCGATGGGAAATCGTCTACGGACCGAGCTATTACTCGCTGCTTCAGTCGGCCGAAAAATTCGGCATTCGAGTGGACTGTGGAGACCGCCCCACTGTTCCTGGCGAAACCGCATCATCGGAGGAGCTGTTTCAGCTCCGAAACGAGCACCTCGCATGGAAGCTCACCCGGATGGTCGAGGGCGGCCGCAAGCCCCTGCTCCTGATCGGCGCGTACCATGTGAATCCGGTGAAGGAGCTGATGATCTGGCTCGGCGGCCGCAGAAGCGGGATGAAGCCGACTCTCGATGCCTATCACGCCAGCGAGATCGATGGTCACTACGCTCCTTCGGAAGGGCTGCTTTATCCCGACATCGGCCAGATGCTCCGCGCGCTCGGCCGTGAGGTATTTTTCCGGGCAAACGCCATCGACCGTGTTCCGGAGACGGCCTTCGGCTCCAGCGGGGACCGATGCCTGAGCTGTCCGCCGGTCGAAAACCTCTATTAAAATCAGCCGGGTCGTCGCCGGAGAATCGTGGTCACAGTCTGCGGCTTCGGCTCGGACGGAGCAGAAATGGTCGTCGCATCAGGCTTCGGCGCTCGCGTTCGAGTCGGCTCGGCCTCTCCATTCAGCATCTTCTGCCAGTCCTCTGCCGAAGGGGCGCTCCGCTCCTCGGCCCAGGAGTCCTTGTGGCGCAGCACGGGAACATGCGCATCCCAGCAATCGACCGAGCAGAAGGTCAGGCCCGTGCGCTTGCGGTTGCAGGTCGACACATTGCAGACCCAATAGACCTGCCGAAAGAGAATCGGCTTCTTGCAGGTGGTGCACTTCTTCCAGAACGAATCACTCATCGCCCCTCAGTCTAGCAGCACGCACGCCAATCCATTCAATACTTCCCTCGGACAGTTCTGATTTGACGTATTGCGTCACCCCTGATACCCCCGGCCACAGTCCACAAAATCGATAGGAGTTTTCCATGAAACGCGCCCTCTTGCTCTCGATCGGGCTCTCTCTGGCCGCAATCAGTTCTTCCTTCGCCGACCAGGATATCACCGTAAAGGGCTGCGGGATTGCCGCCGAGTCCGCATCAAAGACAGGCTACGTCCTGGAAATGAGCGAGGGCAACATGGAGGTGCTTTTTCCTTCCAGCATCGATCCAACGAAGCTTTTCGAGGACGGTCTTTTTGACGAATTCGTGCATGCGCTCGGCATGAAGGTCTGCATCGAAGGAACGTTCGTCGACTCCCGGACGGCTCCGGGAACCCAGGCCGTGCTCGTCCACGATATCGAGGTCCAGCACTGAAACGGATCTCATCGCTTCCGAGGCTCCCCTCTGGTCGACGACTCGATTTCCAAGTCAGAAGCGACAAATAAACGCGGCGCCGCTCCCCGGCCGACTCTCGACCGAGACGGTCCCGCCATGTCGAAGCAGGATGTGCTTCACGATGGATAGCCCCAACCCCGTGCCTCCCGCGTCGCGTGAGCGACCGAGGTCGCCACGATAGAAGCGTTCGAAGATCCGGGGCTGGAGCTCCTCGGGAATTCCAGGGCCGTTGTCCTCGACCCGAAGCGTGACGCGACCTGAATCCTCGAGCCATCGGATCCGGATTTCGCCTCCCTCGGCCGGAACGTAACGAAACGCATTTCCGACCAGGTTCACGAGCACCTGCTCGACGCGCGCCGGATCGGCTCGCAGTTCGGCCACACCATACTCCGTCAAGATGCGGTGACCATGGTGCTTCGACACCTGCTCGAGCGAACGTAGGGCCGACTCCGTCACTTTTCGGGTCGAAATGCCCTGCAGCTGAAGCGGTATCTCTCCAGACTCCAGACTCGATACCTGGAGAACATCCTGCACCAGTGTCAAGAGTCGGTCCACGTTTCGGTGGACCACTGCTGCATGCTCCCGGCAATCCTCGATGCGGCCCATCCGCAGATCCTCGACCAGCGTGTCGGTGAATCCCTTGATTGCGGTCAGCGGAGTCCGCAGCTCGTGCGAGACATTGACCACCATCTCCAGCCGGGCCTGCTCCGCGTGCTTGAGCTGGGTGATGTCATGGAACAGCGCAATCACTCCGCCATCAAATGGCGAGCACGACATCTCGTAGAAACGTCCACCCGATTCCAGCTGGGTTCGGCGCAAGATTCCGGAAGAAATCGTTGCCGCGAGAGCATCCCGCACCTCGGGTTCTCGAAACCAGGCGTGGACGCCCAGGCCCCGAAGCTCCTCGGAAGGTACATCCTGTTTTCTTGAGAGTGCCACCAGCGGCGAGTTCCAGTGAATGGGCCTCAGCTCCGAGTCCAGCACCCACACCGGCTCCGGAAAGGCGGAGACGATCTCCGATAATCTGCGCTCTCCGTGAAGCACCTCCGCCTCAAGCTCGCCGATTCTTGCCTGGAGATCGCTCGACTCACGTCCTCGGCTGACCCCAAAAAACCAGCTCATGAGGTCTTCAGGCTCCGATGCGGGCCTTCGGGCGGACACATGCGATACCCCACTCCGCGCACCGTTTCGATGTGATCGGCCGAACTTCCGAGCTTCTTCCGAAGCCCGAACACATGCGTATCGATGGCGCGATCCACGACGCTGACTCCGCTTCCCTGCACCAGCTCGATGAGCCGCTCTCGAGTCAGGACCTTTCCGGCATTCTTCATGAGCGAGGAGAGGAGCCTGAACTCATACGGAGTGAGCGGCAGCTCGCGCCCGCGCACCTCGACACGATGCTGTTCTTCGATGATGCGAATCTCTCCCACCTGCAGCACCTGGCCGCGTTCCTCGACAGGCTGCTCCTCGGACTTCGTCGACGACGACTCGAGCCACTTCGAGCGCCGAAGCAGGGCACGCACGCGAGCCATCAGCACGGGCATCTCAAAGGGCTTCGTGACGTAATCATCGGCCCCAGCCTCGAGACCCGCCACGATGTCGTGGTCGGACACCCGTGCCGTCAGCATCAGAATCGACAGCGATCGATTCTTGGGATGTGAACGAATCTGCCGGGCGAGATCGAGCCCGGAGGCGCCTCCCGGAAGCATCCAGTCCAGGATCGCAAGATCATGATCGCCCGACTGGAGCTTTTCCCAGCCTTCGCGGGCATCTGCGGCCAGATCGGTGACCAGCCCCTCGCGCCGGAGATGCAGGGCGAGCAGGTCACGAATATCAGCCTCATCCTCGACGATCAGGACCTTCATCTTCAGGAATGACCGTGACGGATGTCCTTGCCGGTCAATGCATAGATGACATCCTCGGCGATATTCGTGGCATGATCGCCGAGGCGTTCGAGATTGCGCGCAATCAGGATCAGGTTGAGCGCGCGGCTCACTGAAGTGGAATCGGTGACCATGTAGCTGCGGAGCTCGTCGAAGATCTCGTTCTTGAGCCCGTCGACGATGTCGTCCTGCTCGAGCACCTTCTCCGCAAGTGCCAGATCCTTGCGAACGAACGCATCCAGGCAGGCACGAACCATCTGCCGCACCTCGGAAGCCATCCGCGGCAGGTCAATCAGGGGCTTGAGCGCAGGCTCCGTGAGGTAACGCTCGCCGTTGTGCGAGATGTTCACCGCCTGGTCGCCCATTCGCTCCAGATCGGTGTTGATCTTGATCGTGGCGACGATCCAGCGAAGGTCGGCGGCAAGCGGCGACTGGGTGGCAAGAATCTTCACGCAGGCTTCGTCCACCAGGATGTGGTGCTCGTTGATCGTCTTCTCCAGCTCATATACTTTTTGAAAACGCTGGGGCTCGCGGAGGATGAGCGCCTGTGTCGCCTCCTCGATCGCCTTCTCCACGCAGCCGCCCATCGTCAGGATGAGCTCCTTCAGGGCGCGAATTTCAATGTCGATCTGTCTTTCCATGATTCTGATCCTACCTTCCGAGCGCTCGAGCACTGCCATGTCCTCCCAGCGTTCCCTCTTCGGCCTCAGCCGAAGCGTCCCGTAATGTACTGCTCCGTCCGTTGATCCTTCGGATTCGTGAACATCGAATCGGTTGGCCCAGATTCGACCATGTCTCCCAGGAGAAAGAAAGCTGTCTGGTCGGAAATTCGGGCCGCCTGCTGCATGTTGTGGGTCACCATGACGACCGTCACGGCCTTCTTCAACTCGAGAAGCAGCTCCTCGATCCGCGCCGTGGAGATCGGATCGAGCGCCGAAGTGGGCTCGTCCATCAGCAGCACTGGCGGATCAATGGCCAGCGCACGGGCGATGCAAAGTCGCTGCTGCTGGCCCCCCGAAAGACGAGTTCCGGTTTTCTTGAGCTGATCCTTCACCTCGTCCCAGAGCGCGGCCTGTTTCAACGAACGCTCGACGATCGGATCCAGCACCTTGCGGTCTTTGATTCCGGCAAGCAGAAGGCCGCTGGCAACGTTCTCGTAAATCGACATGGTCGGAAACGGGTTCGGCCTTTGAAACACCATTCCGATTCGCCGACGAATCAGGACCGGATCCACCCCACGACGGTAGATGTCCTCGCCTTCCAGAAGCACCTGCCCTTCAGCGCGAGCTCCTGGAATCTCCTCATGCAGGCGATTCAGGCAACGAATGAACGTGGACTTCCCGCAGCCCGACGGTCCGATCAGGGCCGTCAAGCGATGACGGGGCATGCGAAGCGACACTCCGTGCACGGCGCGGGTCTGGCCAAAGTAGGCCTGAAGACCGATCGTCTCGAGCTCAATCGTGGGTTGCAGTTTACTCTGCGCGTCGCCGCTCATTGGAGCCTCCAGTCAACCGGGTGATTGCATTCAGGGCAAGCACCGTGAACACCAGTACCAGTGCTCCCGCCCAGGCCAGACGATGCCACTCATCGAAGGGACTGATGGCATACGTATAGATCTGCAGCGGAAGCGATGCCGAAGGCTGGTCAAGCCCCCGCGGAAAGGACGGATTGCCGAACGACGTCAGCACAAGGGGGGCGGTTTCTCCGGCGATTCGAGCGATGCCCAGAAGGATTGCGGCCCAGACGCCCGGCCAGGCCGAGCGAAGCACTACGCTGAGGATTACCTTCCAACGCGGAATTCCGAGCGCCAGTCCTGCCTCGCGAAGATGCTGTGGAATCAGCCGAAGCAGCTCCTCGCTCGTTCGGGCAACCAAAGGCAGGAGGATGACCATGAGAGCCAATGCGCCCGAAAACAATGAGAACTTCTTCATCGGCACGACGATCGCGCCATAGACGAAAACTCCGACGAGGATGCTCGGCGTGCTGGCCAGAAGCTCGAGCGCAAAACGCACTGGACCGGCGAGTCGCTCGCGACCGCCGTACTCGGCAAGATAGATTCCGCAGGCAAGCCCCAGCGGAATTCCCAAAGCCGCGGCAAGCCCGACCTGGGCTGCCGTCCCGAGGATGGCATGGGCCATCCCGCCTCCGAGCTCGCCCACCGGCTTCTGAACCTGGGTGAAGAAGTTCAGGTCGATCGAGGATGCTCCTTCACGAACGAGGTGCATCAGGATCGCAAAAAGAGGAAGAACGGCGAGCGCGCACCAGGAGACCAGCAGCACCAGGGCGAGCCGGCTCTTCCACTTTCGCCAGAGGTCAAACGCGCGAGAGGTCCTCATGACTCCCTCCCCCTTCGGATCCAGAACTTTGCCCCGACATGGATGACCGTTGAGACGAGCAGCAGCGTGAAACCAAGCGCAGAGAGCGCGGAGATGTGAAGGTCGGCAGTGGCCTCGGCGTACTCATTGGCGAGAACCGCCGCCAGAGTCTGTGCCGGCGCGAAGAGCGAGGCTGAAATCTGAGGACGATTTCCGATCACCATGGTGACTGCCATGGTCTCCCCCAGCGCACGACCCCAGCCCAGGATGATCGCACCCCCGAGTCCGCTTCGGGCATTCTGGAGGACTGCAATCCAGATCGTCTCCCACCGCGTGGCTCCGAGGGCCTGGGCCGCCTCTCGCTGGAGCGTCGGAATCGAGAGAAACACCTCGCGCGCCAGCGAAGTGAGCGTCGGAGTGATCATGATCGCCAGGATGACTCCGGCCGACATCATGCCAATTCCGAGCGGCGGACCGGAGAAAAGAGGAATCCAGGAGAATCGCTCCGAGAGAAATGGCTGCACCGAGGAGCGTAGAAGCGGCGAAAGTACGAACACGCCCCAAAGGCCGAAGACAACGCTGGGAATCGCCGCGAGCATTTCCACCAGGAAGGAAATCACGCCGGCAATCTTTGCAGGAAAAATTTCCGTGAGGCAGAGCGCCGTGGCGACGCTGATCGGGAC
>JBIIXZ010000006.1:0-28957 GCA_044347055.1 Bdellovibrionia bacterium | reverse complement strand
GCTCCATTGAAGAGCCGGGTTGCCCGCTACCCGGAGGTCTCGACGAAACCAGTGGAGACCCCAGGACTGAAATGATGCGCTCATGAGCGGCCGCCCTTCCGTGTGAGGAGTGATTCGAGGCTTTCCAGCGAAGCAATCCACTGGGTTCCTCGGCGAAGCTTCAGCCTCGGAATCGGTCCGCCAACGGCAGCCGCTCCTCCAATCCACAATGCCACTTCGCCGGGCAGCTGCTCGTCGAGTGTTCTCAGGTACTCATTCCAAGGCATTTTCAGCTCCTCGGTGGGGACGGGTGCCGTGCCCAGCAGGACGACCTCGACTGCCAGCTTTCTTCCGGCCTGCGCCAGTTCCTCAGGAGGAAGGTTCGGACCGAGGTACTGGACCGACCAGCCGTTCTCGGCGGCAAGAATGCCACTCAGGATGATGCCGAATTCGTGGATGTCGCCTCCCGGAGTGGCAAGCGCAATTCGGCGGCCGTCCTGATTGTCGGAGTTCAGCAGCTTGAGCATCTGTCCGAGCTGGTCGCGGAGCATGATGGAGAGCGCATGTTCCTGCGCAATGAGCAGCTTGCCGCTGTCGACCTGCAGGCCCACTTCGCGCATGAGGGGCAACGCCACCCCGTAAACGAAAGAACGGATGTCAAAGCGAAGCGCCGCCTTTGCCAGCTGCGGAACCATGGCGTCCAGGTCGAAGCGGTGCAGCGAAGCGATGATCGCCTGGGTCGTCGGAACAATTCCTGGGGCAGCTCGCAGGGGCTCTCTTGGCGACGCTGCAGGTTCGGGCCGGAGTGACTCCAGCAGATGCTGAAGTTCGGCATTGGAAAGAGAAGCGATCGTGCCGATGGAATGTCCGCGTCGTACCAGCGACGCGAGCAGCTGGAGCCGCTGGGTTTCGGCAAGCGAGTAGGTGCGACGACCGCTGTCTCCGCGCTCAGGGGTGATCGCTCGGTAGCGCTTCTCCCAGGCGCGAATGGTGTGCTCGTTGAGGCCAGCCAGCCGGGCCACGGCTTGGATGTTCATCTTCTCCGCCATGACTCGATTTAGCGCCTCAGACACTTGTTTGTCAAAGACTTGTCTAAATAAAATATCGGGCAAAAACTGAACAGATGAGTTAGAGTGAAGTGAGAGGTAGCCCTATGAAGTCTTCCGATGCTTACCGAGAGTCGATGTCGCCAGGTCTTTCCGAGTCCGTAAATGATCGGAGCGAGTTGGCTTTGGATCACGTGCTCGACCACTCCGAGCAGTTTGCGATGGCTGCAGGCCTGATTCTTCGTGCCTCGGGAGATGACTCCAGCCGTGAAGGTCTGGAGCGGACTCCGGAACGGTTCCGCAAGGCGATGGATCATCTGCTCTCCGGCTATTCCAAGACTGCCCGCGAAGCCGTCGGAGAAGGAATTTTTGCCTCGGAAGGCGGCGGTCTCGTCTCGATTCGCGATGTGGAATTCTACAGTCTCTGCGAGCACCACATGCTGCCGTTCTGGGGCAAGGCGAGCGTGGCGTACTACCCTCGAAAAAAGATCCTGGGACTGTCGAAGATTCCCCGACTGGTGAATCTCTTCTCTCGCCGCTTCCAGGTTCAGGAGCGCCTGACCGAGCAGCTTGCCGATGCACTGGTGGAGCTGATCAACCCGAAAGCCGTCGTGGTGCGGGTTCAGGCGTGCCACCTCTGCATGATGATGCGCGGAGTGGAAAAGCAGAACTCCAACACCGTGACGGAAACGACGCGAGGCCTCGAGAAGCTTTCGGATCTCGATTCGCGACGTCTTCTCCGGGCGGTTGGATCCGATTCTGCGGATTAAGCTTCGTCGTCGAGCGGAGCTGACAGTCCGGCGATCCAGCCTTCGCGCTTTCCGCGCAAGCGGAAGGCCTCGGATTCAAAAAATCCGGGATAGGGTTCAAGCAGCTTCCTCGAGCGATGGAGAACCCAGCCGGACGCGGCGAGCATGACGGAATCCGCCACGTCGGCATCCGTCGAAAAACGTAGTGAGTCCGCTCGGCTGAAACGAATGCCCTGCGATTTGAGCCAGCTGGACAGGAATTTCGGATCGCGTGACGAGCGCCGGGCGACATGGCGCCACATCAGGCTCGGATAACCTTCGAAAAGGGTGAAGCGTCCGGGTTCGGGCGAGCGGGGCGATGAATGAGGCCAGATGCTCCATTCGCCTCGACGCGGATCAGTGACGAGGTCGCGCCAGAGACGAAAGGTGCCGGTCTGGATGTTCTTCTGGTAGGGCTTGTCGCGAAAGACGCTGTTGGCACCCGCCCACTCTTCGCAGAGCCTCGTCGGAATCGAGCGCTGTTTGCCGAGAAGAGAAGAAAAAAACTGCCCTGCCGGAGCACGTCCGAATTTTTCCGGAAGGCGCTGGAGCTCCGCGAGCGCGTCATCCCAGCGGACGGATTCGCCCGGGAGCCCGAGCACGCAATCGAGAAGCACCGCGACTGCATCTTCCGCACGATTCAGGCGGATCTCCATCGAGTGCAGACCCGACTCGATCTCCTCCAGGTGAAATCGCTTCAGCCGAGAACTTGGAAGGAGCAGGCGTGGAGCGTCGTTGCCGATCAGTAGTGCGGCCCAGGGAAGGGGGCGTGCGCGCAACCCGCCGGAGCCGGGAATCACTGCTCCGGTCTGGTCAATTCCCAAAAAGACCTGAAAATCCGCATGTGGACGCATGTGTCCTTGTGATATCCAAGGACCTGCCTATGATCCACTATCCACAGCACTACCATGTTCGATCCTCTTCTCCGGCCGGCATTCAGACGACTTGGAATACGCGCACCGAGGGGGGCGGCCATCAGGGCGAGCTGATCTGCGCCATTCCTCCTGAGTTCCAGGGGCCCGGTGGCGGCGCGTCTCCCGAAGACCTTTACGCCATGGCGCTTGCCAACTGTTTCGTCGCCACCTTCAAAGTCTTCGCCGAGAAGAGCTCGGTAACCTTCGATGGAATCGGAGTCGAAGGCGAACTCACCGTCGATCGCGATGAAAAGGGCGTGCCGTGGATGGCGAAATTTCATCTGTTCGCCAAGGTTTCCGGAGCGAGTGATGCAGCCCGAGTGAAGACGCTTCTCGAAAAGACGTCTCGCTCCTGCTTGATCCTCAACTCGGTGAAGACGGAAAAGACCTTCGACTTCCAGGTGGCGTGAGGAGTTTGATGGACGCGCGGTTCGGATCCGAGTCAGTCTCGACGGCGCTCAAAGGGCTGGTTTTTCGCCTTCCTGAACGCTCATCCGTTCCGGAGATCGAGTCATTGCTCAACCGAAGCGTGCTCTGGGGCGGAAAGCGCCTTCGCCCCCTGCTGACTTTCCTGGTGGCGGACTCGCTCGGCATTCCGCTGGACGGGGTTTCTCCCTATGCGCGGGCAGCCGAGTACACGCACGCCGCAACTCTCGCGCATGATGACGTGATTGATGAGGCGGCCACTCGCCGGCATCGCCCGACGATCAACTCGCGTTCCTCGAATAGTCGTGCCGTCCTTGCCGGAGATTTTCTTCTCGCCCAGGCCCTTCGCGAACTTTGCGTGAACCCCTCCGCGCGCCTGATTTCGGGACTGTCGCAGGTGCTGGTCGACATGGTGAGCGGTGAGTGGCTGCAGCTGGAAGCGCGCGGGGTCGTGGAAGTCAGCGCACAGCACCTCGATGAGGTTGCACGCAAGAAGACGGCAAGCCTGCTGGCGTGGTGCTGCTCGGTCGGTCCCGAGCTGAAGGGGCTCGAGCCGGCGCTCGTCGATCGCTTTCGACAGCTCGGCAATCATCTCGGCCTTGCATTCCAGCAGGTCGATGACGTCATCGATTTCGAGCGCGAGGGTGAAAAGCCGTTTGCGCAGGATGTCCGCGAGGGCCTCGTCAATCGCGTGACCTATGAAATGATCCGCGCAAATCCGACGCTCGTGAAGCCGCTGCAGCGGACGATCCAGCTCTGGCGTGATGATCCCCTGGCCGCTGCAAAGGAACACTCCTGGCCCTGGTCGGACGAAGAGCTCCAGTCGGCACGTCAGCTCGTGCGCATCTCCGCCGAGGCTCACATCGAAGCGGGGCGCGAGCTGTGGCGGAGCTTGATCTCGGAACTCCACCTGGATTCGGAGTCGGCCTCGGTTCGGGCCATTTTCAGCATTCTGGATGAGCTTCCTCGGAGGAAGGCATGAGTGCCGCCAAGTGGCTCGTGCTTCCGCTCGATTCCGAGCGCCTGCGCGAGGCGCTGTGGACCGGACAGATGGATCACGAGGGAAGGATCTGCCGTGCGGTTCCTCGAGAACTGATCGTGGAGGGCAGTCACCGCAAGGTCCTTCTTCTGCTTGCCGACCTGACGCCATCCGAAAAGCCCGCCTGGCTCCGCTGGTGGACGGCCCTGCGTGGTGATCGCGCCGCGCTCACGTTGACGACTTCGATCCTGGTGCTGCTTTTCGGAATCGGGCAGGGCTGGGAGCTCCGATCGTGGAACGCAGTTCTCGCCGTTTCGGGTGCCTTTTTTTTGCATCTCGCCGTGAATGCTTTTGCAGAAATCCAGGACACGCTTCGGCTTCTGGACCTGCGCAGGTGGTACGGGCCTGATCGCGAGCTGTCGGCGATCCTGGAGGGCTGGATTTCGCCGCGGGTGTTGTGGGTCGTCGGAAGCGTGCTGCTGCTGCTGGCGATCGCCTGCGGTGGTCCGCTGCTCTGGAAGCATTCCGAAGCGCTGATGCCCATGGCCGCCATGGCCGCGCTCGCCGCCTGGGGTTATGCCCAGCCACCGCTCGCGCTCAAGTATCGCGGATGGGGAGAAGTCGTCCTGTTTCTGGCCTCCGGGCCCGCGCTGGCGCTCGGCCTGTCGTGGTGCTTTTTTGAGCAGTGGAATGCGTCGATGGTGTCGCTGGGCGCCTGCCTGGGGTTCTGGAATGTGGCGCTTCATCATGTCGGCAATCTGCTGGATGCGGACCAGGACAGTGAACACGGTGTTTCGACGCTGGTGACGCGACTGGGTTTCCTGCGCGCCAGAATGCTGGTTCCCGCACTTCATTTCCTGGCGTGGGCCAGTTTTTTTCCGGCCGTGGCTTCCGTGGGGCTCAGCCCGCTTTTGGTTTTTTTCCTGGCGCTGCTGCTGGTTCCCCAGGGAATGCTCGCACTCCGGCTGTTCCGGGCGTCTGGTGCCGCATCCGTCTGGATGGCAAGGATTCGTGATCGCGCGCGGATGGTTCATTGGATCTCGCACGCCGGGGCCATCGCGCTGGTCGCCGCATGCATCTATTTTTTGGGAGGACTCACCTGATGTGTCGTTCGATTCTTTTTTCGATGATGGCCTCGTTGATGTTTTCGATTCCGGCTCTGGCTGCCGCAAAGCCTGCTGATGCCAAGGCTTCAGCGACAAAGCCCGCGGCGGTCGCGCCACGAGCTGCAAATCTTTACGCCGAAATCGCGACGGACATGGATGGCAAGCCCGCTCCGCTGGCGAAGTTTGCAGGAAAAGTGGCGCTGGTGGTGAATACGGCTTCGCGCTGCGGCTTGACGTCGCAGTACGAGGGGCTCCAGAAACTCCAGGCAAAGTACGAGGCCAAGGGGTTTGTCGTGCTCGGATTTCCAAGCAATGACTTCTTCGGGCAGGAGCCCGGCTCGAACCAGGAGATCAAGCTCTTCTGCGAGAAGAACTACCAGGTCTCATTCCCGCTTTTCGGCAAGGATCACGTCAAAGGCGACAAGAAACAGCCCGTTTATCGCTACCTGACGGAAGGTCCACAGGCGGATTTCCGGGGAGAAATCAGCTGGAACTTCGAGAAGTTCATTGTCGGACGCGACGGAAGGATCGTGGCTCGATTCAATCCTCGCGTGAAGCCCGAAGACCCCGAGCTCATCTCGAAGCTCGAGCAGGCTATTTCGAGTCCTTGAACGCCAGGACGAGGTCCAGCATCGAGCGAGCGCTGGCGATCAACGATCCCAGCTCCTGCAGCCGTTCTCGCGAACTCTCGAGGCCGCGCTGGTTCTTCGACGCAGACTCGAGTTCATCGTAGGCTGTCGTGATTTTTCCGAGCAGGACCTGTTCCCGTTTGCGGAGCACATTGAGGATGACTCCCATGGTGTCCGAGTTGGCGCAAAACAAGTCAGTACCGCGAGCGCTGCGTCCTGCCGGAAGAACGACTTCATAAGCGAGCAGGTCCTTCAGAGTCATGCTCGCCAGGGCTTTGGAGATATCGAGTCGACGGATGAGCTCTCCGGCATCCATGGGCCGCCCGGAGACAAAAAGGTGCGTCCACATCCGGCCGTGAATCCGCTTGAAGCCCCAGTACTCGATGAAATCACCGACGAGCCCTGCGAGGGTGTTGAGTTCTGCATCAGTTTCCTGAAGTGTTGCAGCGGATTTGGTCGCTCTCTTTTTGCTCATGGGTTTGCCCGGTGAGGTGTTTAAATTTCCTTGAACTTAAAGTAGAGTCCCTCTCGCATTCAACTTTTTTGAGATTCGAAGAAAGGGTCACCCGATGAAGCATTTCCTCGTTGTTCTTTCCATCGCCACGTTTGCAATCACTGCCTGCACCAAGAAGGAACAGCCTGCTGCTCCTGCGGCTGCGCCGGCCGCAGCTGAAACGGCTCCCGCTGCAGCTGCAGTGGATCCGAATGCCAAGGCCGACGTTGAAGTCGCCATCGGCACCGAAGGCGACGCCATGGCCTTCGACAAGAAGGAATTCGAAGTGAAGGCCGGACAGATCGTGAAGATCACCTTCAAGAACAATGCATCCCCGGGCGGACTCCAGCACAACCTGCTGGTCGTGAAGCCAGGCTCCGAGCAGGCCGTTGCCAACGCCTCCATCCAGGCTGGAAACGACAAGGGCTGGGTTCCTGCCGGTGACAGCAATGTTCTCGCCGCTACCAAGCTGATCAACGCCGGTGAAACCGACTCGATCACCTTCCAGGCTCCTGCCGCAGGCGACTATCCTTACATCTGCACCTTTCCTGGCCATGCGATGGTCATGAAGGGCGTGATGAAGGTGAAGTAAAAAAGGTCGGGCCCACCTTTTGGTTTCGCACCTGCGTTAAACCTGAAGCTCCGGCTCGGACTTTCGACCGCTCTGCGATCGATCCAAGAGGCCCGGTGGACCCGTTCCACTGGGCCTTTTTATTTAATTTCAAGCACTTAGGAGTTCATGATAGTGTGAACTCATGAGTGCTTCCACCGAATCCCCCGTTCCCCAGCTTACCGTCTACTTTGATGGTCTCTGCAGGCTCTGCTCGCGCGAGATCGAGCACTACCAAAAGCGCGACAGGAATGGAGTCGTCCGGTGGGTGGACATCACCGGCGCAGATTTTTCGGCGGAGAGCGAGGGCTTGGATCCCGTAGCCATCCACAAGGTCATGCATGTCCGCGACTCCGCGGGCGCGATTCACACCGAGGTGGCGGCCTTTGTTGCGATCTGGAAGGTGATTCCAGGTTTCAGGCCCCTGGCCCATGTCGCCGGGTGGAAGCCGGTGCGGCCCGTTCTCGACCTGGGCTACCAGGTCTTTGCGCGCATCCGTCCTTATCTTCCGAAAAAGAAGCGTGAGGAATGCACGGACGGCCGCTGTCCGGTTTGATTTTTTGCGCGCTTCTGCCGAAAGTAGAGGGTGAGCCGCAGCACGAGCGCCAGAACCATCCGAAATTTGACGCCATCATCGAGGATCACGACGAGCCTTCGGCTCAGCCTCGTGCTCCTGTCGTTGCTGGCTTTCGCGCCCGATGCCGAGGCCGCCCGAAGTGGTCCGAGCTGTCCGCGCCTTTTCTCACGTCTTAGTTCCATCGAGCTCGAAGCCAGGATCTCCGGCGCCTGGTCGAGGTACAACCGAGGACTGTCGAGTGTTATCGGCGAACTCGGCGACGCGCAGGCGATTGCCGCAGCGAACGATAAGTTCCGCGAGTTCACCTCCGACTATGCGAAGCTGCATCCTGAATTTCCGAAAGGTGATTTCGAAGCCTTCATGACCCGTGAGTGGAGCTCGGGAAGGCTTCCGAATCCATCGGCTCGTTGGGGCGAGGTTTTGGAGCAGGGCTACTCCGCTTTTCTCCGTCAGTTTGAACGAGATGCTGAGGTGCTTCGCAGTCGTGCGACCGAGCTGGTGGACGAGGGACGCACGCTGGTCGCCAAGTGCGGCAAGGATTCGAACTGCATTGCCGAGCTGACTGAACCCCGGAGTCTGTTGGCACGCGTGCGCGGCCGGCTGGCAGATACCTGCCTCGCCAAGAGCCCATCAGCGGTGACTGGGCTGGCTCAGGAGATCGGCATGACGTGGTCGGTCCTGGGCGGATTTTTTCTACTCGCCACCGAACGAAAGGCAGACCAGTTTGCCTGGGCCTTTGCAGTGAATTCGACGATCTGGTCCTGGTTCCTGTACGAGCGGCATTGCGGAAACGCCATCGCGGCAGCTCAAAAGCTGCCTTTCGGAAAAACGGTCGCCCAGCTTCCTCGCAATGGATGGGGAAGCCGTTTGAAGTCCTCCGTTCGAGAAGAGCTGGCGGACTGGGTTTGGATTCCGGCAATGGCCACGACCTCGATCGGCTTATCGATGTACATCGACTCGATGTTCGGCAAGGAGCGGCCCGAGAACTTTTATGAATGGCGCTGGAGCTACCTGGTGCTCTACAACGCTGCCGCCGGCCCTGTCCGGCGCGTGCTGGTGCTGGATCCGGTCTTCAAGAGCGCATTTCCGGCACTGGGTGCGTGGGCCGAGAAGATGATCTCCAGCGGAAGGCTGGCACAAACGGCCACCAAGACCACGGAGCTTGGCGTCGACTACGGACTCCGGTGGGCGGAGTTCGAGCTCTGGTTTGAGCTCTATCGCGGGTACATGGAAGGCGTCGGCGGCGTCAGCACGAAGTAGCCTCGAGGTCCGGTTTAGGCTAGGTTCGTCACGAATGAGTCGCCTGAAGTTTGAACTCCACGCCCGGGCCAGCGGAAGCCGCGCCCGAGCAGGAAAATTCACCACGCTCCATAACGAGGTCCTGACCCCGATCTTCATGCCGGTCGGAACGCAGGCCACCGTGCGCGCGCAGACGTTCGACACGCTCGAGAGCCTCGAGTTCCCCGTCCTGCTCGCCAACACCTACCATCTGATGCTCCGGCCCGGCATCGAGGTGTTCGAACGGCTCGGCGGTATCCACCAGTTCAACGGCTGGAAGCGATCGGTCCTGACCGACTCAGGAGGATTCCAGATCTTCTCGCTGCCGCGACTGATGGAGAAGCAGGGCCAACGTTTCACGATCAATGACGAGCAGGGCGCGATCTTTCGCAGCTATGTCGACGGAAACATCATCGAGCTCACTCCCGAGCGGAGCATCGCCATGCAGCGGGCGATCGGCAGCGACATCATGATGGTGCTCGACCAGTGCGTGCCTTCGACCTGCGCGCGCGAGCTCGCCGAAGAGTCCGTCCACCGCACGCATCGTTGGGCAAAGCGCTCGCTCGATGCGCGTGGAGACTCGCCGCAGTCGCTTTTCGGCATCGTCCAGGGCGCTTGTTACGAGGATCTCCGCCGGATCAGTGCCGAGCAGATCACAAGCCTGCCGTTTGACGGGTTCGCGATCGGGGGCCTTGCTGTCGGAGAGTCGAAAGCCGAGCGCGAGGACTTCACTGAGCTGTCGGCGTCACTCCTGCCTGAAGATCGTCCGCGGTACCTGATGGGCGTCGGTACTCCGATTGATCTCCTGGAGGCCGTGCATCGTGGTGTCGACATGTTCGACTGCGTGCTGCCGTCGAGCCTGGCGCAGCAGGGCGTGGTATTTACTTCGCGTGGCAGGCTGGATCTGCGCCGTGGAGTCTACAAATTCTCCGAAGAGAAGCTCGATCCGGCATGCGCCTGCAGCACCTGCGCGCGGTATTCACGAGCCTACCTGTCTCACCTGATCAAAGCCAGAGAAGTACTCGGTTGGACGCTGCTCGGCGTGCATAACCTGCATTTCTACATGCGGCTCATGCGCGAGATGCGCGCGGCAATCCTCGAAGACCGCTTTCTGGAGTACTACCACGCCCACCGCGGTCCACTCTCGCGGCAGGTCGATGAGGACAACCCCACCACCCAGCCGAATCGCCGAAAGAGGCGCGCCGACAGTCGTCCGCTCGAACGCGGAGACTACCGTGTGGAAATCCAGGCCAGTGGGCTTGGCCACATTCGTCAGGTGTCCTCGGATGAGCGCATGCATCCGGTCGAGGATCCGCGCGAAGAGGCGAGAAAGCTCTACGTGGAATCCTCGGGCCTGCTCTCTCGAATCGAGTCGGCATCGGAAGATGAACCGCTCTGCATCTGGGATGTCGGACTGGGTGCCGCAACCAATGCAATGGCCGCGATCCGTGCTTGGGAGCAATCTCCGCGCGCGCGCCTGACCATCATCAGCTTCGAGCGCGATCTCGATCCGATGAGGCTCGCCACGGATCATCCGTTTGCGTTTCCGCACGTCAAGCACGCGGGTCCGTATCTGCTCCTGGAGCAGGGAAAGTACGTCAGCAAGTGCGGCAGGCTCGAGTGGCGGCTGGTGCAGGGTGATTTCGCGACCGCCTGCGCGGATGAGCCCACTCGTCCGGATTTTGTTTTCTACGATCCGTTCTCGGCCAAGACGGACGATGCGCCGCTCTGGAGCCCCGAGTTTTTCGAAAGGCTTCACGGACTCTGGGCAGGCAAGCCGGCCATCATCGTGTCGTACTCCAATTCGACTGCGGTTCGCGCGACGTGGCTTGCTGCCGGATTTTATGTCGCGAGCGGCGCTCCCAGTGCTCGTCGACGCGACACCTCGCTGATCCTGACTCCTGCGTCCGCCGCGACACTGCCCGAGGGAACTCCACTGCTCGGCCGTGCATGGCTCGACCGTTGGGAGCGCAGCTCGGCGCCGGCTCCAGCTTCGGTTCTGGGCGCGTCGGGAGCTGTGCGCGAGGCGTTCCTCGCCCGGGTGCGCAGCCATCCCCAGTTTCGCCCCAGCTGATCCAGTGTGTCTGCCACTACCCGCTGGATCGGGCTGGTCGAAAGAAGTTTTTAAGCCTCGTCAGATTTCTGCCGAAGAGATGAGGAATGGGTTTGACCTCCGTTTCCAGAATCTTGAGTGCATCGGCCTTCGCCGCGCTGGTCCTGTGGCTCGAGCTTGCACCGGCCTTTGGCCAGATCGCACAGACCGGTGACCGGCTCTGGGTGACCTCAGGAGCGTCCATCGAGCTGGAGGGGCCCGACAAGCAGCTCTACGATGCACCGGCGGGGTCGCTGTTGATCGTCCAGAAGATTTCGCAGGAGACCGGACGAAATGGCACCTTCTGGGTAGCGACGGTTCAGGACGTCCATGGCAGGACCTACCGAACTCTCGCGAGCAACTTCACCGGCAAGGTGGTGGTGGACCCGGTCTCGAGCGCCGTGCAGATGCCCTCAAACGTGGCGCAGGCTTCGAGCACCATTCTAGGAGGCGCGTCGTCGCCCTCGTGTCCGCCGGGCATTCAAGAGTTCCGCCCCTGGGGCCCCGGAGATTCGGCCGATTTGAGCGTGCCGAGCGCATCGGGGTCCGAGGCGCCGCCCTCGACGGTCAAGGTGGACGCAGCCGACTGCGTCTCCACGAAGAAGCATCCGACCTGCAAGAAGACTCCCTGCAATCTGGAGCCTCCTCCCGATGCCGCGATGAGGCGCTTCTATCCGATGATCGTGGAGGCCATGAATGGCGCGAATCTTCAGGCAGCGAATGCTCGTGCCCGTGCCCGCGGACTTAGCGAAATTCATCCTGCGATGATTGCCAGCATCATTGCCGCCGAGAGCAGCGGAAATCCGATCGTGACTTTCACGGAAAAATCGGGGCGCAAGGGCAAGGGCATCGGCCAGTACACTTATTTTGAAAAGGCCTGGGGCGCGAACCTGGATTACAACGCCAAAAAGCCGACCGAGGACACCGTGTTCGGTACCAAAGTGAATACTCCCTATGAGCTCACCCACAAGGGCACCACGCGCCGAGTCTACTCCGTCTGGAGTCCGAAGGGCGTGATCCTCGGCATGGCAGCCGACCTGAGCCGCATCCTGGCCGAAGATCGCTTCATCACTCCCCGAGGCAAGACCGGAGCACCGATTCCAGGCGCGGCTCCGGTGGAAGTCTCGAAGATCTACAAAGTAAACTCCACGCAGGCGATGCGCTATCTTGCCGGGCATCACAACCGGCAGGACCGCGTCTTTCAGTCCATTGAGGAGTTCTACCGGCAGGAAAAGCGGCTTCCCGCCGAATATGGCGAAACGTGGGGTACTCCGCCGACCAAAAGCACTCCGAAGTACGGGCTGCTCTACGGTCAGTGCATCAATCGCTGCTATGTGGAGAAGATCGCCGGACTCTGTGGTCAGGCCTCCGGATTCTTCGCCCGGTATCAGGGGCACTTCCTCCGCGCTGCAGACGGAAGGTGGATCGTGGCGTGAGGAAGATCGTCGCGTCGCTTTCAGTCATTCTGACTCTCGCGGCTGCACCCGCTGTGGCGGATTCGGTGGCGGAGTACTCCGCGGGCCGGTACGCGAAGGTGCCGGCCGAGGTGAAGAAGGAGATGGCCTCCGGGTTCCAGGAATCGCAGGAGTACATTGCCCGCCTGCGCCTCGCGACCAACAGCTTTGCGCAGGATCGCAGCATCGCTCTCCAGGAGCTTCTTTCCGTCTACGATGCCGGCTCCGCGCAGGCGAAAAAGTTCCAGTATGACGAGCGAATGTCGGTCGAGCGAGCCGAGGTGTCCGACTGGCTCGGGCGCGAGCAGAAGGTGAGCCCCGCGGAGGCACTGTCAACGCTCGAGGCTGCGGCGAAGTGGCCCGAAGAAACCGTCATGGAGCTCACGAAGAAAAGCTCGCGGCTTTTTGCGCTGGCGCTCCTAGCGAGACGGAAGATCCTCGAGGAAAAGGCCGACCCGGAGTGGTACTTTGTCGCCGGAAAGGCACTCGATGCCGACACCGGCTCAGGCGACGCGTTTCTCGAGATCTACCTCGAGCAGCCGAATCTCGCGCAGCTTCCGCATCGAGCCGAGGCCGTCCTCATGATCGAGAAGGTCTATGAGCGTCGTTATGACGGCGACATTCCTGCCGACGTGAAAGCCAGGCTCAAGCGCTGGAAGGGCTCCGGCCCGGTTCCTGCTCCGAAGAAGACTTCGAAGCGTTGAGACACTGATCAAGACACCGAGACAATGCGGTACTCGCGGATTTGTGATCCCGACAGTTCGACCTCAAATTCTGCATCTGCAGGATTTCCTGGAACGCGGCCGATGAGCTCCTGGCCGAGAGGCGATGAGATCGAGAGGATCTGCACGGTCTTGCCATCAACCGATACAGCGGTTCCGCCCAAGGTCGGAACGAGAAAGATCAGCGAGCGTCGGCCCTGGCTTTCGACTTCGACGAGTGCCGTAATGGCGATGGAGTCCTTGGGCGTGAACGAGCGAAGCTCGAGCACCTTGTATCGCTGGATCAGGTCCTGGAGCTCAGCAGCGCGCTTGGCCTGTGCTCCTGCAAGATACGACGCCTCGAGTCCTCGCGTGTCGTACTGGTCCTCGGCCCGACCCTCTTCGTTCGTGGCGGCGTCATGCGCCTCGCGCGCCGACGCGATGAGGGCCGAAAGGTCCGACTCGAGCTGCGCAATCAGGTGTTCGAGGATGACTGGCTTCGATATCGCCATGGTCTCGGGCTGTGTCGGCTTACCGAACGAGCTCGCGGATCGTGTCGGCCGCGTCACGGTCAAGCGAGGCGTCCCGAGCAACGACGTCGCGGAGGATCTCACGGATCTTCGCGGCTGGAACGGCGTAGCTCAGCTGCTTCCAGATCTCGGGGCTCTGCGTGCGAAGCCACTCGTCGAGTATTGCCGAGTCCTGGGCCTCGGGTTTCTTCGGGATGCGGCCGGTCCAGATGATTCCGACCGGTTCTCCGGTCACTCGGTCCACCATCGCGGAGCCGGAGTCGCCATGCGAGACATCGCAGCCGTTGGCGAACGACCAGGCCTGGTACGTGCCCGGATTGTACTCGTCCGGATCCGCCATGAGGCGATGGTCCTCGGAGAAGACCTTGCAGTCGCTGTCCTGGTTGGCGACGAGACGTCGTCCCGGATTGTCGGCAACGCCGTGGCCAATGGTCAGGAGCGGCTGGCCTGCCGTGAGAGCGCGATCAAAGTTGAAGTTCTTGCCGATGGTCGCGAGTCTTGCCTCGTCGGCAGCAGGCACTTCAATCGTGAACAGGGCGAAGTCGATGGCGGTCCAATGTCCGAGCACCTGCACGCAGGCATAGCTCTTGGCAAGGACCTGGAATTTCGCGCTTCCGCGGCAGCTCATCGAGGGCTGCACGTGGTGGTTGGTTCCCATCAGGTGCCGGCCATTGAACTTGCCGAGATAGAACGCCGTTCCGCCGCCGTAAGATGCCGTCGCAGTCGCGGCGCGAACGAACTCAGGAGTCGCCCCGGTGAGCTGTGCCGCGGTCACGGGTTTTTTGCCCCACTCATTTCCGATCTGGTAGTCCTTCGAGAACTGCATGACGGCGCCGAGGAGCGAGTTCCACGAGGCCTCCTGCGGGAAGGGGTGAAACCCGATGACGCCAGCATGGGCATTCGAGGCGAGTGCCGAAGCTGAAATCGAGGCCAGGATCAGGGCGGAGGCAAGCGTCTTTTTCATGCGCCTCGAGTACACCACCAGCCCCGGATCGGCCAGCCATGATTTTTACGGCGCTCTGCGACTAGGTTTCTGGATTTATGGGCATTTTTGGCCTGGGGCCGACCAACTTGCGTCCTCGTTGTCGTCGAATTGGAATTCCTCGGTTTTCGCTTCCGAACAACACGTCTGCTGGACGATCTTGCCATTCCAGCTGCAGCTCTTGACGTTGACGTCGTTGCTTGCGCCCAAGACCATGAAGCGGGCGATCCAGGCGCAGCGAGATCCGGTGGGAGAACATCGATCATGCACCATCGTGACGGATCCGCCCCGAGGAATCGTGAGCGTGGTCTTTGAGGAGCTGGATTCAAGATCGGTCACGGTTTTCTTCCTGAACCATCCGCCTTTTCGCCACATCAGGTAAAGATTCTGGTTTCCGGAGATCGTGAAGTCGCAGTCGGGATTTCGGATTCCCCTGGCGCACTGGGGAAGCTTTTCCAGGTCGTTGAAGATGAGACACGATTTTCCGTCGTAGCAGACCTCATGCGCGCGCAACCGTGATGCGAGGGTTTTGGAGATCGCGAATGGCACCCAGTAGTCTTCGGGCTCGCCATGGAACATCCCCATGACTCGTACCTTTCCGCAGGAAAGGGGCAGGCCGTCGAAGTCCTTTTGCTTGGCGGTGGACTCTTTTAAGGGAATCGCGAACCGACCGTTCGTCGGGCAGCCGCTCGAAGACAGCCAGTTGTCGCAGAAATTCTTGAAGCGCGTCTGTTCCTCCACGAAACCTGAGCGCTTGTCGTGGAAGCAGATGCAGCAGCTGTCGAGGATCTTTTCGGGTCGCGCAGCCGATTGAGAATCACAGGTGGCGGTACCGCCGCTTTTTCCGGCTAGGAAAAGTACTTCGTCGGTCCATTCGGCGGCGCCCCGGAGTGCTTCCGAGTCGTCCGCACGTATCGATCCGGTCGGGGCCAGCAGCGAGAGCAAGGCCGTGAGGCTGGCAATCCTACTCAGGCCTAGTTTCCAGTTCATCAGTGCTGCTCCTCGATGGAGTAGGGTCGACCCTTTTCATCACGAATCTGGAGCTGGATATCGAGCGGCCTGGCGAGCCTTTTCGTGATCAGATCTGCGTAGCGCGGATCATCCGGAAAGAGGTAAACATCGCCCTTTTGTTCATTGTATTTCGGAATCGGGTCGAGTCGCGACCGGATCTGGCCGTAGCTCTCCTGGTTCCGAAAACCTTCGAGCACCTGGTATAGGCCGTTTTCCTTGCCCTCGTGCACGAAGGTACAGGCCGTGGTCTGTGTGGGAATGTTCAACAGGGTCGTCGAGCGCGCTGCTTCGATTTCGTGGAGCGCCTTGGTGTGCGACCAGCAGCTCGTGTTGAAGTAGACGAACTGGCCCTTTCCGTCCTGGTCGCGCTTGCGAATCCAGTCGCCGAAGTCCTGGTTCGACACGAGCTTCGATTCGGCACCGGCAGCGTCATCGGCGGGGTACACCAGCTCGATCGTCTCTTTGCGGTCTGTTCCTTCGATCGTGCGTTCGCCCCTTAGGATCTTCACCTTGGAGTCCATTCGAAACAGGTTCTTTTCGTCGCCATCCGAATGAGCCTCTTTGATCAGGTAGTCGAGCTCGCCTGAGGCAGTCTTGGTCTCGAGATGCTTCGTAAAGTTCGTCACCTCGTCGCGGGTGCCCGAGAAGCGAAATCCCTTCGATTGGTAGTACGCTAGGTACTCCTGCATCAGTGAGGCACTCGAGTCCTTGAGGTTGCTTCCAACCACCACCATTCCGGAGAGCCGTCGATCCTTCCAGAGCTCATCGTATTTCGGTGCAGCTCCGTTCGGAATGAGAGGCATCTGCTCCAGTGCGCGAACCGAGAGATCGGCGGAGTAGCTCTTGCCCTCATGTTTCCACTCCAACGTTCGCTTGGCGGACTGGCCCCCTTCCGGAGCATCGGTAGGCTCCAGCGTCTTCGAGTAAAACCCGTAGGGGCTTCGCGCTTCGGTGGCGCCGTTGATCTCGAGAGGGCCGGTTGCGAGGATGATCGGCGTCACCTGCGATCCAGCGCGGGTGTAAGTCAGGTCCGTCACGGGCTTGGGCCGTTCTCCAAAAAGAGGGGCAACGGATTGCGAGGTGAACCTGTAGAGCTTCGACAGGAAGACATCGCGGTACTGCGGGTTCCACGCTGCGGAATCCGCGAGGTTCTGCCCGATCAGATCGATGTGCTCTTCCTTTTCAGCGGCAGGAAGCGTGGCGAGCAAGTTGGAGAAGGGGGCCAGTCGTTGCCACGAGGAAAAGGAAGTGTTGGCCACGAAGTGAGGCATTCGTGCGGCCTATCGAATGGGTTTTTCGAGTGCTTCGAGTTCTGCCTTGGCCGAAGCGAGCAGCTCCTTGCGATCCTCGTCGGTCTGGCATCGGGGGCGCGCGCCGGGCTCCTGGAGTGAAGCAGTCAGCAGCTCCCGATTTCTGGCGATGATCTCGTTGTAGAAAGCGGCGGAGGAACGGTGCAGGCTCTGAAGGATCGCACGGGTTCCCGCCGGATCGCTGCGCGCGAGATCAGACCTGAGCAGACTCAGCACCACGGGGCCGTGCTTTTCCGGGTCCACTGCGCCGAGACTTTGAAATCGAAGCCAGAGCAGGTCCGCTCTTTCGCGCGAGATGGGGCGCGATTCCGAGGCGGCGGAGATCGGCCCGGTGGCTTGATCCCAGGACTTCGAATCATAAGCGCCAGTACAAAGCTGTTTTTCTGCCAGTTCGCGAATCAGCTTGGTGGATGGAGATTGCTGGAGTCCTGTGCCGCTTCTGCACTCCGGACAATCGGCGGGAGCGGGGGCCACAGTCAACGAGGGATCAATGCAGGTGATCCCTTCCACTTGATTCAGGAGTTGTTTTCCGCCCTCGAAGCTCCCGAACTGATCGTGTTCGTCGGCCGGAATGGGATAACCCCACGTACTCGGAAGTCCCTCGAGTCGCTGGACCGGTTCGAGCTTCGCTTGATCGGGGCGGTCAATGTCCTGGATCAATCGTCTTCCCTTCGAGGAGGTGAGGACCACCGCGCCGAGTGCAGGCGAGTACTTGAGCTCGAGGATCGATTCCTTTTCCGGTCCGGACTTTTGGGGAAAGCCGGAAGCTCCTCCCGCGTGGCTGGCCGCCAGACCATTTCCAGCAAGACCGTTGCCGTATCCGCCCGGATACCCGCCCGGATACCCGCCGCCAAAACTGACGGGGCTCAATTTTCCACCGAGCGCTTTCCACTGGATCTTTTCCGCATCAAAGCGCGGGGTGACATTTCCGTTCGAGGGATTCCAATCCGTGACCTGAAGAACTCCCATTCCACCCGAAGAGGAATAGCGTAGCGTGCCGTCGGCAAGAAAGTCGACCGAGGCCGTGAGGGGTCCGTAAAGGCCTGACCCACCGGTCACCGGGGTTCGAATCGGATGCCTGGAGAGCGTGCCAGAGGAGTCGAACGCGACCAGGTTAGTTCCTTGTTCGAAGGCGATTCTTTGGTGATCCGGTGAGAGGATCACTCGCGAAACGTAGTTCTCTTTCAATGACTGCCTCACGGCTTCGGGAAGTGCCTTTCCTAAAGGAGCAGATTTTCCGGAAGTCGCATCGAGGAGCCAGAAGCGTCCCTGTGGGTCGAGTCGAATCACGGAGCGTCCGTCGGCTTGGGGATGATCAGCAACGCCCGAATTTCGTTGCGGCGCACCGTTGAACTTCACCTTTTTGCTGGTTCCAGTTTTGAGGTCGGTGATCGTGGCCTCATTCGCCTGCGAGTCCATTGACAGAGCCGATTGACCGTCCTTCGATAGGAGCGCGCCGTACGGAATTTCCATCTGGCGAACCCGGGCAGGCAGTAGCGTGACTCCAGGCTTTCGGCACTCTGCTGGTATTTCGAGTCGAGCCCAGCTCGTGGATAAAAAAAGGGGAAGTGCCGCTAGAGCGATGGCGAAGGCCAGACGTGAGGACCTCGCCTGTAGGGTCATCGCTTTCCGCTTTCTCCTGCCCGAGTGAAGGTCGATTTTACCTGCACCCGGGTGATGTGCTTCGGATTGAAGTTCTCTTCGTGAAGCTTGGCGGCTGCTCGGCAATCGGCAGTGCTTTCGGCGGGAATCTTGAACACCCGCTTCGAAGATTTTTTGCTCTTCCGGAAAGTGGTGACTTCGATGCGGCAGGTGCCCGAGCTTTTCGGCGCGGCTTCGGCGGGACCGGGAGACCATGCGCAGGCGATGAGGATTGCCAGCAGGGCAGCGAGGCGGCCTCGTGCCCTGAGGCCATTCAGAAATCGCTGCGTTCTCAGCACGTACTCCATCACACTCTTATCGGAATCGAGTGCAAACGACTTGAATCGCCCACACGCGGAGCAGCCAAAAAAAAAACCGGGAACCCGTTTCGGAGCTCCCGGCCTCAGAACTTTCGAGGAGTGTCGCTCGCGACCCTCCTGAGGATCAGCCCTTGCCCTGTCCTTCCTTGAGCAGGCCGATTTCGCGCAGGCGCTCCTCGAGGTAGCTGCGCGCCGTATGCTTTTCGCTGAGGCGCACATCACCGCGCGGATGCAGGAAAAGCGGCATCGAGAAGCGCGGAAGCTTGGCTGCCGGTCCCATCGGGTTCACGACCTGGTGGGTCGTCGACACGTAGTAGCCGTTCGAGGCCATCTGGAGCATGTCGCCTGAGTTGATGATGATCTGGCCCGGATCGCACGGCACGTCGAGCCACTTGCCGTTCTTGTCCTTGACCTGGAGTCCCGGCGCGGTTGCAGCCGGAAGCAGCGTGATCAGGTTGATGTCCTCGTGGGCGGCGGCGCGGATGGCGCCTTCTTCTTCGCCGCCCTGGAGCGGCGGGTAGTGGATCGGACGCAGGAGCACTTCCTTGCTGTCGACGATCATGTCACTCAGGGGCATCGAGAAGCCCTTTTTCACTTCTGCCGGGCTCTCGTCCTCAATCCAGTTGAGCAGCTGAGTGGCGAGCTTCGACATCGCGTGGAACATTTCCCAGGTTCGGTTCGGCACGCTCTCCGGAAGCTTGTCCCAGACGTAGAGGTGATAAAATTCCTTGAGGTCTTTCTGAGAGAAGCCCTTGGCATTCTCGGTGCGGAACGGAAAGTAGCCCGACTGGAGCTTCGGGTCGTACTTGTACTTCATCTTCTCTTCCGTTGGCTGGGCAAAGAAGTCTTCCCAATCCTTGAAGGTGTCGGCGATCAGATGATGCGTGATCGGGTGATTCTTGAGGACGCCGAAGCCTGTTTCATGAAGCGACTTTGCGAAAAGCTTCGGGGCATCGGGTGAGCGGTAATCCACGCTGAGCACGTTCATGGGTCGGATCTCCTTCAGGACTTATTGCGGCGCGTTATATCGAGAAGGGCCGCAAAACGCCACTAGTTTTACCTGATATCGCGCTCGAGGGAGAGCATTGAATTCATGCATGAATCGGATTTAATCATTCGCTCTGTGAATGATGCCTGCCGCGTGCGCCGGCGCTAGAACTGCTTTTTGAATGAAAACCCGACGCACTTGCCGTCGACCGAAAGCGAAAGCGAGCCACCGGCGAGGGGGACGTTCGGGTTCAGGTCTTCAAAGCGTTCGAGCACCTTCTCGATCGTGGGCTGGGCTTCGGTAAAGCAGACGGCCCGATCGAATTGACCCGGATCGAGCTCAACCGGATCTTCGGACATCGAGCGAGGGGGCACGCAGGCTCTGGACCCGTTGCGCAGCTCGCACGATCCCACGCGCACCAGCCTGACCGAGCCCGTGCGCTCGGGGTAGACGCACGCATTTCCGCACTGTCCGCAGTGTCGAACCGTCGTGAATTCCAGTTTGCTCATCGCCTTCCCGTCGCAACACTGCGTCGCGAGGATATCGAGAGTCGGGCCCTCCATCCCATCAGCGCAGTCCTTGCGGTCGGCGCAGTCGACGAATCCGTCGAGGTCGTCATCGATGCCATTCGTGCAGTTCTCACGAGAAGATTTTCCGATGATCGGACGAAGCCCTCCCAGGATCGATTCCTCGATCGGAATGGCACGCGGGATCTGGCAGGATCTCTGATCGGCCGATGCTTCGCCAAGCCGGCCCTCGGTAACCGGAACTGCGCGAAGAAGGGAAGGCTCAGCCGCCCCAGCAACGGAGGCGAGAAGGATCAAGAGTGAGAGTAGGGCAGAAGGCTTCACTCCTTGATGATGCCGGGTTTTGGACGATTCTGCAAAATTCGACAAATCGACCTCGCTTAGTGCCCGTAAATGCGGAGCTTCCATTGGTAGAGGCCGCCTGTGAGCCCGTCTCGGCCGTCGATGAGCTTGAGCTTCCAGGTGCCTTTCGATCTCTCTTCCAAGAACGCATTGCTGAGCAGAACGGCGCTCCAGAGTCCGGTGTCGATCGAGTTGCTGTTGATGTTCACCAAAATACTCTTGGTTCCGGAGGGCGACGTGAGCTCGACGCCGAGATCGCTGGCCCAAGGATCAAGCGCATCCTGAAATCCAACATACTCGTTTGCGGCGTTCACGGGAGGTGCAATCAACTCGATCTGCACCGCCTCGATCTTCAGGTCGTCGGCGGGCGGAACAGTCAGTGTCGTTTCCAGCCCCGCTGCTCTGTTGTCCGGAATCAGCCGCGTTGCTGTCTCGCCATCATCCTCGGTCGACACGTACTCCTTCATCATCTGATTTCCGAGTGCAGGAGGATTTTCACGAGCCATCCGCACCGCCGCATCGACATCGAGCATTCCGAAGCCGTACCAGTTGTGAAATGAAATTCCTGCTGCGTTCGGCACCCAACCCTGTTGATAGACGTGACCAGTGAGAGACACATTCGCGATGCTTGATCGCAGCGGATGCCCGGTGCTTCCTGCGGAGGGGCGAATTTTTTTCGCGGTTTTCGCCAGGATGACTTTCACCTGACGGGCAGTGAGCTCGGGCTTTGCTGCCAGCATCAGGGCAATCGCTCCACTCACCATCGGGGTGGCTGCCGAAGTGCCGTTCATCAGGCTCGTGTAGTTCTCGTCGCCCATTCCATTGAAGTAGGAGGAAAATCCCGAATCCCCCATGTAGTCGGTCGTGATGATGGCGGGCTGCTCTTCTCCGTCTTCACCTCCGGGCGCGCTGACCCAGAGATTGGAGCCGGGTGAGGAGTACGAGGCGCTGAGGCCCGTTGCATCGACGGCGCCGACGACGACCACTTCCGGTGAGGAGTTGAACTCCTCGAGGGCGCTATTGCCGAGGTAGGTGAAGCTGTTGAGCCGAGTTTGATCTTTCGTCTCTACTCCGCAGTACCGCAGGTCTCCGCCGAACTCATTGCCCGCCGCCTTGACATACAGGGCGCCCTTTCCACTTCGACCTTGGGTGGACATCGAGCTGAGCTGCGCTCGAAGCGCAGTCGTCATCGGAAAAGTCCAGCAGGACTCGAGGCCGTAGCTGTAATTGAAGACATCGAACTCACCATCCGCCTGGTCGACTTCCTGCGAATGGGTCTGATCGACGTCCGAAGTAATGTATCTGAACCCGGCGATTCCGGCGAGCGGCGCAATTCCACGCGAACCGAGACCGTTCCATCCCGTTGCGGCGATGATGCCGGCCACGGCAGTGCCGTGGGCGTTTCCGGGCTCTTCGAGGTCAGTCTGGTCAAACGGTGCCCTGCCGGTCGGATTCTCAGCTCCGTAATTCCTCGATTGTCCAGCGAGCATTCGGGCCAAAAGGTCCTCATGCGTGTCTTGAATTCCGGAGTCCGAAACGGCGATGCGAATGTTTTCGCCGAGAATCGGAGTGCCGGCGAGCTTGCCCGAAATGGTGTCGGCGAGGTTCAGGTCGACACCCGCTGCTGCACTCGCTTCTGAGAACGCCTTCTGCCTCGTGTTGGCAAGGTGCCAGGAATCCTTTCGAAAAGGGTCTCCCAGAACGGTGATCGCGAATGGGCCCAGCGTCTGCTGTCCGAGCGTCGAGGATGTGGCCGTGAAGATCAGCTGCGAGAAGAGCGAGCTCACGAAGTTCGGTATGCCCGAGAGCTTCAGCAGCGAAGAGTTGAGAGAAGCCCAGCCCGGCACTCCGGCGGCGCTGATGTCGAAGTTCTGTGACTGAGAGCTCTTCTCGAGCTGGATTTCAAAGAGAATGTCCTCGCGTGCTTCGAGCTGGTCACTGGAGAGTGATTTGAGGAGAGTGGAGCTCGGAGTGGAGCTCGGAGTGGAGCTCG
This sequence comes from Bdellovibrionia bacterium, assembly GCA_044347055.1. Classification (GTDB taxonomy): domain Bacteria; phylum Bdellovibrionota; class UBA1018; order UBA1018; family UBA1018; genus CAIOHW01. Next base: position 6,241 of record JBIIXZ010000006.1, on the reverse strand, counting down.
GAGTGGAGCTCGGAGTGGAGCTCGGAGTGGAGCTGGTTCCCGAGAAATCCGACCGTATTCCACTCGCTTGTTTTCGAATCCCGCCCTCAGGCAGGCACCCGACCAGCAAAAGGACTGTGGTAATCGCGAGGACCCTCATCGCGCACCTACACGCGAGTACAGAATCTCGAGCTCGGATGCGACCACGCGATCGTCGGATCGAATCGACTCCAGTGCGGCACTCAGGTCGACAGGAGCCGATGGCCGGATGAAACCTCCGGACACTCCTGGTAGTAGCTTCGAGATCACGAACCCATGCGACGCCGCAAGAGCGGCAAGATCTGTTCCCGCTCGGACTTGGACGAAGACCGTGCCCGTGATGACTCCGAGCGCCCCCAGCGGGGGGCGCACCGCGACCGGGTAGGGACCGGCGGGATCAAACGGAATTCCGACGGCCGCTCCTCCTGAAAAATCCGGCGGTTGGCGCTTCAAAAAGACGTGGGGACCGAGTGAAGCAATAATGTCGTCGGGAGATCCCGCGAATCGGCTGCGATGGACAGCCGCAAGGTCTGGTGCCCAGACGAACCCCGGACCCTTGCCCCGCCGAATCGTGTTTCGAGGATTCGACAGATAGCTCTGGAGCGTTTCCTTCGATAGCGGTGCGACGGCAACAGCTGGAGTGCGCGATCGTGTACGGGGTTCGAAGTGGCGGGATAGTGGGCGATCTTTCTCGGAAGACGAGGGAGTTCGATCGGCCTCGACAGTATCTTTCACAGTCGGCTCGACCTTTCGAGCCTGTCTTCGAACCGAACTCGAGGGTTTACGCTCTTGAGCTGTCATCAGGGCAGAGAAGGTCGTGACGAGTACAGCGATGAGCGCTGCCGCTGCTGCCAAGGCCACCTTGTTCTTGGAAGGACTCTTCCAGCGTTTTTTGTTCCGATCACCCCGCGCCATTCTCTAATATTGTCCGTGATGGAATCCAGGTGCGGCAGTGTGTCCGATCGGACATTTTTCGAGTTCCGAGTGGAATCCCTTGGTTGAAAACAGCAGTTGCTGCCGTACAATCGAGCGAGTGACCTGCAAGCCGACGAGGTTTTCCGCACCCATTACAGCCCTGACCTGCTGGGCAGCAATTCTCTCGTGGAGTGCAATCGCTGTTGCGGAGATTCCTGGTGCGGCTCCGCGCCAGTCGATTCGACCGTCGCTCCGGGAATCGCCGAAACCGAACAGTTTTGCCCTCGCGCTCGGCGCATCGAACACTTCCTTCCGACAGACCGGCGTGGCTGCGGTCGATGCAACCCTGCTCACCGCAAAGCTGGACTATCGGCGACAATTTCGTGCCTCGCGGTGGTCGCTGGGACTGAACACGTTTTTCACGCTGCTTCCGCTGGCATCGAATCTGCCGCCCTCGTCATCGCTGAGGTTCCTGGGGGCAAACTGGAGGCTCGGATATCGAGTTACCGATGCCGGTACTCCGTGGATGGTGGAAACCGCATTCGGAGCCTACTATCAGACCACGCTCGTCAGCGGTGCCAGCTTCGGCTACCAGCACCTGACGGGTCCGCAGCTTCTGCTCCGCGCAGCTCGGGCGTTCAAGTCGGCCGGGGCGGCACCGTCTCTCGTCGGCGGCTACCTCAAGTACGCCATGATGGCCGAAGGAGTGAGGCTCTCTCGCATGACGAATCACGAACTGGCGGCGGGCTTGTCGTGGGCGGGCACTCTCGCCCGGCTTCCGCTCAGCTTCTCCGTGGACTACGCCACCCTTGAATTCGGCGATGGTGTCGACACCATCAGCGTGCGCTCACTCTCGGCCGGCGCCGGCTATCGCTGGTCGTTTTGACGCGGATCTGAACCAAAAGGTGGGCCCGACCTTTTTACCTTTTTTATGGCCACTGGTGGCGCGGGTAGCGGCGCATGAGCTGCTGGCGAATTTCGGGGTAGGCGCGTTCCCAGAACCCGGCGAGATCCTTCGTGACCTGAACGGCGCGGTGATTGGGGGCGAGAAGATGCAGCGTGAGCGGCACGCGTCCCGCGAGGATTTTCGGGCCCTGCTTGAGTCCGATGAAGTCCTGAAGACGCGATTCCACCCAGGGCTCGTGGCCGAGGCGATACTGGATCTTGGCGCGTCTGCCGGTGAGCTGGACATGCGAGGGCGTCCACTCGTCGAGGCGAACTCCGGGACGAAGTTCGGAAAGCGAGCGCGAAAGCTCCGTCTCCCAATCCATTTCGGCAAGCTGGCGAATGGCGAGCTTGCCGGTGAGCGCGCTCGCAAAGAGCTCCGTGAAGCGGGGGAGTGCCTCGCCAAAAAGACCGCTCTCGCGAATCAGGATCAGCCTTGCGAAAAGCGAGTCGCAGAGATCCGCAAGCTCGCCCTGCCCCTGGTTTCGGAGCTGGTGGACGAACTCCTGCGAGAGCGTGGTCGAAATCTCCGCGTCCGGAACCTCCATTTTCCACGCTTGCTTGAGCAGCAGTGTCTCTGCCTGTCGCCACTCGTCCTCGCTCCGCGGATCGCGCTCATCGCGCGAGAGCGCAATCGCGCCGTAGCGAAGCTCCGAAATCCACTTCACGCGCTCGCGCGAAGAATCCCAGGCGGCGGTTTCGGATTCCTCGACGAGGCTCGGCTCGAGGTCCAGAAGCCAGTCCTCCGGAAACGGTGCCCAGCTTTCCACCACCGGCAGGTTTCGTCGTTCAGCGGTTCGGAGCAGCTGGCGCTCGCTTTGCCTCACGAGCTGACGCTCGCTTTGCCTGAGGAGCTGACGCTCCTGCGCCTCGAGCGCGATCGCGAAGAGGCGCTTGCCGCGCGCTTCATCGCGGAGCTCGGCCTGGAGTTCGAGCGAACCGGAGAGCGCGCTCTCAGCCAGAATGCCGTCCGGAAGCGTCCTCACCACGCGATCCGGAAAGGCACGAAGGATCGACTGGAGGAGTCGATCTCGGAGCGGACCTGTGGGGGCGGCGGTTGTGGGAGACTTCCCCACTTCAACGTTTTCGAATTCACGCGACCACTGCTCGGCAGCTCGGCGTAGTGAAAATCCCTGAGGCACCCGTCCCGCGAGAATTCCTGCATCCTCGAGCGGGTGGCGCGAGGGAAGCTCTCCCTCGGAAAGGCAGGCGGCGAACGCCAGGGCGGCCGAGAACGCATCCGTTCCGTTCTGGCGTGCCTCAAAAAGCAAGCGTGCCAGCCGAGGATGCATCGACAGCGAGGACAGCTTTTCGCCGAGGCTCGTCAGTGGAGCTGCAGGATCGGTAGACGAGAGGACTCCCAGCAACCACAAGAGCTTCGCTGCCGCATCCCACTGCACGCGCGGTGGCAGTTCGAGCCACGGAAGCGCAAACGGATCGCCCACGCCCAGCGCCTTCAGATCGAGAAGCACCTGGGCGAGGTCGGCACGAAGAATTTCCGGCGTGTCGAACGGAGCACGACCATCGAAATCACCACGAGTGTACAGGCGATGACAGATGCCCGGAGCAGTTCGTCCTGCACGACCGGCGCGCTGCACCGACGACGCCTTCGAAATGGGACGGGTTCGAAGTGCGGGAATTCCGCTCCAGTGCGAGTGGCTGGCCTGGCGATGAAGACCGCTGTCGATGACGACTGTAATTCCTGGAATCGTGATCGAGGATTCAGCGAGGTTGGTCGAGAGGATGACCTTGCGTTTCGGAGAGGGCAGCATTGCTCGGTCCTGCTCCTCGCGCGAGAGCTCTCCATGAAGAGGAATCACATCGAGCGTGCCGGCCAGTGGCAGCGACTCGATGGCCTGCTTTGCGCGCAGGATTTCACCCATTCCGGGAAGAAACACGAGCATGTCGCCGGAAGTCTCAGCGGAAAGGGCCTTCACGGCGCGGGCGACCTCGTCGTCGAGGCGGCGCGAGAGCGGCTCCGGCGAATGGCGGATGTCGACGGGAAAGCGCGGCGCTTCGATTTCGATCGCCGGGGCCGAGCTTCCGAGCACCTGCTGGAGTCCCTGGATGTCGAGCGTCGCCGACATGATGACGAGCTTGAGATCCGGCCGACGCCGTCGCTGCAGGTCGAGCAGGCAGGTTAGTGCCAGGTCCGTCGTCAGATGCCGCTCATGGAATTCATCGAGCACCACGACGCCCACGCGCCTCAGCTCCGGATCGGACTTGAGCTTTCGAAGCAGCACGCCTTCGGTCAGAAATCGGAGCCGAGTTCGCGGGCCCTCGCGCTTTTCGAAACGAAACTGGTAGCCCACGGTTTCTCCCGGAGCTTCTCCACGTTCTTCCGCTACCCGGTGGGCAGCCCACTTGGCGGCAAGGCGCCGGGGCTCCAAAACCCAGATTTCAGGCGCGGAGAGCCGCGACTCGAGGAGGGCTGCCGGTACTCGCGTCGTCTTGCCGGAGCCGGGAGATGCCTTGAGAACGACCGCAGGATGTGTTTCGACGGCTGCCGTAATGGCCGCAAGGTGCGGATCAATCGGAAGCGCGATGCGGACAGGGGCCTGGGGCATGGGGCCAATCTAGCCTTTCCGAGGATCGGATGGTAGCCTCGGAGGCCATGAAATCCCGCTTCGTCAGCACGCTTTCGGTCTTTGCGATCATCGTCGGTGTGTTCGGCCTGTTTTTCGGCATGCTGCAGCTTCTCAGCTACGGAGCGCTTCAAAGTGAGCCGGAGCTTGCGCCGCTCGTGCTGTCGTCGTTCCAGGAAAAGTTTGGAATGGAACTGACCGCCGAGCAGGTGTCGAGCATGCTCCTGCGGACCGGCGCTTCGGGCCTGCTGGTGTCGATTCTGAGCATCGTGATCGGGATTGCGCTGAAGCGGCGCTCGAAGTGGGCGCGTCCTGCCTCGATTTACCTGACGCTGTTCATCACCCTCGGCATGATCAGCTCGCTCCTGTCTTCAGGATACAGACCTGAACTTCCGCTTTTCTGGGCCGGGGCGGGACTGACGGTACTGGCCGTATTCGTTCACACGGGCATCATCTTGAAGCTCAGATCAGCGGCCGTTCGTGCGGAGTTCAAGAGCTGAGCACTGGTCAGGCTCAGGACTTCAGTGCCTCGGCACGCTTCGCGACTGGCGGATGTGAATACTCGAGCAGCACCTTGAGCCAGTGGGGCGACGGATGCGAGAGGTGATCGGTCTCCATCTTTTGCAGGGCTCCAATCAGGGCCTCCGGTTTTCCGTAGGTGGCCTTCGAGTAGGCGTCCGCCTCGAATTCATGCTTCCGTGATAGGCCCAGGACGCCGATCGACAGCACGCGCGAGATCGGCAGGTACAACAGACTGATCACGAGAAACGCTCCAGCGAGGCTTGCCGTGGAAAGTCGAAGCGTGTCCTCGATCCACAGGGCTGCGTTCGGTGATGCCAGAAATCTTCCGAGAATCCAAAACAACAGCCCCTGCGTGGCGACTGAGATCCCGATCATCTTCGGAATATGTCCCAGCTTGAAGTGCCCCATTTCGTGGGCCACGACTGCCATGATCTCCTCGGTCGAGTGCTTCGAGACGAGCGTATCAAAGAGGACGAGCTTTCGAAGTCGACCGAAGCCGGTGAAGAAGGCATTTCGTTTGGTAGACCGCTTCGAGCCATCCATGATGAACGTGCCGCCCATCGGAAAGTGCTCGCGCGAGGCATAGGACTCGATCTCTCGCCGGAGCTCGCCCTCGGGAAGCGGAGAAAATTTATTGAAGAGCGGCAGGATGAACGCCGGAGCAAGGTAACCGATGGCGAGTGACAGGACCGTCATAGCCACCCAGCTGATCCACCAGGCGTCGGTACCCATCTGCTCGAAGACTGCGAGCACGAACGCCAGGACCGGAGCGCCGATGGCGAGGCCGAGGACGGCTCCTTTGATGCGGTCGAGGATGAAGGTCCTCACGGTCGTCGTGTTGAAGCCGTAGCGGGCTTCGATCGAGAAGGTCGAGTAGGCCTGGAATGGAAGCGAGAACAGCGAACGGAGGGCACTCACGAGAATCAGCCACAAGGCGCCCTGCCACGCTCCAGAACCCAGAGCGGAGCGAGTCCACTGATCGATGACTTCGAAATAGCGGGTCTGGAAGGCGATGAGCCAGAACGCCAGCTGGATGCCCTGGTCGAGGAATCCGACGCGCAGGTTTTCGCGAAGGTAGCGTCTTCGCTTTTCCAGTGATGCCTCGGCTGGAAAGACTCTGAAATTCAGGATCTCGACCATCAGGTCGATCAGGAAATTGGCCAGGAGAATCGCAATGACCAGGGTCTTCATGCAACCGTTGTCGCAAGAGTTGCTTGAAAGGGCTAGCTATCTATGCCCATCCGTCTCCGGATTGA
>JBIIXZ010000103.1:0-9421 GCA_044347055.1 Bdellovibrionia bacterium | reverse complement strand
TCACTCGGTTTTTGTCATTTTCTTGGCATCACTGCGTAGTTCCCTTCGCGAGTTTGACGCCCCCCACAACTAGGCAAAAGCTGCTCATTGACGCATCTCGGCCTAGACCGAATTCTGGAAGAAGAATGGAAGCATCCGATCCGAGCGCTGAATGGAATGTTCCGGAATGGTCCTTCGACCCGTTCTCGACGGTTGCACCGCCGTCGGTGAGCCGCGTTCGTGAAATCTGGGCTATCGGCGGCGGCAAGGGCGGCGTCGGAAAAAGCCTGATTTCCTCGAGCCTCGGCATCTCGCTCTCGCGCATGCACCAGAAGGTGATCGCCATCGACTTGGACCTCGGCGGTGCCAATCTGCACACCACCCTGGGCGTCGACCTTCCCCAGCAGTCGCTCAGCGACTTCATCTCGGGACGCACGGCTGATCTCAAGGACTGCGTCGTGCCGACCACGATTCCGAACCTCTCGCTCATCAGCGGAGCACAGGACGCCGTCACGGTCATGCACCTGAGCAACGAGCAGAAGACCCGACTCTTCGAAGCCTTCCGAAAGCTCGACGCCGACTATCTGATCTTCGACCTGGGTGCAGGAACGAGCGCGCACACGATCGACTTTTTCCTGGCCGCAGACGTGGGAATCATCAGCATGCTTCCCGAGCCCACTTCGATCGAAAACGCCTACCGCTTCCTCAAGAGCGCCTATTTCAGGAAGCTGCGGAGCTGCCCGCAGCTCAAGAACGTCGCCTCCCTCATCGATACGGCGATGGACAGCAAGAACGAGCGTGGCATCAAGAGTCCCGCCGACCTGTTCCGCGAGGTCAACGCCGTGAGCCCCGAAGCAGGAATGCGGATGAAGGAGCAGATCGCCCGCTTCCAGCCGAAGCTCATCCTGAACCAGGTTCGCACCCAGACGGACATCGAAGTCGGCTTCTCGGTGAAGGGCGTCAGCAAGCGCTACTTCGGCATCGACATCGACTACGTGGGATACCTCGATTACGACACGACCGTCTGGCAGGCCGTGCGCCGGAAGAAGCCGTTCGTGACGGAGTTTCCGAACTCGCGTCTCGTCGGCAGCATCGACCGAATCACCCACTACCTCTTCAAGAAGGGCGGAGCAGTCAAGCCGACGGACCTGTGATGGAATTCACTCACGAGAGCAATCACTACGAACTTCTCGACGTTTCTCCGGATGCCAGTCCGCAGGAAATCCGCGCGGCGTATGTGCGCGCCAAGGCCACCTTCCAGAAGGACAGCCTGGCGATCTACTCACTGATGGATCCCAGCGAGGCCCAGGAAATGGTCGCCAAGATCGAGCGTGCCTATCAGATCTTGTCGCACCCGGACCGAAAGCGGGCCTATGACCGTGACTTTCTCTCGAACCCGAATGCGGACACGGATTCGCGGGCTGCCTCGACGTTTGCGTTTGGCTCCACCCGCGACAAGGTCGTTTCGATCGACCGAGTGCCGCCCATGGAAAGCAGCCTGGGCGACGAGCTCCTGGTGCCGCCGACCACCGACTACCCGGCCGGAGCCGCCAAGACAGAGCAGCAGCGGATGGAAGCACCATTTGCAGTCGAGTCGTCGTTCGACGTCACTCCTCGCGAAACCCGCCCCACCTCCTCGGAAGCTCCAGAGGCCAGCCTTGCCCCCCAGCCCCTCGACCCGTCGCCGATCGACTTCGAGCAGGTAGAGGAGTGGTCGGGCGACCAGATCCGCCGCGTTCGAGAAGCCCGCGACTTTCCGATGGAGCGTCTCGTGGAGATCACCCGCATCCGGCGCAGCTACCTGAACGCGCTCGAGATGGATGACTATGCCAAGCTTCCCGCCCCCGTCTTCGTTCGCGGTTTCCTCCAGCAGGTCGCCCGCGAGCTCAAGATTCCGGCCGATCGCCTCGTGCCCTCCTACATGGAGAGGCTGGACAAGTGGACGCAGTCCCGCAAATCACGCTAAACACATGGGCGTGAGCTCGTGGATCTGGATCTGGAAACCTGAAGCCGCCGACTTCGAGTCGGGCGGCCGCGCGGATGTCGTGCTGCTGCGTGCCTACCAGCAGGGTCTTGGCGCTTTTGCGTCCGGAGATCCGGCATCGGCCCCTCCCCTGTCGCGAAGCCAGCTGCAAAAGCTCATCGACCAGGGGCTCGCCACGCAGGACGGAAAACCGATCAGCTCGGGAGCAAAGCTCGCTTTGCCTGCAGGAGAATTCCGCCTCGAGATACCCGCGCCGAAGTCGCTCGAGCTGAAGCCGGAAGATCGGCCGCTCGACATTCTCTATCAGGACGAGCACCTCGCGGTCGTGAACAAACCTGCGGGCCTGACCGTTCATCCCTCCGAAACGCAACATGACGGCACGCTCGTGCACGCTCTCCTGCACCACCTGAAGGATCTTTCCGGAATCGGCGGCGTTCTTCGTCCAGGAATCGTGCATCGGCTCGACAAGGACACGAGCGGCGCGCTCGTCATCACGAAGACTGATCTCGCCCACCAGCGCATGGTCGAAACGTTTGCCGCCCACCGGATCGAACGTCGCTACTGGGCGCTCTGCTACGGCGTGTGGCGCGCGCCCGGTGACAAAAACGGTGAAACGAAAATCGAAGGTTCGATCGGGCGCAATCCGGCCGACCGAAAAAAAATGGCCATGAACGTTCCGGACGGGCGCCCGGCGGTGACGTGGGTGAAGTCGCTCGAGAGCTTCGGATCGCACGCGTGCTGGATCGAAGCGCGGCTCGAGACCGGACGCACGCACCAGGTGCGCGTGCACCTGACCGCCTCCGGACATTCACTGCTCGGCGATCCAGTGTACGGCGTGCCGAGCTCGAAAAATTCGAAATGGCTCGCGCTTCCGATGGCCGTGCGTGCGAAGGTTCAAGCGCTTCCGGGCCAGGCGCTCCATGCACGGGTGCTCGGCTTTGATCATCCGATCACCGGAGAAAAGCTGCGCTTCGAGGCGCCTCCCCCTGCAGCGTGGCAGGAGCTTCTCGATAGCCTCCGAACGGAAGGTGGCCATGCGCGCTCTTGAGAGTTCACTTCTGGCGAAGGTTCCGGGCATTGCGCACGGTTTCGGCACTGCGCTGGATCCGGCAGCAGAAAAGTGGCGCGCGCAGTGGGAAGCCACGAAGCCCGAATGGAAGCAAGTTCACGGCGTGGGTGTGGCGCGAGTCTCTTCGCCTCGTCAGGCCTGCGGCGAAGTCGATGCGCTCTGGACCGATGCGCGTGAGAGCTGGATCGGTGTCGCGACCGCCGACTGCGTGCCGATCCTGATTGCTGATCGCGAGGGCCGCGCCGTTGCGGCAGTCCACGCCGGCTGGCGCGGAACGCTTGCAAAAATTCTGAAGCCCGTCCTGATTCAGATGGATCGTGCGGGATTTTCCGCGGAGGGGCTGGTGGCCGCCATCGGGCCAAGCATCCGCTCCTGCTGCTTTGAAGTCGGCGAAGATCTCGTCGAGCAGTTCGTGACCGAGTTTCCGCAGATTCCTGAATACGTGCTGAACCCGCGCCACCGGCATCTGGATCTTGTTGCGGTCAACGAGGCCCTACTTCGAGGCTTTGGCGTGTCGGAGATCGACGTGGTTCCTTGGTGTACCAAATGCGGTCGGGACAGCGACGGCTCATTCGCGTTTGCGAGCTATCGACGCGATGGCAGCGGCACGCGCCAGTGGTCGATCCTTGCGAGGACCCATCAAAAATGAAGACTCGGATCATTCCTCGTTGATGACGTGGACAATCACCTGCGCGTCGTCAGTCACCGACGCCTGCTGGGCGGCCTTGACGGTCTGAGCGGACTGATCGCTCACCAAGATTCGGCAGCTCGAAGTGAAGGCCAGCATCGCCACGAGCACCAGCTGCAGAGCTCGGATCCTCACCCACCGAGGAATCATTCTTCCTCCAGCGACAAAGTACAGACGGGAGCGACCGACGCGTCCGCCGTAACCACGGTCACCTCGAAACGAAATTTCTGCGTGGAGGCGAGATACAACTGGAAGAGCCTGCCGCACGACTTCGATGCCTCCGTGAAGGCGAGCGACGCAGCGTCAGTTCCCGATTTGAGAGCCAGGCTGACCGAAAATCCATCGGGACACATTCCTCCGCTGACTTCTGCGCCATTGGTGGTTTTTCGAATCAACACCGTCTCGCCAGCCTGAGCACGAATCGACGCGAGTGCGCGATCACTTGCCCGAAAAGAGTAAGTGATCAGGGATCCCGGCGCTGGCGGAGAACAAGCCTGCACCTCACGCCCCGAGAAAAATGCAGCAAAACTGAAGATCAGAATGAAAAACCTGCTCATCAGAAAATCCCCATTTCTATCACTAGTATCGGAGTCGCGAACTCGCTTTCCCAGTTGTGTCGCTGCGGACGCAGTGCCGGGAGCCTACCTGCAGCTCGTGCCATGCAAGAGCTTGAAGCCGTCGCCCGAGTTCGTGATGACGTGCGGGCGGGCGAAGTCCATGTGGCAGGTTTTTCCGGTCATCTGCTTCAACAGGTAAAGGCCCAAGGATCCGTGGGCCGCGATGAAGAGGGTGCTGGGCTTGCCGTCCTCTCTCTTCTTGCAATAGCTGCCCTGGATCAGCTCGAGGAGTCGGCGAGCCTTCTTCGCGCACACCCCGTTTCGAACCTCGCTCGTACCGCACTCATCCAGCAGCGACCGCTCGCTGGCGGCGAGCACGCGAGTATTCGGCTTAAGCTTCATGAACGGCTCCGCCGTTTGGCGCGATCGATCCAGGGTGCTGTGCATGATGAGGTCGACTTCCTGCTGGTACACCGTCTCGTACCGAGACAACGACTGCGCCAGCTCGCGAGCCTGTCCGTGCCCGCGCTCCGTCAGCTCCTGCCTCGACGTCTTCTGCTTTTCTCCGTGCCGGCTGTAGATGATGGTGCAGCGGTCACCAAATCCGCTGAGATTGTCGGGAATCCGAAGCGCCGGATCAATCTCGGCAACAGGCATCTGGCGCTGCTCGGGATTCACGGAAGCGGCCTCTGCCGCGTCTCCGGCGGCTGGACTCTCATCGACCTCGGGCACGCTGGCCGTCGCCGCGACGCTGGACTCATCCGCGCAAGCCGGACTGTCCAGCGTGCTCTGGTCAAATTCGTCGATTTTTTCGATCATCTGCCTCGATGCGGCTGGATCCACCGCAGCTGCCACGACGGGGTCTCGGACGAGGTTCGATGAAGCAGGTTTCCTGACGTTCGACGCGCCGGGACATCCTGACAAGAGAAGCACTGAGAATAGGACCCCAGCGACTCGTGATCCCCTGAACATCCCTCAAGTCTAAGGGGCTCCTGCCTGTCGCAAAAGTTGTGTCTTGGACGACACACGATCCGGACTGCCGCTGGTGCGTTCGCAGCTCAGAATTCGCGCCGAGGCATGGCCAAGTCCGCCCAACGCACCACACCCATGCCGTTCACGGCATAACCCTTCACCCGAGGGTTCACCGCCGACACCTGGACGTAGTGGTAGATCGGCACGACGGCGCAGTCTTCGGCGACGAGGATCTTCTGCGCCTCGACGACCTTCTTCTCGCGCGCGGAGCCCGGCTCCATTCCCTCGATTTCCGAGACGAGGCGATCGTAGCGCGCATTGCTCCAGCCGGTCAGGTTGTTCGGATTCTTCGAAGTGAGCGCCTGCAGGTGCGAGATCGGATCGGCAAACGCGGCAAGCCAGCCGAAACGAAACAGATCGGGAGGGTTGAGCTTCAGCTCGCGGAGGTAACTTTTCCAGTCCTGATTGAAGAGCTCGATCTCGATCGGTGAGTCGCCCTGCTTCAGGTCGGCCTGGATCTTTTCCATGATCATCGCGTTTCGCGAGTTGCTGTCGAAGCCGGCCTTGAGCTTCAGGGCGGGCGCCATACCGGCTCGCACTGACGGGGCACCGGCAGCTCGAGCTGCCGAATCGCCGGCCCGCGCCGGCGTGGAAACAGCGGCCCGCGCCGGCGCCAGAAAACCAGCAAAGTACCCTTCCATCCCCGGCGGCACCCAGCTTTCCGCCACCGTCTCACCGGACCCCAAAGCCGTGACCACTCCCGCCTTGTCGATTTTTCGTGCGATCGCGCAGCGCACGCTCGCCTGGTCGAGCGGTTTCTTCCGCGTGTTGAATCCCACGTAATACGTCGCCCAGAAAGGCTTCACCGACAGCACGCCCTGCTTCTCCAGTCGCGTCTGTTCGAGCGGCGGAACGCGGGCCAGGAGGTCGATCCTGCCCTGGTCGAAAAGCGCGAGGGCCGATGTCTCCTCGCCCACGATCATCAGACGCACCGTCTCCGGCGCTCCCGCAGCGGGCGCGCTGCCGTAGTGAGGATTTTTTCGAATCAGCCAATGCTGCTCCGGCTTTCGCTCGACGATGAAATAGCTCGAAGCCGATGGCGCCACGACGGGCCACGCTCCACCATGCGCGTCCAGGATGTCCTGACGCTGGGGAGCCGCAATCGGAAGCGAGAGGACCTTCAGAAAATAGGGCGTTTTTTTCCTCAGCGTGATGACGAGAGTACGAGCATCGCGCGCTTCGATTTTTTCGACCGGTGACAGGAGCTGGCCCAGACGTGCCGCCTGACGAGGATCCAGCGTCCGCCGAATGCCGGTCACGAAATGTCCCGCTTCGAGCGGAACTCCATCGGACCATTTCAGGTCCGGCCGCAGCGAAAACGTATAAGTCCGACCATCGCCGGAAATCTTCCACTCCGCTGCCGCACGAGCAACGAGGCGTCCCTCGCCATCGTAGCCCACGAGCCCTTCCGCCGTATTTCCGAGGATCTTGAGCGAGGCTCCGTCCTCGGCGAGTGACGGATCGACCGTCGCAGGCTCGCTGGCAAGGTGAACTCGAAGCTCCTGCTCGGGAGGAGGAGTGTACTGCCGGGTGCACCCGGAAATCGAAAGACCCACAACGGTTGCCAGTGCGAGAAGAGACTGTGTTAAGTTGGTCACAAACTGACGCTAACGAACGTACTCAGGTGAGACAACCATGGATTGGCTTTCGACTTTCCTCTCCGACCTTCTGAATCCTGCCTCAGGCCCGGGCGGCAATCCCGGCGCCCTTCAGTTTCTGGGCGCCCTCGGACTAGCCTACTTCGGCGGCGTGCTGTCGAGCCTCACGCCCTGCGTGTACCCGATGATTCCGATCACCATCAGCGCCATGGGCGGTACGGCCTCGAAAGACCGCGCGGTGCAGGCCCATCGCTGGCGCGACCTTGCCATTCGCGGCTTGGTTTACGTTAGCGGGATGTCGGTCGTTTACGCGTTTCTAGGAGTGCTCGCCGGACTCACCGGAAAAGTCTTCGGCACGCTCACCCAGAGCGGCGGCTGGTACCTCGGGCTGGGAGTCATTTACGGACTGGGCGCGCTCGTCATGCTGGATCTCATTCCTTTTGATCCGATGGCCTGGTGGGATCGCCTCGCTCGCCCGTTCAAAAAATCCACCCACCACGTGCATTCAGCGACCACTCACCGCGAAGTCACCCTGCTGGGAGCCTTTACGCTCGGAGCAAGCTCCGGCTTCATCGCCTCGCCCTGCACCACGCCGGTGCTCACGGCCATCCTTGCGTTCATCGCCAACACGCAGTCGGTGGGCATGGGACTCGTTCTGATGCTCGGATTCTCACTCGGCATTGGTACGCTGCTCCTGGCCATTGCCCTGTTCACGGGAGTGTTCCAATACCTCCCCCGGTCCGGCAGCTGGATGGAGCGAGTGAAGCTCGGGAGCGGTATCCTGCTTCTGGCGGTCAGCCACTACATGGTTTTCCGGGCTGGCAACTTGTGGCAGTCTCGATGACATCCATGACCAAGACCTTCACGCTTTCACGGACGAAGTTGAACCTGCTCGCAGTCCTCGCCGTGATCGGCCTGGCGATCTCGATCGTTCAGACGATGCACTTTGCGGAGGTCCGGTCCGGACAGGCGGCCTTCGAGAGCTTCTGCACCATCGGCAAGACTTTCGACTGCAATGCCATCGATGCTTCGCCCTACTCCGAACTCTTCGCGGGCATTCCGCTTTCGGCGGCGGCGGCCGGCTGGTGGCTGGCGATCCTGGTTTTTTCTCTCGTTGCTCGCTCGGCGGAATTCGCGGCGATGCTCGCGCCCGTCATGCTCGCAATGACCTCGGTCGGAGCGATTTTTTCGCTGCTTTACCTCTGGATCATGGTGTCGGTCCTCAAGGTCGGATGCCTACTCTGCCTCGTCATCGATGCCGTGAACTTCACGGCATTCGGCGCGCTCCTCCACTCCTGGATCAAGCGCGACAAGTCCGCCAAAATGGTCATCGACTTCAAGATGCCCGCCATCGTCACGGCCGCCTCTCTTTTCGTCGTGATTCTCTTTGCCCGCGGAATGCAGCAGGGAGTACCGGACAACTCCGCCGTGAATCTTCGCGTGGATTCGATCCTCGCGTCGCAGGCTCTGGATGTTCCGGTTCCTGCGGAGGCCCCAGTCATCGGAAACCCGAACGCCACGGTCACGATCGTCAAGTTCAGTGACTTTCAGTGTCCTTCGTGCCGCATGGGCGCGCAGTCGCTTCACCCCGTCCTGAAGCGCTACGACGACCGCGTCCGATTCGTGTTCCGCAACTTTCCGCTCGACATGGGCTGCAACCGAGTCGTGCAGAGCCGGATGCATCCCCATGCCTGCGAGCTGGCTCGCGGCGCAATCTGCTCCCAGGCCCAGGGCAAGTTCGAGCCGTTTTACGAACGCGTGTTCGAGAGCCAGGCATCCCTGAAGTCAGGCTCGGCGCTGGAGATTGCACGCAACCTCGGCATGGATGCCGCAAAGTTCGAGGCATGCCTCGGCGAACAAGCCACCGCCGATCGCGTCTCGCGCGATATCGAAGACGGCATCACGTTGAAGGTGCAGAGCACGCCCACTTTTTTCCTGAACGGCAAACGCGTGGAAGGCGCGCTTCCTCCGCAGGCCTGGAATCGCCTCATCGAAGCCGCGCTGAAGTGACCCTGCCATGTGGATCGACAGCCACTGCCACCTGAATTACGACTACGCTCCGAAGTCCACCGAGGACCTGGTGTGCGAAGCACAGGCGGAGGGCGTCACCCACCTGATGACGATCGGCACGGATCTCGACTCTCTTCCGAAGGTCATCGAGATCTCCGAAAAATTTCCGAACGTGCACCACACCGTCGGCGTGCATCCCCACGATGCCAACAAGATCAGCGAAGGTGACATCGACCGCCTGCGCGAAGCTGCGAAGCACCCGAAGTGCCGTGCAATCGGAGAAATCGGCCTCGACACGCACTATGAGCACTCGCCGCTCGACGTCCAGATCGTGCAGCTGCGGCAGCAGCTCGATCTCGCTCTCGAGTGCGGACTGCCGGTCATCATCCACTCGCGAGAAGCCGAGACGGAGATGCTCGTGGAGCTCACGCGCTATGCGGCCAGGGTCGCGCCGGGCGTCGTTCCAGGAATCATCCACTGCTTTACCGGAACCCGCGACTTCGG
>JBIIXZ010000102.1:0-9433 GCA_044347055.1 Bdellovibrionia bacterium | reverse complement strand
TCTACCGAAAGCTTTCGAGCTGCTCGGATGACCATCAGGTCGACTCTCTCGAGGAGGAGCTTCGCGATCGCTTCGGGCGGCTTCCTTCCGAGGCGGTGAGCCTGCTGTGGCTCATGCGCACCAAGGTCCATCTTCGGCGTCTGGGAATTGACGCCATTACCGTGGGAAAAGAAAAGCTCGTGCTGGTACCCGGCCAGGGCAGCTCTCTGGATCCCGTTCGCGCGATCGCACTCGTTTCCGCCCACCCCTCGCGCTACCAGCTCACTCCCGACTCTCGCTTTGTCGCCAGCCGAGCCATCGGATCCATGAAGGAACTCTACTTTTCGATCCAGGAACTGCTTCGAGACCTCGCGCCGTCGCCGCGCGGCAGGTGATCAACTTCATTCAAGACGTTGCCAAGGCTTTCAGGTGACTGTACCCTTTTCTTCATGAGCTCGAAAATTCGATCGTCCCTTTCTGCCTGCATGATCGCCTCCAGTCTCGTGACCTCCGCCATTGCAGCCCCGGATGCAAGCTCGGAAGTCAAAGATGCCGTCCTTGCGAAGATCAACGGCACGGTCATCACCGTGGGTGAGTTCAATGCCCGCTACCAGGAGAACCTGCGCTTTTTTCAGTTCAAAGCCCCTGAAAAGAAGGACGTTCTGGAAGACATCATCAAGCGCGAGCTCGCAATCCAGGAGGCCAGAAAACTCGGCCTGGAGAAGGATCCTGTCGTGATCGAGAGGATCAACACCGTCTTGTTTCAGGCCGTGCTCGACAAGCAGCTCGGCAAGGAGCTCGAAAAGATCACCGTCTCTGACGATGAGGCCAAGTCCTATTACAGGAAAAATCCGGAAGTCCGCACCTCTCACATCTTCGTGACCCTCGGCCCTGATGCCACGGCCGAGCAGGAAGCGGCCGCCCGCAAACGCATGACCGCCATTCAGGAAGCCCTGAAGCAGGGGGCAAGCTTCGCCGAGGTGGCCCAGACCAAGAGTGACGGACCAGCTGCGCCAATGGGCGGCGATATCGACTACAAGGGACGGGAAAGCCTGGACCCTGCCTACTATTCCGCTGCACTGGCGCTCGGGAAGCCCGGGAAGGTGAGTGGGGTCGTTCGCACTCCCTTCGGCCTGCACTTGATCAAGCTCACGGCCATCCGCGGCTGGGAAGATGCGGACCACGGCCTGATCAAACGCCAGATCTTTGACGAAAAGCGCTCGGCCCTGTTTGCCAAGTACATGGACAAGCTCCGCCAGGGTGCAAAGGTCCAGGTCAACGCATCGCTCCTGAAAGACTGAAGTTTTCACGCTTGGTGATCCCAAGCGGCATGTGAGAGAAACGGGGCATGCGTTCAGAGATGTCCCTCCTCGTTCTCGCAATGAGCATGATGGGTCTCACGGCCCTCCCGGCACGGGGAGCGCCCGCGTCCCGCCTCGTCGATCGACTCGAAGCTTCAGTAAACTCGGCGGCCATTCTTCTTTCGGATGTGCAGCGATTCCGAACGTCCGCGCCACTTCGTGCCAAACTTGACCCGCTATTTGCATCTTCTCCGATCTCCGGCCGGATCGATCGCGCAACTGACGCTGAAATCGTGAACCTCCTGATCCAGGACCGCCTGATCCTTCTGGCCTTTCCCGTCAGCGACTCCGAGGTCGACCAGGAGATCAACTCGATTCAATCCAGCCAACAGATCTCGCGCGCGAGACTTCGTGAAGAAATCAGCCGCTCGGGCTTCAGGTTCGAGGACTACTTTGAATTGATTCGACTCAGTACCGCCAAGAGAAACCTCATCGATCGCGACATCCGGTCGAAGGTCAGCATCTCGGATGATGACGTCAAGACCGCATTCTCGCAACGGCAGCCGAAGGCGGGCGGCGCTCCTTCCAGTTACCGGGTAAAGCTCATTTCCTTTTCGCGGTCGAATTACAAGTCGGCCAAGGCCATGCAGGAGACCGCGGAGCGTGCGATGGTTTCGCTGAAATCAGGAGACACGTTCGAAGACGTGGCGCGCCGTTTTGGTGACGACACCCAGGAAGGGGGCCTCGATCTTGGATCCTTGACCGAGGAGCAGATGTCCCCCGCGATCCGCACCCAGGTGAAGAAGCTCAAGGTGGGCGGGGTGAGCCCGGTTTTTGGAGACGGAGCCTCGCGCCTGTTCATTCTCAAGATAGTCGAGGTCTCTTCGACCGAGGACTCCCGATTTGCTTCCGTTCGAGAGGAGATTCGAAACCAGCTGGCCGCCATTGAGTACCAGCGGCAGATCCAGCTCTGGCTGGAGCGTCAGGAGCAGCAGGCATTCATTCATCGGGCCCCCGCAAGCTGACCCATGATCATTGCCATTACTCCCGGCGATCCTGAAGGCGTCGGTCCTGAAATCGTTTACAAGACACTTCGTGCGCGTCACTTCGAGATTCCTCGAGGCGCACGGCTCCTTTGCATTGGAGCAAAGGAGCCGTTTCAAAAGCTGGGAGCAAGGCTAGCAGAAGTACGAGACGCCAGCGCACTGGTATCTCTTCCTCGAGTCCGCTCCAATGAAATCCTGTTTCTTCCGGCTCCGACCGACGTAGCGCGCCGAGACCGGAAATCGAAGCAGCCCTTTTCTCTGCCCGGATTCCAGAGCGGCTGGGCAGTGGAACAGGCGGCGCGACTTGTTCTCAGGGGCGTGGCCGATGCGATGGTCACCGGTCCGATCAGCAAGGAGAGACTCCAGGCGGGGGGCTATCCATTTCCGGGGCATACTGAAAT
The DNA here is from genome assembly GCA_044347055.1 of Bdellovibrionia bacterium. GTDB lineage: Bacteria > Bdellovibrionota > UBA1018 > UBA1018 > UBA1018 > CAIOHW01. Next base: position 6,706 of record JBIIXZ010000102.1, on the reverse strand, counting down.
GCTCGCTTCAATCTGCAGGAAAAAGCAGGTCACGATGATGCTGGCCAACGACCAGCTGAGAATTTCGCTGGTGACGACGCATCTTGCCCTCCGGGACGTCTCCAGGGCGGTTACGGCTCGCGAAATTGCTCGAGCCGTCGGACACACGGTCGACTCGCTCCGTCACTGGTGGGGAATCCACCGTCCCACCGTGGCGATCTGCGCCCTGAACCCTCACGCCGGCGAGTCCGGACTCTTCGGAGATGAAGAGATCCGCGTCATCGCTCCAACCATTCGCAAACTCCAAAAGCAGTTCGGGGACAAGGCCGTCCTGAAGGGGCCTCTTCCGGCGGATACCCTCTTTGCAAACCATGTCGGGATGCGCCAGGGCGATCGCGCGGATGCGGTCGTCTGCATGTACCACGACCAGGGCCTGATTCCCGTGAAGCTCCTCGACTTTCCTCGAACGGTCAACGTAAGCTTGGGCCTGCCGATTGTTCGAACCTCGGTGGACCACGGCGTTGCGTTTGATATTGCGGGAACCGGCAGGGCCGATCCCTCGAGCTTTCAGTCTGCACTCAAGCTTGCCTGTGAAATCGCGAGCATCCGCAAGGAGACTAGAAAATGAAGCTTCCTCCCATCTCCATCACTCGTTCCATCTTCCGCGAGTACGATATTCGAGGCATTGCTGGACGCGATCTGACTCCCGAATTCGCCCGCCGCCTCGGCTTTGCCTACTGCTCCTTCATCTCATCAAAGACGAAGAAGCCCCTGAACCAGATGCGCGTCTCAGTCGGACGCGACTGCCGCCTGTCGAGTGACGATTATGCGGACGCCATCGTTGCAGCCCTGACCAGCTGTGGAGTCCGCGTGCTTGATCTTGGAGTCTGCCCGACGCCATTGACGTACTTCAGCGTATTCCACATCTCCCTCGATGGCGGAATCATGATCACCGGCTCACATAATCCGGGTGACTACAACGGCTTCAAGATCTGCGTGGGCAAGGACACCCTCCATGGCCACGACATCCAGGAACTGCGCAGGCTGATTGAAACGTACGAGAGACCTGAGGAATCCGCCGGTTCAGTCGAGAAATTCGCGGTGATTCCCGCCTACACGGACTATCTGGTTCAGCACGCCCGGAAGGTTCGACCTCTCAAGGTGGTGTTGGATGCAGGAAATGGCACGGCCAGCACGGTGGCCCCGCGTCTGTTCGAGCGCCTCGGTGCGACGGTGATCCCGCTGTACTGCGAGCTGGATGGCCGGTTCCCGAATCATCATCCGGATCCGACCGTTCCTGCCAATCTCAAGGATCTCGTCGCGGCGGTGAAGGCCCATCGAGCCGATTTCGGTGTTGCCTTTGATGGCGACTCCGATCGCATCGGGCTGGTTGACGAGGCCGGCAGGATCATTTTCGGCGACGAGCTGATGGTCCTTCTCTCTCGCGAGGTGCTTCGCGAGCGACCCGGGGCAACGATCATCTCGGAAGTGAAGTCGAGCCACCGCCTCTATACCGATATTGCAGCCCATGGTGGAAAGCCGCTGATGTGGAAGACCGGCCATTCACTGATCAAGTCCAAGATGAAGGAAACAGGAGCCGCTCTCGCCGGTGAAATGTCGGGGCACATCTTCTTTGCAGATCGCTACTTCGGCTTCGATGATGCGATCTATGCCGCTCTTCGAGTTTATGAAATAGTGGGCGCACACCCCGGACGCCTTTCGGAGCTGCTTGCAGACCTGCCACCAAGCGTTTCCACTCCCGAAATTCGCGTGGACTGCGTCGAGGAAAAGAAATTCGCGCTGGTGGATGCAGCCAAGCGGCTGCTGTCTCCAGGCCGCAAGGTCACGGACATCGATGGCGTACGGATCGACTTCGGCGACGGCTGGGGACTGATCCGTGCGTCCAATACCCAGCCTGTCCTGGTACTTCGCTTCGAGGCTCCGTCCGAAGGGAGACTTGAAGAGATCCGCGCGCTTTTCCTTGAACAGCTCCAGAATGCCGCGTCTGAGGTGGGACATCCCCGCATCGACCTGGCCTCTGCAGCCCATTGAGGGCAGGAGGGCGGATGTCTTCCACGCGTCCCACAAAAGATACACGCGAGCAGAGGCAACAGGACTTGCCGGATGATGCCATCGTCGTGCGGGGTGCCCGGGTTCACAACCTGAAGAACATTTCGCTACGGATTCCCCGCAACACGCTTGCCGTATTGACGGGCCCGTCGGGATCCGGAAAGTCGTCTTTGGCGTTTGATACGATCTATGCCGAGGGTCAGCGCAGGTATGTCGAGAGCCTCTCGGCCTACGCCCGCCAGTTTCTCGCCCAGGTTGGAAAACCGGACGTCGATTTCATCGGCGGGCTCAGTCCCACGATTTCCATCGAGCAGCGCACCACGAGCTACAATCCGCGTTCAACCGTGGGCACGGTCACGGAAATCTACGACTATCTCCGCCTGCTTTACGCGCGCATCGCCAAGCCTTTCTGTCATGGCTGTGGACAGCCGATTCGATCGCAGTCTCCGCAACAGATCACTGACCAGCTGCTCGCATATCCGGATGGAACCAAAGTGGCGATTCTCGGACCGATCGTGCGGGGTCGCAAGGGAGAGTACCAAAAGGAGCTCCTCCAGCTTCGGCAGAGGGGCTTCGTGCGGGTACGCATCGACGGAGAGATTCTCGACCTCTCGCAGGACATCGCGCTCGACAAGAACAAGAAGCACACGATCGAGGTCTATATCGACCGCTTGATCATCAAGGGCGATCGCGCCTCGCTGGCTACACGCACCAGCGAATCCGTCGAACTGGCGCTTCGCATGGGCGAAGGGGTCCTCATCCTCCAGGTCCAGGATGGCGAGAAGACGCAAGAAATTCTCATGTCCGAAAAGTTCGCGTGCACCGATTGCGGCATCAGCTATCCATCTCCTGAGCCGCGGACCTTTTCATTCAATAGCCCGATGGGGGCCTGTCCGAGCTGCGACGGGCTTGGAACTGATCCAAGCTGGGAAGAGGAGGAGAGGGCGTCGTCGGATTCAGATGATTTTCCAGCGCTTCCCTCTGCGCTCAGCGGTCCGCCCCCGTGTCCGGATTGCCTGGGCGCGCGGCTGCGCAAGGAAAGCCTCCACTTCAAGATCGACCAGAAGAACATTTCAGAACTCTGCCAGCTCCCCATTGCCGGGCTGGGAATGTTCTTCAAGGACCTGAAGGTCACCGATCGTGACCAGCTGATCGCAGGACGGGTGATCAAGGAGGTCCAGGAACGCGCACGATTCCTGTCATCGGTTGGCGTGGATTATCTCTCGCTTTCAAGACCGGCACAGACGCTTTCCGGTGGCGAGGCCCAGCGTATTCGGCTCGCCACGCAGATCGGAAGCTCATTGGTAGGGGTGATCTATGTTCTCGACGAACCGAGCATCGGACTGCATCAGCGCGACAACGAGCGATTGATCACCACGCTCGAACGTCTGCGCGACCTCGGCAATACGGTGCTCGTCGTGGAGCATGACATGGACACCATGCAACGCGCAGACTTCCTCGCAGACCTCGGCCCTGGTGCCGGCAAGGAAGGGGGCGTCGTGGTTTCGGCCGGCTCACCGAAGCAGGTGGCGGCGGATCCGAAAAGTATCACCGGCAAGTACTTGTCCGGGAAGCTGGCCATCGAACTTCCGAAGGTTCGTCGGCCCTGGACCAAGGACCGAGCCCTCCAGATTCGAGGCGCTCGGCAGAACAACCTTCAATCCGTCGATGTGGATTTTCCATTGGGAGTCCTGACCTGCATCACCGGGGTTTCAGGAAGCGGCAAGAGCTCGCTGGTCATTGATACGCTTTACCCTGCGCTTCTTCGCCAGCTTTACAAGGTGGAGGTCGGAGATCTTCAGGTGAAGAAGATCTCCGGCCTTGAACACATCGACAAGGTGATTGATATCGACCAAAGCCCGATCGGCAAGACACCCCGATCCAATCCGGCCACGTATACCGGCGTTTTCAGCATGATCCGCGAGCTATTCGCCCAGCTTCCCGAAAGCCAGGTCCGTGGATACTCCCCGGGGCGATACTCGTTCAACGTCAAGGGCGGGCGCTGCGAGGTGTGCGAGGGAGACGGCCTCACTCGTATCGAAATGCATTTTCTGCCCGACGTTTTCGTGACCTGCTCGACCTGCCAGGGAAAACGCTACAACCGAGAGACGCTCGAAATCCGGTACAAGGGCAAAAACATCTCCGAAGTCCTCGAAATGCCGATCTCGGAAGCAGCCGCATTCTTCGATGCCGTTCCCTCGATCAAGGCCAAGATGCAGGTGTTGAACGATGTCGGACTGGGATACCTGCAACTCGGACAGAGCGCCACGACGCTCTCGGGTGGCGAGGCACAGCGAATCAAGCTGGCACGTGAGCTTTCGCGCCGAAGCACGGGCAGGACCGTCTACATTTTGGATGAGCCGAGCACGGGACTGCATTTCGACGATGTAAAAAAGCTGATCCATATTCTCCAGTCCCTCGTGGACCAGGGAAATACTGTTCTGGTGATCGAGCACAATCTCGACATCATCAAGGTCGCGGATCACCTGATCGATCTTGGTCCTGAAGGTGGAGGAGGAGGAGGGCGCATCATCGCATCGGGTACGCCCGAAGAGGTGGCCGAGGTATCTGCAAGCCACACAGGACGGTTCCTCAAATCGTATCTCCGGGGTCGATGACCATGCGGCGATTGGGCTGGGCGATGCTTGCAGTCCTGGCTCCACTGCTTCTCTGGCATGTCGACACCTGGCATACGCCAAACCCCACCTCCCGGGCGCTTCTCACCATTTCTCTGGTGGAGGATCAGTCCTACAGGATCGACCGCTTCAAGGACTGGACGGAGGACAAGGCCCTGATCGACGGGCATTATTATTCTGACAAGGCGCCGCTGTCCTCGTGGCTCGCGGTGCCTGTTTATGCCTTGAGCACGGCGATCTCTGGAAAGCCGAGCAGTTTATTTCCGAGGCATGCGGCAATTTATTCTGGGGCCCTGGTCTCGGGCGTGCTCCCCACTTTGCTGTTCATTGCCTTGCTCTGGCAGACGCTTGTTCGCACGGGATCATCACCTACGCTCTCGGTTCTGTATGTTTTCGCCGCAGTGCCAGCGTCGATGATCGGGCTCTATGCCGGTACCTTCTTTGGACATGTGCTCGGAGGGCTGCTCCTGCTGGTGGGATGGAAGGCTCTTTTCGATGATGGCCGCCCCGTGCTTGCAGGCCTGGCCCTTGGACTCGCAGGCACCGCCGAATTCCCGCTCCTGCTCTTCGCCCCGTTCTTCACGCTGGGTGTCCTCTTTCGAGGGCCAGAGGAACGCCACCTTCCTAAACGCAGCCTCCTGCTCTTGGCCTTGGGCATGGTCCCGGGAACGCTCCTCATCGCCGGTCACAATTTTCTCACCACCGGTTCGCCCGTGGAATTTGCCTACAAGTACGTCGATAGCCCGAGTTTCCAGCACATGCACACGCTCTACGGATTCAAACTTCCCAAGCTAGAGGCGCTCTGGGGCCTCACGCTTTCCAGAGCTCATGGCATCCTGTTCCACGTTCCGGTGCTTGCAGTGGTTCTATTCGCAACCTTCTGGAAAATGCCGCGCCTGACGATGAACGTGGGAATCCGGATTTCGGCGACACTGGCGTACGTGCTCCTCGTGTCCTCCTACCAAATGTGGGAGGGCGGATGGGCCTTCGGGCCGCGCCACCTGATTCCTGTCGCGATGCTGCTGCTTTATGAAGGGACAAAGAGGGTTCCCAAATCCCTGGATAAGGCCTGGGCATGGGCGCTGAGTCTTATCTTTGCGGCAGGTGGCGCCCTCGTGTTTTTTGCGAAGTCGACCGTAGTCTACATGATTCCTCCGCAAGTGGAGTTCCCGTTGCTCGAGCTCCTGGTCCCGAAGTTTCTCGCAGGAGAGCTCAACAAAAATGTGCTTCCGACCGTGCTTCTCGGCATCTCGCCCCAACTCGCTCATATTCTTTGGGCTCATGCGGTCGTCCTCGGTGCAGCATGGCTCTGCCAAGAGGCGCTGTTGACCGAGCGGGAGCACTAAAAAACAAAAAGGCCGCCATCCCTAAGGACGACGGCCTTTTCATGTTTCGATTTTCGATCGATTAGATCTTGATCTTCACGAAAGCGATGACGAATGCGTACAGAACGAGCGATTCGATCAGCGCGAGGCCGATGATCATCGGAACGAAGATCTTGCCCTGAGCGGCCGGGTTACGAGCGATGCCTTCGAGGGCAGCCGTAGCCGTCTTTGCCTGGCCAAGAGCGCCGCCGAAAGCAGCGATGCCGATTGCGAAAGCGGCGCTGAGGGAAGCGTACGGATCAGCAGCGACCGAAGCCACGCCTTCCTGAGCGAAAGCAGCCTGGGCTGCGAAGAACACACCAACAGAAACCACCATCAAAAGAGCCTTACGAAGCATTGGATCTTCCTTTCTTGCTTACTGACTAACTACACCATCAATGATCATGCGCTGTGGACAGCGAGATATAGACCATCGTCATCAAACAGAAGACGAAGGCCTGGACAAACGCCACAAATATCCCCAGTCCGTAGAAAATCATCGGGATCACCACGGGAGCGAGGTCGCTGAAAATACTCAGAACGACGTGATCACCCATGATGTTTCCGCGAAGACGCAGAGCAAGGGAAAGGGGCCTAAACACGTGGGAGGCGATCTCAATGATGAGCATCAGCGGGCCCAGCCAGAGAACGGGGCCG
>JBIIXZ010000101.1:0-9497 GCA_044347055.1 Bdellovibrionia bacterium | reverse complement strand
GACCGCCGAAGTCGTCGCGAGCCTGGAGCGAGAGTTTGGCCCGATTCTTTTTCAGACCCAGATCCGCGACAACGCCGCCATCACCGAAAGCAGCGGCCATTCAAAGTCGATTTTTGACTATGCGCCGAGGTCCAATGGGGCCGAAGACTACCTGGCCCTTACCCATGAGTTCTTGAAACAAGAGGCACAGCGATCATGAGCACGAAACTCGGAGTCAACCCGTTTGAATCTCCAGCATCGAAGCCCGTCATTTTTCCGGGAGATTCGATTCCCCCAGAATCCCAGAAGGCAGCCGACCCCACTCAGGACCAGAACCCCAATCAGAATCAGGAGCCGGATATGACCGCCAGAAACTCCCGTCCGAAAGCAAAAAGCACTCAGCGCTCGCTGCGAATTCCACGCAATCGTCAGGAGCTTCTAAAGGCGCTCCGGACCGTGCGCGAGGTCGACGCAGCCGACATCTCGAAAAAGCTCTGGAACTGCCGACTGAAGCGCTTCTCGCTCTTGGAGTGGAATACCTCGGGCCGCACGCCGTCCCTGAACCTCATCGGCCTCGACATCTCGCACGGCTTTTCGATGAAGAACCTCAGCTACCGACTCGGTCCCGTCTCGGCACGAGGCTGGAAGGTCACGCTGCTGGACGTTCAACTTCGCAAAGGCGTGTGAGCCCTCGCCAGGAAATCGACCAGAAACGCGGCACCCCATGAGAACGGGGTTTCAGAGCGATACAACAGGCTCTTGAAGCCGGTGTAGCTGCGCCAGGGCCGGTAGACTTCTCCGACGACTCTGTCTCGGATGAGGATCGACTCGACCAGCTGGCGAATGCGATCGGCTTCAGCCAGGTCTCCCACCGCAAGCGCGGCGGAGCCCTGCAGCCCGAGAAGCCAGCTCCAGGCCAGCCGATCATGGTAGTGCGACAGGCCGACGAGCCTGACGTTGGCGCTTCTCCAGCTCCGGGGATACTCCGGAAAGCTCGCCCTGCCGGGCTCTCGGCCGAGCGGACTTTGAACCAGCGCTCGATGGACAACCTCGCGTTCAGCGCGATCCGACCAGAAGCCGGGCTCTAGAAGCGCCAGTGCGTTGCCGTCGAGCGATACGACGTCAAGGTCAAGATGGCTGCGATACAGGCCCTGCTCGGGAAGGTAAAACTCACGTTTGAGACGGTCACGAAAGAGATCCAGCTCCTGACGATCGCGCGTGATCCATCCCAGCCGAGTCGCGTGGGCCTCCACCCACCAGGCATGATAGTTGGTCAGGAACGTTGCGCCTGTTCGTCGAACACTGTCCTGCCAGTCGCCGTAGGGCTCCTGCACGATCCATCCGTCCACGCGTTTACTGGCGTAGGTGGACCAGAGGTCATTGAAGATCTGTGGCAGCGAGAAGTCGAAATCGGTATCCGACGTATGCTCCACGTACAGAATCAGGCCTCGCAGGACGAGCAGGTTCGAATCGATCGCTTCGGTGCCGTGCTCGCCGACGTACTCGGCCTGGAAGGGTGCCTCGAGCTTCGGAAGCCTCCCCAACCATGGAAAGAGCCCCCTCAGGACCCGAACCTTGGACGATACGGTGTCGAGGAGCCGCGGAACGAGGTGATCGGTCGGGCGCCGCGCCGAAATGATCAGCGCAAGCTGGTGCTTCACAACGTCGCTTCGACCAGCGGCCAGAAGCCCGGGAATGGAGTAGCAGAAGTCGCGCACCCAGAGCCCGGAAAACTGGTTTCCGCCGGCACGAAGCACCGGGCCATCGCGCGTTTCCACGATGTTCTCGAAAAGTGACGCCTGGGCGATTTGAAGCGCCGCTTCGCCTCCCCGAGTCATCGGGGCTCCAGCAGCAGCGGCGGGCGCGGCTGCGGAAACGGAAGCTATTCCCAACCCCCACGCCATGACGACTCCCCGTCCGTATCGCATGGCGGACGACCTATCATGGAGTCGGCCTTTCAGACTAAAAAAGCAGCTTCTGGATGCTGTAGAAATTCATGAAAAACGGATTCTGCGCATGGAGGCTGTTCGCGGCCATTTCTTCTTCACGTTTCCAGAAGTGCAGGCGCGCGGCAGTCAGACCGTATCCTTCATCATAGCTCGTCACGTTCCTGGCCTTCTTGAAGACGATCGACTGCGGATACCGGTCATGGTCACGACGAACCTCGGCTAAAAGCACCTCCGCCTGCTGCCTCAGGCGTGCGGCCTCTTCCCGCCACTTCGACTTCTCTCGGCCTGCGATGATCCTTCTGACGGACAGGGCATGCTTCACCCGCAGAGCCGTGACCTCGAGCATCCGCCGGAGCTCCGGATGACGAACTCCCTCGAGTGAGGGCAGCGCCAGCACCGCGTCCTCGAGCAGGCGAATCTCCTCGGCGAGCCGGGTGCGATCACGATGCAACTGCCGAAGCAGCGCTCGTTCGTGAATGGGGTGAAAGCCCGGAAGCTCATCCATGAGATTCGAGGAGCTGATCAGGCGAATGACCTGGCGGTTCTTGAAGTACTCGTGCTGGTAGCTCGTGATGGCCTTCCACGTGTCGACCTCTTCGCCGAGCAGTCGGAGCGCAAGCCACGGGTCGTCTGCCGCCTGCGGCCACGCCTGGAGAGCCAGATTCCAGTCAAAGAGCCAGTAGCCGAGCTCGTGCCCCGTCGTGAAGTTCAGATGACCTTCAATTCGATTGGCCACCACGTCCTCGAAGTCGGTTCGCCGAGCCAGCAGGTAGTCGGTGAGAAAAATCGGCACATCGATGTCCATGCCGACGTAGTAGCTCGTCTCGGGATAATACCAGGTCGGCCGGCGAACCGACTCTTCCAGCATGAACTGTCGCATGTCCTGGAAGTCCTTGCGCCCATACATCGGCGTCCTGGCGTCTGAGAGCCCGTAGAACATCACCGTATGAGGCAGAACTCCCACCTCGGGGTTCGCATGGCGCGCGAGGAAGTTATAGTTGCCGTAGCGTCGGTCCTCCTGGCCCGTCGAGGTGTGGATCTTGATGACGAGGTACTTGCCGCGCTCGGCAAGAATCCGCCGTGTTTCTTCCATCCACTCGAGCGTCCGGTCGGCAGCCGTCGAGGTGAACTCAGTGGTGCCCATCTCCGCGCAGAGGAAGTCGAATTCAAAATTCTCCAGAATCCATCCTAGCTTTTCACGAAGGGGTTTTTTCCAAGCGCTGCCCGAAAACGTGGCCCACAACGGAACCAGGAAAAAGGCCTTCTGCTGCTGCATGGCAAAGGAAGCACTGAACCCCACCTCGAGGCCCGCATCGCGGGCAAGCCGCAGCGCCTGGCGGAGGTGATTGAAATTCGACGTGCGGAGCACCTGCACCTGAAGCAGGTTCTGCTGGTTTCGGACGAGCCAGCGGACGGTGTCATCTGCAATCGAAAGATCATCCATCAGGAAGCCATTGACCCACTCCGACGGATGCATCGTGTGCAGGTGAAAGCCCCGTTTTTCGAGCCTGGCGCGAAACGAGCCCGTGCGCCCGCAGGCCTGGACCAGCCGCTCCGGTCGCGGAGAGAGCTGGATTCGCGGATGCGGAAACGCAAAGCCGAGCTCGGCGAGTGCGGCATAGACCTGCTCGCGGCGCTCACTCTCCGACGCCCCGCTGGCTCGAATCGTGATTCTCTCATCCTCGCCACAACCGATCTGGAATGCAGGCCGCTCCGCCACCTGCCACTCGATTTCGGGCTCCTGTTGCTGGAAACCCGACTTGCGCCAGATGCGCTCGACATCCTGCCTTGCCCAGTCCTCCAGCCCCAACGACGGCACGGCACGCGATGCCATTACAGGGTCGCTCGACATGAGGAGAAAGCCCACCAGTGACGCCAGACGAAATGAGGAGAGCATACGGCTAGTGTCGCGAGAGGCGCCTCTCGAATCATTCGGCATTTTTTTCCGGAGTCGGGCGCTCCGGAGCATGCTGGCCGTCGTCCGAGTGGATTCGAAGCTGTCGAATCCTTGGCGCTTGCCCGGTGGCGTTCAGCAGCGGAGACTAAAGGCATGTCGAAAAAGATCCTGATCACCGGCGCCTCGCGCGGCTTTGGAAAACTCGCGGTCGAAAAACTCATCGCACGCGGGCATGAAGTGGCAGCAGCGCTCCGCGGCGGCGAGGAGCGCGGACGCAGCCTCTTTGGCGCCCAGATCCTCGCGACCGGACGACTGCACTTCATCGATCTGCATGTCGACAAAAGCGAAAGCCTCGCGGCCGCTGCAACGTGGATCGCCAGCCACTGGGGCGGACATTTGGATGTGCTGATCAACAATGCGGGCTACGGGCTCATGGGCCCGCTCGAAGGGCAGACCGATGCCCAGGTTCGCCGCCAGATGGAAGTGAACTTCTTTGGGCCACTGAACCTGACGCGCGCCTGCCTGCCGTTTCTTCGCCGGGCTCAAGGCCGGGTCATCAACATCAGCAGCATTGCGGGGCTGGTCGGTTTTCCGTTCTACGGCGCGTACAACGCGTCGAAGTTTGCGCTCGAGGCCATCAGCGAGGCCTTCTACTACGAGCTTCGCGATGTGGGCGTGCAGGTGGCGCTGGTCGAGCCCGGAAGTTTCCGGACGGAGTTTTCGGAGGCGGCGGAATTCGGAGAACCGGGTGATGAGCGCAATATTTCGAAGATTGCCGCTTTCCGAAAGCGCATGGACACGCGACGGAGCGTCTTGAGCGGAGACCCCGCGCACGTGGCGGAGCTGCTCGTGAGCCTTTGCGAACGCAGGCGCATGCCGCTTCGAAACGTCATCGGACGCGATGCCAACTCGATGATGATCGTGAAGCGGCTCCTGCCCGACTCCTGGCGCGTGGCGCTTGTCGGACGAATCTTTGACCGGATCTTCTTCAGGGAATAATGGCCAGCACCAGCCTGCGACCAGGCTTTAATCGCAGCTGACGACCTTTGCCTTCGCGCAGCTCGTGCGGCAGGCCGCACTCATCGGCGGCTGTGCGGCCCCCGGACGGTGGCCGTAGGCGCTGGCCCGGGCCTGATGGTCGCGACGGCAGACGCGACACTGGGCAGCCGCCTCGAGGCGCTCCGCTTCGGAGATCGGTTCGAGGAAGTGGAGCTTTTTGACCAGCACCTGGTGACGCGAATCGATGATGCCTTCGGCGACCAGAAACGACTCGACATCGCGTGCATGCGAGGCCACTCGCGGATTCGAGGACTTCAGCGCCGGATCGAGCGTCGCTATCAGATCCTTCGTGCACACGACATTCGGATACAGAAGCTCCGGCTCGGTGAGCGAGAGCGCTCCGTCCTCGTCCTTCACGACCTTCTGGCCGACTTCGCAGACCTTGCGGGTGTAGGGTGATTCGGCGAGGTTGTCCGGTGTCGTGAAGGCCTCAGGCGGAAACGCAGCAGCCAGGCCCTTGCGGACGACCGGAATGAAGTTCCACCAGCTCGTGGCATGGTTGCGATACGCCCAGTTGACGAAGTCCGAGCACACGCCGCGGTCGCCATAGGCCTTGTCAAGGCGCGAGGACTGATCTTCAAAATCGAGTGCCTCGGTGAACTCGCCGCGCTCGAGCGCCTTTTCACGCTGGCGGACGGAGCTCGATGAGCTGACGGCCTTCATGCGGTAGATCGAAAAATTGGAGCGGTACTCGATCGAAGAAAAGCTGTAGCGACGGAAGTTCGGCTTGCGTTCGAACGCTTCACCCCTCTCGGCAGCTTCGTGCTCCTGACGGCGCTGAAAGGACGGCGGATAAAAGCTCCAGCTGGCGATATTCTTGCCGGCGCTGACCTGGGTGATGAGTTCGGCATGGCCGTAGGTCATTTTGAAAGGATCATTGAGAGACAGGACTTCCTTGAGTCGGACAAGCGCCATCGTCCCCCGTCCGAACATCTGGCTCGAGGTCCGGTTCGAAACCGCTTCGGTTCCGTCATCACGCTCGAGCACCTCGGGAACGGCCACCTTCTGCAGCAGGAAGTCGCCGGGCCCGGCGACGAGGGCGCAGGCTTCGTTCGGATCGGAAAACTTCAAGACGCGTTCGGAGGGTCCCACCCCCTGCGATGCCAGCAGGGGGCGGGAAGCCAGGATTCCGAGAAACAGGAGCGAGATCTTCATGGGCATCATCTCAGTACTCCTCTTACTTCTTCTTGCCCTTGGTGGCCGGGGCAAACTTCTTCACGAGGTCGATGAACGCCTTGCGCTTGAAGGTGTCGAGATTCGACTTCTTCGCGATCAGGGCGTTGCCGAGCTGCTGGTAGGCAGCCCTGGCCTCGGTCGACTGGGCCTGGGTCGTGAAGTAGTTGGCGAGCTGGCCCTCGATCGTCTCAAGCGGGCTTTCGGCCCAGAGATTCGATCCGCCGAACTCACGCGTGAAACGATCGCTGAAAGCGATCACTTCTCGCATGACCTCACCCGAACGCGTGTCGCGATCAGTGCGGCCCGGGTTGCCGCGTCCGTTGACCATCTCGTCGAAGTACCGAGCCAGAACGGCATGGACCGCAACCTGGCGGATCATCGCCTCTCGGGTGGAGTCCTGTTCCATTCCACCCATCTGGGCCGAGAACCTGGCCGTCACTCCGCCCTTGCGGATCAGGTCGAGCGGATCGAGCCCGTCAAAACCAATCGCCACCGTGCGCTCTTCGCCGGCACCCAGGGTGCCGATATTGAGCTGCTTCGTCACTACTCCGTTGATGACGGCGGTGACCACCACGTCCGACGGGCTTCGCGACGAGGATGGGTTCAGCAGCATGACGTTGACCGCGCCGCGGCCCTGCGTGGGCTCAAGCAGGCTGATTTTCGATCCGGTGATCTCGGCCACGGAGCGAACCTCGAGCCGCTCGTACGCGGGCACGCCATCGAGCGACACGCCGAGCTGAACCGAAGAGCGGGCTGGCAGGCCGAGCTTGATCCGGGCGAGGTAGCCTTCATTCGGCACGCCCGGCATTCCGGTCAGGTTGATGGAGGCTCTTGTGAGCTTCGGCATCGTGAAGGAGAACTCGCGAGAGGCTCCTTCGATGTCGCCCACGAGCGAGACCTTGACGATCTTGTCCTGGCCACCGAAATTCACTGCGTTGAATCGTGCAGACACCTCCTCGCCGGACTGCTGGATGCCGTCGGCGATGCGTCCCATGATCTTCACATCCGAGTGGCGGATGATCGCGCTCGAGGAGTACTTCGAGTACTCGTCGTTGAACGACGAACCGTACTCGGTCGAGAATGCGCGGCTGTAGTTCTTGATCGATTCGTCGCGGTACCGGCGATTGAACTCCGAGACGAGGCCGTACTGCTGGGCCGACTGCTGTCCGGCCTTTTCGCCCATGGCCAGTCCGAGCGTGTAGGACTGCTGGATGTGCGTCTGGTAGGCGCGCGAGAAGTAGTAGCTCACGTAGTAGCCGTAGGACTTCGTGAATCCTTCGCGGTAGACGCGCTGGTAGAACTCCTTCGAAAGCGCTTCTCCACGCGTGTTTTTGGCGACCTCGTCGCGATAGCGGATCTGCTTTTCGTAGACCGGCTCGACCCTGGTCTTCGGGGTTCTTCCGTCGGCCTCGTAAACGATGTTGCCGGCGGCATCACGCAGGATGACTTCCTTCGTGCCGACCTGGACCTGCACTTCGTACGGAACCTTGGTCATCTTGGGCTTGAGGTTTTCGTAGTAGGCCTTCCCCATGTTCGGGAGCGTGCCCCAGACTTCCCAGGCGCGACCGGAGTCGTTCCAGCCGTAGCCCGAAAAGGCCTCGGCGCGACCCTGCTTGCTCCAGAGGTCCCAGAAGCCGATCTGCTTGATGCCACCGAAGGTGGTCGAATCGACATCATGGAACTGCGGCGTGTACTTCAGGTCGCGGATGGCCGAATCGACGATCTCGCGTTCGGAAAGCGTCTTGATGCCGGAGCGTTCGGCCCCGTTGTCGATGCCGCTGAACGGATGAGCAGGCACCGTGAAGGCGCTGCTCGGAAACTGCTGGTCGCCACGGGCGACCGCGGCTTCAAAACGCGAACGCACGTCGCTCCGGGCCTGGTCGGAGGCCTTGCCCTTGGCGGCGCGTTCTCCGTCGCGCACGGCCTGGCTGAAATCGCCGGACTTCTCGACCCACTGGCGTCCGAGTTCAACGAACTTCGGGTCACCGCGGCTGCCCTCGTAAGCATTGTACATGCCTCGCGTGTAGCCCATGAGCATACCGAGCACTTCGCCGTTACCGGCGCCATAGCGCTCGGCCATGATGCGCGCCTGGAGATGTCCCTGGTTGCAGGCGTCGATCGCGTCGGCATCGCGCTGATCGGAGGGAATGTTGTTGAAATAGGCCTCGCGACAGTGCTGGTACTCCTGCGGCGGGTTGTAGACCTGGTTGATGTCGATGACGACCGAGCCGTCATATCGACCCGGCCAGGGTCCGGCAGAGGCGGTTTGAATGAGGCTGAGCGAAAGGACCCCCAGCTTCACGGGAAGGGAACGAAGGATCAAATGAGGTGTTTTCATGCGGTGCGTTATACAATACCTGATTGCATGACTCAAATATAAATAAAACCAAGTGATTCCAGACACTTAAATACAATCAAGCTTTTGACACCAGAGTCCGATACGAACTCATGGTCTTTTTTCGCCGTTGGTCGACGCCTGTCTCCGCCGGGATGCTCTCGGTGTTCCTGTTCGCGCAGCACGCGGCTGCCGTCGAGTGCTACTCGCTCTTCCAGCGGTTGCGAGACTCGAGCTTCAAGCGCGTTCAGCTCGGCGACCAGACTCCCGTCATCGTCACTTCGGCCGGCACCGAATTTCCGATCACGAGGGCCCTGGAAAAAGAGGGTCTCCTCTACGACGACATCGCAAGCTGGTTTCCTTCAGTCAAACCCGAGACTGCCGACAAAATGCGCGCTCGCCTGAAACAGGAAATGAACGGACAGAAGGCGCCGAACCTGATGAAGTGGCTTGCCGCTTATCCCTCCCGCTACAAGCCTGCCGACCTGCCGATCAGTCCCGCGGAATGGCGGAAGCTGCCGGTCGAGCAGCAGCTCGAACGGATCGTGTCGCAGCCGGATTTCTTCCGGTCGATCAATATGAACGGCAAGCGGAACCTCTTTCTCGACGATGTGATCACGTTCGACGAGCTTGCCGTCACCGACGCCACGCTGAAGGGCCTGAACGTCGGCGATGATCTGGGGTCCTACGAGGTCAAGTCCGCCGGCGGCATCGCCGACCGGAGCGCTTATCATGCGTTTCGCGACAAGGTCGAAGCCAACTTCGGCGGCGAGAAGATCGGACACCAGCACATCGTGCACGCCTGGCCCAAGAGCGCATCCGCGCGCGCAGCCATGGCCCCCCAGTATCTGGAGCTCCTGGATTCGATGACCTGGCTTCTGTTCTGGCGCCAGATGAAGCGCAACCCCGAGGACGTCGAATCGGTGCTGGCGCATCCGTACCTCGGCGTCTACTCGAAGGACGCGCTCGACCGCCTGCATGAAGCCGTCGTGGCGGGCGATGCCTCGAAGTTCAAGAACAAGTACCGCATGGTCGGGGCCCGGGCACTTCCCGGCGATAAATCTATTCCCGGTCAGGAAAATCTCATCCTGCCGGACTTTGA
>JBIIXZ010000100.1:0-9499 GCA_044347055.1 Bdellovibrionia bacterium | reverse complement strand
CAACACCAGGAATGCTGCAAGAACTCCGAAGTTTCGGGCTCTGCTGAGCGAGGTGGCGAACGGCAATTTTCTGACGACGAAAGCCACGATGTGTCTCCTGTGACCTGCCTGGTTTGACTCCGGATGGCTTGAGCGTAGCATAAAAAGAGGAACAGGAGGGGGCTTGCTCGATGTCTAATGACGAGCCTCAAGGCAGGTCGGGCGACAAGCTTCGGCTGGTCACCGAACCGAAGGAATTTTTTTACGAACTGATCCGGGATGCACTGGGTTCCCAGCGTCTGGCGGTCCATCCTGAGACGGAGTTCTATTTGGTTCATCTCATGGAGCGGTTCATGACGACCGACTCTCTTTTTCCGCGATCGGGGGAAGGAGGGGCCAAGGAGGAATCGCTCGCGCTGATGATGCTCGATGCTTTCGACCAGGCCGCGCCGGAGCAGCAGCGATCGATCTTCCGTCACGTGGGTGATTTCTCGCTCTACGTTGCAGGATTCTTCCAGGACAGCCTGAATCGCAAGGTCGTCGATGTGGACTACTATATCGGCATGGGGGGCGCCGCCTATCGTGCGGTCGCCCAGCGCGAGGATTCGCAGCACAAGCAGAGGATTTACGGAGAGCTCTCGGAGAAGTTCCCGAAGTTCGTGGATGTGCTGGCCATGGTCAGCGACAAGACGACGCCGAAGACGCAGACGGACTTGTTGAGGATGTATGATGTCTGGGTGCGCACGCGCAGTGAACGTGCCGCGCGTGCGCTCCAGGAAGCGGGAATCATCCCTTCGCAGTCGGCGAAGAAGACGGTTCAATAACGAGAACGATTATTCGATCGTGACGGAGGTCATGCGATCTCCAACGGAGATCTGCTTGGCCACGTCCTGGCCTTCGGTCACCTGTCCGAAAACCGTGTAGGAGCGGTCGAGGTGTGGATGGCGTCCGAGCGAGATGTAGAACTGCGAGTCGGCAGAGTTCGGGTCGGCGGCACGTGCCATGGCAACGGTGCCTTCGATGTGGCGGCGTTCATTGAATTCCGCCGGAAGCTTCTGGCCGCTGCCGCCCGTGCCGTTACCACTCGGGTCTCCGCCCTGAATGACGAAGCCTGGAACCACGCGGTGGAAGGTCAGCCCGTTATAAAAGCCCTGGCCGATGAGCTCCGCCATGCGGGCCACCGTCTTCGGGGCGTCCTTGGAGTAGAACTTGTACTTGATCACGCCCCTGGTGGTGGTGATCACGACGGTGGACTTCGACAGTCCGTTGGAATCAGTGGTCAGATCGAGAGCCATTTTCTTCTCCTGTTTATTTTCTGTTGTAGCGGCGACTGCGGCCGATGGGGTCGGGCTCGCCGCGGTAAGGGCATCGGCCGATGGAGCGGACGTGGCCTCGGTTACGGGAGCCGTGGTGCTGGTCGGAGTTCGCGAGCAGGCGGCCCAATAAGTGAGGCCTGAGGTCATCACTGCCAGCAACAAGTAAGGTACGTGACGCGCATTCATGAATTGACACCTCTTTGCACCGGGCAATATGACCGACCCACCTCCATGGCTCAAGAACAAATGCCTCCGAATCTCGCGAAAGGTCCCGTCATGGGAATTTTCGAACATGCCGATGAGCTGCGCTTGCGCCTGATGCGCTGCCTGTACATCTTCATGGCGGGCTTTGCGGTGTTCTATTTTCTTGCCGAGCCGATGCTCGCATTTCTCAGGCAGCCGCTCTTCGATGTCCTGCCGCCGGATCGCCAGCGCCTGTATTTCACGTCCCTTTTTGAGAACTTTCTCACGCATCTCAAAGTCGCGGGCTATGCCTCGGCACTCTTTCTTTCTCCCGCCTACTTTCATCAGCTCTGGAGCTTCGTGGCACCGGGGCTTTATCAAAAAGAAAAGCGCTGGGTCTTTCCGTTCCTGGGTGCCGGAGCCGTGTTCTTTTTCCTCGGCGCCGGCTTTGCCTACAAGGTGCTCTTTCCCGCAGCCTTCAAGTTTTTCGTCCAGTACGGGTCTCCCACGGACGTGCCGCTCCTGACGATCAGCTCCTACTACGACACCTGCCTGAAGCTCATGCTGCTCTTCGGGCTCTCATTCGAGCTGCCGGTCGTCCTGGTGTTCATGGGGTGGCTGGGCATCCTCACCCCCGTCCAGATGCGGACCCATCGCCGCACGGCCATCCTGATCATCACGGTCATGGCCGCCCTATTCGCTCCGCCCGACGCCATGTCCATGCTGCTGCTCATGGCGCCGCTGATCCTGATGTACGAGGGGGCCATCCTGGTGATCGGCTGGATCCAAAGGGGCCGGCCGCCCCGCTCGACAGCGTCCATTCCCGGCGGAGCGGCGGGCTCCGACGCCGGGCCTCAGGACCCTTGGCGAGGGCGATCGATCCGGTCTTGAGCTCACCGGGGCGACATGATAGTCACCCGACACACGTCCTTGCTCGCAGGATTTTAAAAGCGGGCTTTTGGGTATTCGGGGAATTGGCCCCACCCATCATCCATAAGGAGATACTATGGCTACTCAGACCCATTCGGGCGTTCTGCCCGGATATGAAACGACGTTCATCACCAAGTCCGAAATGTCGGACGACGCCTTGAAGGCGCTCAAGGACCGCCTTGCTGCGGTGGTCACTCAGTTCAACGGAGAGCTCGTGCTTTCCGAAGACTGGGGCAAGCGCAAGCTGGCTTACCCGATCGCCAAGGAAGTTCGCGGCCACTACACGTACTTCGTGTACACCGGCAAGGGCGATGTCGTTCACGAGCTGGAGCGTAACCTCCGCCTCAACGACCAGGTCCTGCGCTTCCTCAGCGTGAACCTCGAGAAGGAATTCAGCGCAGAAGGCTTCACGAAGGCACGTGCCGACCAGCAGGCTGCTGCGAAGAAGCGCGAAGAAGAGCGTGAGGCTCGTCGCGAAGAGCGCGCTGGCTACAGCGATCGTCGCTATCGCCAGGACTCGGTGGAGCGCACGGCTGAACCTGCCGCTGCAGCTGAAGAAGAAGTTTAATTTTCACAGGATATTTCGAGGTTTCACATGGCTTTCAAAAGAGAAGACAAGGCTGAAATGGGCGGTCGCGAAGATCGCGGTTTCGAAGGCAAGGATGGAGATGATCGCGGCGGTCGCCGCGGTGGCGGATTCCATCGCAAGAAGGTTTGCCGCTTCTGCTCCGACAACGAGTACATCATGGACTACAAGGATGTCCGCATGATGCAGTCGTTTGTCTCCGAGCATGGCAAGATCGTGCCGCGCCGGATTTCCGGCAACTGCGCGATGCACCAGCGCAAGCTGACCTCTGCGGTCAAGCGCGCTCGGAACCTCGCCCTCGTCGGCTACGTTTCGTCCGGTTTCTAATCCGATGTCCGTGGAACCCGGTCTGACTCCATCTCAGATCAGCGGACACGGTGTTGGACCAGAGTCCAAGACAGGGCCCATTTCCGAAGCTTCGCGGAAGCGAAAGACGGGAATGGGCCCTCGTCATTTGTCGGGTGGGGTGCTGCTCGTCCTCTCGAGCGCTTTGCTCTACCTCACATTTTTCCTTTCGGTGGTGGCCCCGCTGCCGCTGATTTTTGTGCGTCTCGCGCGAGGGCGTGCGGCAGCCGCAGGGGCCACTCTCCTGAACATGGCCCTGGTTTTTGTACTCTCCAGCTGGCCAGGTCTCGTCGGGTACGCCATCTTCACTGTCGTCACGAGCTGGCTCGTCTCGGAGCTGGCTGTGTTTTTTTCTCGATCCTCGAAAAGGAAGGCGGACGAAGCGCCTCGTGCGCTCTTTCTGCTTCTGTCGAGCAGTGCCTTGGGGTTGGCTGTCGTGCTGGTTGCCGCGGTCATGACCTGGGCTGGGGTTGCACAGGTATCGCCCTGGGTGGAGCTGGCCCGCGGCCTGGATTGGCTCGGGGAGCAAATGATGGCCCAGTCTCCCGCCGGTACGATGGATGCGGCGGATTGGGCGCTGCAAAAAGAAGAGTGGCTTCGGAACCTGCCGTCGAGCATCTCGATTGCCATCCTGCTTCAATGCTGGGTAGCCGTCACTTTGATGCTCCGACTCAACCCGGCTCGAATCCGCGAGCGCCTCGCGATTCCATCGACCTTCCACCGGCTCTGGAAGAACCCCGAGTGGCTGGTCTGGCCGACGATCGTTTCGGGGTTTGGAGCGTTGGTGCTGTCAGGTGCGGCCGCCGACACAGCCGGCAACCTGCTCAAGATCCTTCTGGCTTTTTATGGGCTCCAGGGACTGGCCATCCTCAGCGGCATTTTTGACCTCTGGAAGCTTCGAGGATTGATCAGGGCTTTGGCCTTTTTTCTCGTTTTTACCGTGATGCTTCCGCTGGTTTTAGCCTTGGGCTTTTTCGACCTGTGGTTTGACTTTCGAGCCAAACTCAGGCAGTCATGACAATCTCAATTTACGAAAAGGGTGGATTTCAAATGCAGGTCATTCTTCGCGAAAACGTCGAAAATCTGGGTCGAGTCGGAGACATCGTCAAGGTGTCCGACGGATACGCCCGGAATTTCCTCATTCCCCACAATCTGGTTTACATCGCTGACGAGAGCAATGTCCGCGCGATTGAGCACCACAAGAAGCTTCTTGAAAAGCGCGCGCAAGAAATGCGCAAGGCTGCTGAAGAGCAGGCCAAGTCGCTTTCGACCGTCACCGTATCGCTGGCCCGCAAGGTCGGCGAGCACGATAAGCTTTTCGGCTCCGTGAGCGCAGGCGATGTCGCCGAGGCGCTCGCCAAGGCCGGACACAAGATCGAGCGTCGCTGGGTTCAGATCGTCGATCCGATCAAGACTCTCGGCACGCACTCCGTGACCGTGAAGCTCCTTCCGGAAGTCAACGCGACCATCAAGGTCGTCGTGACGAAGGAAGCCTGATCCGGATCGCCCGGAATCCTGTTTTGATTTGAGCGGGCATCTTCGAAGCTTCGGAGATGCCCGTTTTTTTGGTACCGCTGGTGTTGGGGGTGGTTCAATGAGCATGGGATTTGGAAACCAGGGGAATGGTGGAACCGTGCCTCCGTGGGAAATGGGCTCATTTCTCGGACAAGAACAGCCGCCGGCCTACCAGCCCGGATCGCGGCAAAGCGCGAAAATTCCTCCTCATAGCCTCGAGGCTGAGCGCTCCGTGCTCGGCGCAGTCCTTCTCAAGAATGAAGCCATCTACCAGGTGATCGAAGTCGGCGTCGAAGCCCGCGATTTCTACCACTCCGCGCACCAGAAGATTTTCGAAGTCGTGATGGCGCTCTCGCAGCGGAATGAGCCGGTGGATCTGCTGACGCTGACGAACGGACTCAAGGATCGCCAGTGGTACGAGGCCGTGGGCGGAGCGTCCGCCCTGACCGCGCTGCTTGAGGAAACTTTTGCTGTTTCGAACGTCGCGCATTACGCGCAGATCATTCGCTCGAAGGCGCAGCTGCGCCGAATGATCGACACCTGCACGGATATCGTCGAGGAGTCCTATGGTCCCGTCGAGGACATGGAGTCCTTCATGGATGAGGCCGAGAAGCGTGTCTTTGGCGTCTCCGATACGAAGAGCAACAAGACATTCTCCACCATGACGGAGCTTCTTGTCGGCGCGATGACTCGGATCGAGGAGCTCGCCAACCAGAAGCAGGAAGTCACCGGGGTATCGACCGGCTTCAAGGATTTCGATCGCCTCACCACTGGCCTGCATCCGGGACAGATCGTGGTTCTCGCGGCGCGACCCGGCATGGGGAAGACCTCCTGGTTCCTGTCTGCGCTTCAGCATGCCGCGGTCAAGGACAAGAAGGTCGTGGCACTGTTCTCGCTCGAAATGTCGAAAGAGGAACTCTGCTTCAAGATGATTTCGGGACTGGCTCGGATCAATGCGCGCAATCTCAAGCAGGGAAGGCTTCTGGACCGTGACTGGCAGCGGCTGGCCCAGGCAGCGGATGACCTTTCGAAGTGCCGCATCGCGATCGATGACTCCGGCTCGCTGACGGTCATGGATGTCCGGGCGCGATGCCGCCGCCTCCTTGCCATGGAGAAGCGCCTCGACCTGATCGTCATCGACTACCTGCAGCTGATGAAAGGCTCGAAGTCGTCATCGAAGGAGTCGAACCGCGAGCAGGAAATTTCAGGAATCAGCCGTGGGCTCAAGGAGCTTGCCAAGGAGCTCGGGGTTCCGATCATCGTCCTCTCGCAGCTGAATCGTGGAGTGGAGAACCGCCAGGACAAGCGCCCGATGCTCTCCGACCTCCGTGAGTCCGGAGCCATCGAGCAGGACGCCGACATGGTCGTCTTCATCCACCGCGAGGACTACTACAACAAGGAAACCGAACAGAAGGGCATTGCCGAGATCATCATCGCCAAAAACCGTGCGGGCGAGACGGATACGGTCAAGCTGGGCTGGGTCGGCGAATTCACGCTTTTCGTGAATCTTGCCGAAGAGTCTTCAGGTATGCCCGTTTATCCACAAAGGACCGTGGAAAAGGGCGGACCAAGCTTCTGATCTAAAAGGCTTTTTCCTCCTTTTGGATGGGGCTTAAAATAGTTGACTATTTAAGACCATTATTGGAGGGTCTGGCCGCTTATGGATCTGAGCGCCGCCAACAGTCGCTTTCGCCGGGTATCCTCGAGCTTCGTTTCGAGGCTTCGCCCTCTCGTTCTTCTCTTCGCATCGATTGCCCTCCTGAACGGCTGCTCCATGGGCCTTTTTTCTGACGGCAAGGACGCATCGGTCCTCGCCCAGAAGCCCTATCGTCCCGACAACTCGCTTTGCGCGAACATCGACATCCGCTCGAGCGAAGTCAGCGTTCCGCAGTTTCGCGAGCTCCTCGCCTGCTTGAATTCCAATGGATCACTCGCCGAGATCCAGAAGCTCACCGATCTGATGAGCGACGAAGACCTGCTGCCGCTGGTTCGCGTGGGCAATGAGCAGTTCTTCAAGAATCCCGTTTATCTGTATCGCTTCGAAAAGACCTTTGCGCAGTGGGCGGCGCAGGGACTATTGGCCGAAGATCTCGATCAGATCGGCGGTCTGATTCGAAATGATGCGTGGGTTCGAAGCTTCCTTGCCCTGATGGCAAAGGCCGATCCCAGGATTTACAGCGCGCTTGAAATCATCGCCCGGGATCTCGACGCCGAAAAGCTGTCACGCAGCTTCGAAGGGCTGATTGCCGCGATTGAGTCGCCGGCGTTCAAGAGCCTTCAGGATCGCCTGCGCCTTCCCGGCCAGTCTCCATTGACCATCGACGAGATGGCCTCCTCGATCATGGCCTACATTCGGGCACAACGTGCACCGGGGCGGGTGGACATCGATCGTCGCGTGCTCCGTGCCCTTGCCGATGGCTCTCTTTTTACGGTGCTGGATGACTTTTCTCTCAGCCTCTCTCCAGCAGGAGATCTCCGAGAAAGCGTCGCCAGGTTTTCCGCCCTGTCAAACCAGCTGAGTGCGCGTGAGTCCCGCATCCTGGGGCTCGGCTCGCGCCGGGATGCCGAGCGCTTTCGTGACCTCCTCGGCCTCGTCAATGGAATGCATGCTCCGATTGCCTGCCTGAAGGGCACGCAGGTAGTTCCGAACGGGGTGATGTTCGTGCTCCGCGAGCTTTCCAGCCGCTCGACGAAGGAGGCGGATCATTTCCTGCGTCGCGAGAATCTGCTCAACCTTTCGCTCCTGAACTCGATCTGTGAATTTCCGGATGCGCTTTCGAAGCATTATTCCGCCCTCCAGTCGCTTTCGTCGACCGACACGCTATTCACCGCAGTGGAGTTCGCAAAGTCCTTTTACCGAAACGGTTCGGCCGAACTCCTGGTCGACGCCATGGGCGGAGAGGGCAGCGGCGCGGGAGTGCACTCATCGCTGCCGTCTCCGATGATCGAGCTCCTGCCGATTCTGTCCGAGTTGACGAGCCGCGGAGCAATGGAAGATCTCTACCTGCTCGCCTCATCGATTCGGCAGGAGGATCGGGCCAGGTGGCAGGAGCTCTTTTCATTCCTGGTTGAGGGACGGTCCGAGCTGGGAGGAGCGTCCATCTACGATGTGCTCTATGATACGATCATCCGTGCGGATGAGAGCCTGATTGCCGACCTGATGCGGGGCTTCAGCCAGTTCATGTCGCAACAGGACGACATCTTCGCTCCGGCGCTGCGAAGCATGCGCCGAGTGCTGCTGATGAACAATGTCCATCCGATCAAGGACGTGCTCGTCGGGATGCTCAGGAATCCGAGCCAGAATCGCGACTTTTTCGAAGCGGTGTTCAAGACTGCCCGAAGGCACCCGAGCGAGTTCGAGGATGCCATTCGGCTCGTCGGAGACATGACCCGCTCCGAGGACGGTCGGCTCCAGGACGTCATTGGCGCCACTGTTCGCGTTTTCTCCAGGTTTGCCGCCCGAGGAGAGTCTGCCGGCAGGGTCGAGAAGCGCGAAGTTCCCGCTTTTGATCCTTCGCTGTTGCGTGCGCACCAGTGGAGCCGCCAGGATCTGGTGGCCGTGGTTCCGCAGCTCCTTCCGGAATGGAAGGGTTGCACCGGGCTGTCTCCCACGGTCCGCCTGGACGAGTACGAAAGTCCCGCCCATGCCGAGGCTCTCGACAACTACCTGCAATGCCTGGATTCGGACGGAAAGCATGCAGATATCGTCAGTGTCTTCCAGTACCTGAGAGGAGAGAGGACCTCGAACGGCAAGCCGCTGCTGCATCACTGGCTGGACCAGATGCGCTCGGTGGACTTGAGTCCGACGGCTATCCAGCAGCTCATCCGTAGCTTCTTCAATCTCTATGACGAAGGCACGCTATTCCGTGGGGTGGACCTCCTGCCATGGTGGCTCAGCTACGATTTCGCGGGAAGCCGTGGCGCCGCTCCGTCAACGCTCTTTTCGCCGCTGATTGACGTGATCGGCGGAGTCGTGCGCAAGGCCGGCGATTCGCTCGTTCGTTTCCAAAAATTCGGAGGCGAACTTGTCACGGGTGACGCCGTGCCGGGTGCGCTGGAATTCGTGAGCAGCGTCACCAGAGACCTGCCGACTGCAACCCCGTTCAGCGACACCGTGGCCTATCCGCTCAAGCCATTTCAGGGCCCGCTCTGGCAGTACGAGTGTCTTTCTCGTCCTGCTGACCAGGCTGCGCGTGCGGACCAGCTCGCGCGCGATTACGGCCAGGCGGTGGCGGCGTGGCAGGTCAGTGCGTCCGGACGTCCTCGCTACACCTGGGGTAAAAAAGAGCTCCGTGACGAGCTGGCCCCGGTG
Organism: Bdellovibrionia bacterium; assembly: GCA_044347055.1. Classification (GTDB taxonomy): domain Bacteria; phylum Bdellovibrionota; class UBA1018; order UBA1018; family UBA1018; genus CAIOHW01. The sequence goes on along the minus strand of JBIIXZ010000100.1, from coordinate 333 downwards.
GCTCAGAAATTTTCGGATCCGGGCCAGGGACCAGTGCTGGCGAAGCTCGTTGATTTTCTCCGGATGATGTCGCTCGGTGACGGTGAACGCCCCAGCCAGGGTCGACTCCACCACTGGAGCGAGCTCCGCGACTGGCTGGCTCTTCGCTCGACCGACTGGCATTTGATTCCTTATTTTTATCCGGGCGAGGAGAATCCGCGCCTGAAGATGGCAAGCACGCTCGATCTGTTCGAGATGCTCGTGATCAATGCGGACTTCAACTTCGTTCTGCCGGAAAACTATGCGCTGAAGTTCCTGGGGCTCGTGGGCAGGGCATGGGGCGATGAACCGCGG
>JBIIXZ010000293.1:0-2769 GCA_044347055.1 Bdellovibrionia bacterium | reverse complement strand
TCTCGGCCTTGGCGACGGCTTCCACGATCAGGCTCGCTTTGACCTGGTTGTCAGCCTTCTTCGAGATGTTTTCCATCTCAGAAAGCAGGATTTCCTGGATCGTCTTGTCGTCGGCGCCCTGGCGCTTGAGGTTCTGGGCAACGTCATTTGCCAGAGCACGGGTCTGCGCCTGGATCAGCGAAGACGGCACTTCAAACGCGTTCTTTTCGATCAGAGCCTGCAGCAGGTCGCTGCGAAGCTTGCGATCGGACTCGCCCTTCTTTTCGTTGGCGACGTGTTCTTCGATCTTCTTGTTCAGGTCGGCGAGGCTTTCGTAGCCCATCTGCTTGGCGAACTCATCGTTCAGCTCCGGCAGCTGCTTTTCCTTGATCTCGAGCATGTCGACCGTGAACGAAGCGGGCTTTCCAGCGAGGTCCTTCTCGTAGAAGTCCTTCGGGAAATCGATCTTGAAGGTCTTGGTCTCACCCTTCTTCATGCCGACGAGCTGGTCTTCGAAGCCCGGGATCAGCGTATCCGAACCGATTTCGAGCATGCGCGAGCCGTTCATCCCCGCCTTCGGCTCGACCTTGCCGTCAACAACGATTCCGCCTTCGAACTTGATCTCGGCGCTGTCGCCCTTGCGTGCCTGGTGCGAATCCGCAGTCGGAATCAGCTGGGCCTGCGCACCGAGGAAATTGTCGACAATCTTCTTAATGTCTTCTTTTTCGACGTTGGTCGATTCGCGGGTGAGCGCGATGCCGGTGTAACCCTTCACTTCGATTTCGGGCATCACTTCGACGGTTGCGACGTAGGACAGGTCCTTGCCTTCTTCGATCGAGTGATCATGCTCGCCAGCGCCGGTCTTGTGGTCCGGAGTTTCGATCTGCGGGCGGCCGACGGCGCGGAGCTTTTCGCCACGCACGGCTTCCTGAAAGGATTCGTCGATCAGGTCATGGAACACCTGGTGGCGGACGTCTTCGCCGTAGAACTGCTTCACGACGGGCATGGGCACGTGGCCCTGACGGAAGCCCTTGAGCTTGGCCGTCTTCTGAACTTCGCGAAGGCCCTTTTCCAGGCGGGAGGACACGACCGCAGCCGGAACGCGCACCTTCAACTGGCGAAGGATATTGGATTTTTTCTCAACCTTTTCAACTTTGACCTGAAGATTCGACATGGAGCGGTTCTAGGCACTCGCCCCCCGAAAGTCAATCAGGCGAACTCGTCGTACCAGACTTGTTCGAGCCACAGAGCCCGCGCCGGAGCTGTAACCCCGACGAGGCTCCGATCCCTGGTCTCGAGGATCTCCCGGATGCTGGATGCCGGGCGCCGACGTTCCCCGATCTCGAGCAGGGTTCCCGCAATTCCCCGGACCATCTGCTTCAAAAACCCCGTTCCCACCAGCCGCACCCGGACAAAGCCGAAATCACCCGAATGCCCGGGCTGGACCCAGCCGCCCGGGTAATCGGCAGGAAGTGGAAGCCACTGGACCTCGGCCTCCAGGATCTCACGGACCGTGGACTTCACCTTGGCTCCGCTTGCCTGGAACGGCAGGAAGTCATGCTGCCCCTTCAGGTCGTTGAGGGCCTGCTGCATGGCCTCGCGATCAAGGTACCGGTGAATCCACCAGCTGTAGGGCTCGACGGGGGCATGCGATGCCGCCCCCTGCTGGAAATAGTAGCTGTACTGCTTCTTCAGGGCCGAGCGCTGGGCATGAAAATCCATCGAGACCTTCTGGACCTTCAGCACCCGAATCGACGGAGGAAGGCGCGAGTTCAGCGCTCGGCGCAGGACCTCCTCAGTCCACGCCCGCTGCTTCAGCATGAAGTGAATGACCTGCCCCGAGGCATGCACTCCGGCATCCGTCCGGCCACTCGCAACAATGCTGACGGGCTCATTGACGATGCTTTCCAACACCTGCTCCATGACCGACTGGATGCTGGGCTCACCCTCGGCCGCCGATCCGTGCTGCTTCTGCCATCCGCAATAGCGTGCGCCCAGATACGTGATCCGGCAGGCGAACTTCTGGGCATGCTCGTGTTGAATCGACTCAGAGCTCAAAAAGCAGCCCCAGGCTGAATCCGGAAATCGTGAAGTCGAGGGCCCCGGAAAAGGTCTCAAGGCGCTGGTAATCGATCGTCAGGCAATTTCGACGGACGCCGTGGGCCTCGTACATGCTCCAGGACCCGACGGAGTCGAGGAAATCCAACGGAAATGCCACGCCAGCACCGACAAGGTATCCACGCGAATTACCCCAAAGCGTTCCGCGGTCATCACTCCGGCTCTCGGCGTATCCCACGATGGCCCCTCCGGCCTTGATGTAAGGACGCGCAAAGCGAAGCAGGTTGAACCGATACACGGCCCCGACACTGGCAGGCAGAGTGACAAAAGTGAACTCGGTGCCCGAAGTGGCGGTGAAGTTGCCCCCGTCCGGATTCGCTATGACCTGCTCGAAAGTGCCGTAGGCGCTTTGCCAGGCAAAGCCGAACTGACCAAACAGTCCGATACTACCCAGCAACTCGCCATGAAACGGCTGCGTTTCGTAAAAGAGCTGAAGATCTGGAACATACCCTGCCCCATACATCGACGAGTAGGTCCGGTAGGTTGCAGAAGAATCAGCCAGCACGGCACGATCCTGCTTCACGGACACCATCAGTCCGAATGCAATTCCCTGGCGTTCAGCCTTTTTCGCAACAACGCCGGATCTGCCCGCGCGGACGGCTTCTATCGCGCTTCCAGAGTCCTCCACAGGGGGCAGTTCACGCTTCTTTTTCTCGGAATATCCCTGCTCTC
>JBIIXZ010000294.1:0-2769 GCA_044347055.1 Bdellovibrionia bacterium | reverse complement strand
CTCGCATGCCTGATCAAGCCGACGCAGCTCATGTTTATTCCCTGGATTCTCGTCCAGGCCAAAAAGGACGAAAATCGGCGGCGGAATTTCGGACGATTCATCATCGGCGGCGGCGGCATCCTCATTCTACTCGCGACGACTTACACGGCCCTACGCGGCTCCTCGCGTCTCGTCACCGATCATCTCGAATGGCTGGCGTTCCTGCCACGATCCACGCTCAAGCACATCGATCGGGTGGATAATTATGGAATTCCCTCGCTGCTCGCGCATCTCGGATTTGCCTGGGCATCCTCGCCTCACCTGGCATTGGCAGCGACACTTCTCTCGTGGCTGGCATGCCAAAGCTCCAAGCGGCAGGATCTCACCTTCCATCTCGTGGCCTGGATCAGCCTCGCGTTCTCTCCGATGACCTGGAAGCAGAACTTTATCGTCTTCATTCCGCTTGCGACCATGCTCGCATCCAGACTTCCACGAGTATCCGCTCTCGTCGGACTTCTTGCGGTGCTGATGATTGGATTTCTGACCCCGTACTGGACCGGAGAGTCATTCATCCACTCATGGGGATATGCCCTCGGCCCCCTCTGGGTGGCCGCGCTGGCACTCGCGCTGAGCTTTATCGGAAAAACACCTCAAATGCGGTGACTCACGGAAGTTCGTAAAGAAAAACCCGCCCCGACTTGTGCCAGGGCATCCGCTGAAATTCGATCTGATGGAGCTCTCGTGCTCCCGGTGGAACACTGAATCCAACATGGGCCCGATCTGGAGTGGACTTGAAAAGCCGACCCCAGCCATGCCCCTCCTCATCGACGCCTCGGAACTCGCGAAACCACCCTTCCCATTCGTATCCGCCAACGATCTGGTCGGCCGGAATGCCCTGTGCGACCGCCCAGCGCCCGATATCCCAGCGCGCCTGATTCCAGCTGAAAAAATCCTGAGTCGCGTCCATCGACCAGACTGCGAAACCGGCAGTCATTGTTGCAGCGATGACCCGCCCGAAGCGCCTCCAGCGAGGCGCGAAGGAAAGACTCCCTTGAGCGAAGATGAGCGCAGCAGGAAAGAGCGGCAGAAGATACCGATCGAACCACACACGACACGTGATGGTCATCCCTAGAACGTAGATCAAGGACAAGACCAGCAGGATGCGCCGAAGGATCAACCTTGCGTCGCCATTACGCCCGGAATCCCCTGGTGAACTCAACGCTTGAAGGACCAGGAAAATAGAACCTGCCACTCCGAGAACCGAAAGTCCGACTTGAATTGCGGGCGGAAGCAGCACGTCCCGCGCACCGGGAATCAGCTCGCTGCGAAAGGCTCCGAATTCGGAGATCTGGTTTCCGAAATAGGGCATCCACTCGCCCCGGATACCCAGATAAACCATTTCCAATACCATGATGCTCGCGAAGCCGAAGAGCCATCGACGATGCCGCTTGCCCAGGCTCGAGAGCTGCTCGCGGAATACCGCAGGATCAAGTGCGAGCATGAACGGCGAGGCGATCAATCCGAGGTAGATCGCCGATTTCATCCAGTTCTGGAGAATCGGCCCCAGCAGCGGAAATTGAACCTGCACGATCGAAAGATGAAAAATACTCCTCCACCACGCGAGGGTGATCGCGAGGGTCGTCCACGCAACCCCGAGGACCAAACCGTAAGGCAGCAACGCTCGAAGATTGCGGGACCGCCGAAACTCCTGCCAGGCGAAATACAGCACGCCCAAAGAGAGAAATACTCCGAACTGTCGCTGAAGCGTTGCGAGGCCGATCATTCCAGCGAGACCTGCCCAGTCGCGCGGAGCCCCGGACACCAGCGACCGTTGCAGGAAAACGACGGACCAGATCCAAAAAGCGAGAAAGATCGGGTCGGTCATGAAGCTCGAAGCGTTGATGAAACAAGCGGGAAAGGCAACGAAGCACGCCACGCTCACTGTACGAACGACCGTGGCTGCGCCGGCCGCATCCAGCAGCAGGAGCAGTCCCCAGGTACCGAGCAGCCAGAACAGCCATCCCACGCATCGCAAAACCAGGAAGGATTCCCCGAACCACTGGACCGCCAGAGACCCGATGAGAACCTGGGGAATCATGAAGGCCGACTCGAACCCCGTGTAGACGAGCCGCCCTGCGGCCGTGCTTCGGAAAACGTTTCGTGCGTAGACCCAGTCGTCGTTGAGCGGAAATTCGCCCCACGGCTGAATGGCAGCAATCATTGCGGCCATCAGGATTGCGGCACAGAGAAGAAGCAGGGCATCTCGTCGCGAAATCAGGCGACCCATAACGTCCTCCCAAACCAGGAGACGAACGAAATCTGAATGACGAGCAGAAGCACGCCCGCCAAAGCAAGCATCCATTTCTGCCATGGCGATGAATACAGCTCCACCCATTCGGTCGCGGCAGGAATCAAAAGGAAGACCGACGGAAGCAGGTAACGGATGAAGCCACCGAGCCTACCCGAGGAGATCAGAGCCAGAGTGGCCAGTGCGAAAAGTCCGCCGAAGGATGACAGAGCCACTGCACTTTGCGAATACCTGCGTCTCTGGAAATAGAAGTACAACGCGAGAGCGAAGATCGCGAACAGCTCCAGCCTGCCGAGGCCATTGCCAGAGCTGAGCGGGAACATCCCCTTCCAAAAGAGAAAGTGGAGAAATCTCGACCACTCGAAGCTGGGCAGGAACTCCCAGCCGGTCCGCAACGTCTTGAAATAGAGATCCCAGGCTCCAAATCGCCATTGGCAGTAGGCAAAGAAGGTTCCTGCTCCCACCATGGCGAATACCGTGAT
>JBIIXZ010000099.1:0-9533 GCA_044347055.1 Bdellovibrionia bacterium | reverse complement strand
GTTCCTGTCAATTTGAATGATCTTTCCAGCAGCGTCGAACGAGAGCTTCCGCTGGACCTGGCGCGTCTTGGAGTGCAGCTGGAGGGCAGTCTTCCTAAGGTCCGGGTCGACATCGAAGGGCATGGCGCGAACTTCAAGATCAAGAATATCGAGATTCGCGTGCTCTCGAACTACCGGGCCAAGCTGGATCCTCCGGTCGTCACGGCTCTCGTCCATGCGAGTTCTGCCGAGCTGAAGAAGCTCAATCGCAGCAAGGTCTACGCGATCGTCAATGCGGAAGGCCGCGATCGTGGAACGTACACGGTTGCTCCCACGGTGGTGCTTCCGCCGACAGTGACCGTGGTTCGCACGCTCCCCGAGCAGGTCAATTTGACGTTGTATTGAAATCTTCAACCATGCGAGAGCAAGACTATGTCTGAACGCCTGTTTGGTACCGATGGCATTCGAGGAATGGCCAACCAGTATCCGATGACCGGTGAAGTGGCGATGGCCGTGGGCCGAGCCGTCGCCCACGTCCTTCGGAATCACCCGATCACGACCCAGAGGAGCTCGCTGCCCATCGGTCTCAAGCCTCTGGAAAGCAGCAAGCCGATTCGCCGCGCCAAGATCGTCGTCGGAAAGGACACCCGGCTTTCCGGCTACATGATCGAGCAGGCGCTGGCGTCTGGAATCTGCTCGATGGGAGCCGATGTGATCCTGATCGGCCCGCTCTCGACTCCCGGCGTTGCCTTCGTCACCCAGAGCATGCGTGCGGATGCCGGAATCATGATCTCGGCTTCGCACAATCCGTACTTTGACAACGGCATCAAGATCTTCTCCGCCGATGGCTACAAGCTGCCGGACGAACTCGAGAAGGAGATCGAACGGCTCGTCGTCTCGAAGGAGATCGATGCGATGCGCCCCACCGGCGACCTCGTCGGCAAGGCATTCCGCCTCGATGACATCCACAATCGATACCTGGTTTTCCTGAAGGCGCTCTTTGCCAAGGACCTGGACCTCATGGGCCTTCGAATCGCGCTCGACTGCGCCAATGGAGCCGCCTACAAGGTCGCGCCCCTCGTCTTCGAGGAGCTCGGTGCCGAGGTCATTCGCTCTGGAGTGTCGCCCAACGGCCTGAACATCAATGACCAGTGCGGCGCCCTGCATCCGGAAGGATTGGCGGCCCAGACCATCCAATACCGCGCGGATATCGGCATTGCTCTCGACGGAGATGGAGACCGCTGCATCCTGTGCGACGAAAACGGCGAAATCGTCGACGGCGACCAGATCATCGGCATCCTGGCGCTTCGGATGGCAGAAGAGGGAACGCTCTCGCACAACACCGTGGTGACGACTCCGATGTCGAACCTGGGCATGGAGCTCAGCCTCAAGGAAAAGGGCATCGCCATGGTTCGGGCGCAGGTCGGCGATCGCTACGTCGTCGACACGATGAGGAAGAATGGGTTCAATCTCGGAGGCGAGCAGTCCGGGCACATCATCTTCCTCGACCAGTCGACCACCGGTGACGGCATCGTCGCGGCGCTCAAAATTCTGGAATCCATGAAGCGGACCGGCAAGAAGCTCTCGGAGCTGAAAAAGGCGATCCGGCTTTTTCCGCAGGCTCGCGACGACGTGAGAATCACCAGGCGCGAGAAGCTGGAAAACCTTCCAACCGTTCGCGCTGCCATCGCAGCCGGCGAAAAGGAGCTGTCGGGCAGGGGACGTGTTTTTGTCCGGTTTTCCGGCACGGAACCGCTTTGCCGAATTCTCGTCGAAGGCGAGAGCGAACCACAGATCAAGGCCATCGCGGCATCCATCGCAGCAGAAGTGCGCAAAGAACTGGGCTGATTCATGGACTCCATCGAGCACTCGCTTCCGCAACTCGGCATCAACATCGATCACGTTGCGACGCTTCGCCAGCTGCGAGGCACGCCGTATCCCGACCTCGTCGAGGCGGCCCGCCTGGCAGTAGCCGGCGGAGCCGAGCAAATCACGATCCACCTCCGCGAGGATCGCCGTCACATCCAGGACGCCGACGTCCGGGACATTCGCGCGGCACTCGGCAGCGCGATCGACGCACGCCTGAACCTCGAAATGGCTGCCACCGACGAGATGCTGAAGATCGCTCGCAAGACTCGTCCGGAGTGGGCCTGCATCGTGCCGGAAAAGCGACAGGAAGTGACGACCGAAGGCGGACTCGCGCTGGAGAAGAACGAAAAGAGGATTCGCAAGGTACTCGACGGCCTCAAGAAGTCAGGAATACGCGTCAGCCTCTTCATCGAGCCCACGCCGAAAGCGGTGAAGATGAGTCGGGCCTGGGGAGCAGACGCGGTGGAGCTCCACACCGGAAAGTACTGCCTCGAAACACAGCGCAGGGATGCTTCGACGCCGAAGGGTCGACAGCGAGTCGAAAAGCAACTCCGAAGGATCGAGGATGCCGCTCAGGCGGGAGGAGGAATCCTCGTCCACGCGGGTCATGGATTTGACTACGAGAACGTGCGGTCGGTTGCAGCCCTGGTCACCAACGGAAAGCCGCTGATTCGCGAGTATAACATCGGGCATGCAGTCGTCTGCCGCGCAGCAATGGTCGGGCTCGAACGCGCTGTACGCGAAATGAAATCCGCGATCCTCGCACCTTGAGCTTGCGCCTTCGGTGCTGCAAACTAGGGGCATGGCCACCCTTCACCATCTGCATACCCCGATCCGGATCACCACTGCAGCCGAGATGCGCGAGCTGGATCGGACCTCGGAGCAGGACTACGGAATCGATTCGATCCTGCTGATGGAAAATGCGGGACGGGCTGCAGCCCAGATCCTCCTCGAGAATCTTCCTCATGCAGGAGACAAGTCGGAGATCCTGGTTTTTGCCGGCAAGGGCAACAATGCGGGCGATGCCTTTGTGGTCGCCCGACGCCTGCTGTCGCTGGACCGTCGCGTGAGGGTATTCCACCTGGACAACGGTTCGCAGTATCGAGGAGCCACCCTTCGTAATTACGAGATCCTCAAGAAGATGAAGGCCAAGCTCGCTCCGATCGAGTCGGTTGCCGAGCTGGAGGAATTTTTCCGCACCACCAACGGCCCCTTCACTGCGGTGGACGGCATCCTCGGCACCGGGCTCAAGGGCGACATTGAGGGCATCTTTTATGATGTGGTCCGACTCATCAACGACAATGTCGACGAGATCGTGGCTCTCGACATTCCCACTGGTGTCAGCGGCGATACCGGTGCCGTGCGCGGGGCCGCGATCCAGGCAACGCTGACGGTATCGTTCGGTTTTCCGAAGCTGGGCCACTTCCTGCCTCCGGGAGCGGGAAAGCGTGGAAAGCTCATCAATGTCGATATTTCGCTTCCGCCCCGATTTCGAAAGGAAGGCGACAAGTTCCTGCTCATGCCCGGCAGGATGGGCGAGCTGATCCAGGAGCGTGACCGCTACGGGCACAAGAACTCCTTCGGCCACACGCTGCTGATCGGTGGAAGTCGCGGCCGCATCGGGGCGATCACCATGGCCGCACGCGCCTGCCATCGCATGGGCACCGGCCTGGTCACCGTCGCCACCTGGGATGACTGCCTTGACGCGCTGATGGCCAAGCTGCCGGATGAGACCATGTCCGTTGCGCTTCCCAGGGATCCGAACGAAATCGAGGATTACCGGAAGTTTCTTTCGAACTACTCCAGCATCGTGATCGGCCCCGGACTCGGAACGAACCCCGCCGGAAAATGGATTCTCCAGGAGGTGCTCGGCGGGTTCCAGGGGCCTGTGGTCCTCGATGCCGATGCATTGAACCTGGTCGCGGACCATAAGCTTCACGACTATCTCGTGGCCCGCAAGCACCCCACCGTGCTGACTCCGCATCCGGGCGAAATGGCCCGACTTCTCGACCTGCCCAAAGAGACGATTGTCGAAGACCCGGTCGCATCGCTCCGGATGGCGGTTTCGCGGACTCATTCGATCGTCCTGCTCAAGGGTGCAGCAACGCTGATTTCATCGCCGGAAGAGGTGCTTTACCTGAATCATTATCCCAATGACGGAATGGCCACTGCAGGCAGCGGCGACGTTCTGGCGGGAATGATCGGGGGGCTGCTCGGTCAACGAATGAAGGCGTTTGAGGCCACCCAGCTTGCAGTTTACCTTCACAGCCTCGCAGGAGATTTTGCGGCCAGGAAACTGGGTCATCGCAGCATGACCGCACCGGACATCATCGAGAACATTGCCCATGCATTCCAAGACCTCAGAAACCCGGCCGAGCCCACGATTCCAGTGGAAGGCCGAGCCCAGCTGCGATGAGCAGCACCTGATTGACGTTGCCCGTCAGCTGGCTCGTGAGCTTCGCCCGGGCGCCTGGGTGCTGCTCGAGGGTCCGATGGGCGCGGGCAAGAGCACCTTCGCGCGCGCACTGCTCTCCGGCCTCGGATTCCAGCTTCCGCCCGAAGGAAGCCCGACCTTTGCCATTGCGCACGACTACAGCGAGCCGGGAATGCCGCGAACGGTCCATCTGGACTTGTATCGGCTGGAGAACGAGCAGGAGCTGGAAGCAGCAGGCATCCACTCGATGTTCTGGGATTCTCCTGACTCGATCATCCTTTCGGAGTGGACCTCGAACTGGCCCTCATTGGAGTCTGCGCTGCTGGAAGATCCAAGGCATGACCGTTGGACTGTTCAGATCGGCGAGGTGCAGGGAGACCCTCTTCGGCGCTCCATCAGCATTGAGCGGATCGGCTGACCGTCACCGTACGAGCGCGGTCACCTGGTCCAGGATTTCGGTCGGGAGTTCTCGCTGGCCTCCGCCTGCCAGGAGAATCGCCAGCGGCTTCTGGCGTGGCCCCACCCAGAACGCCCAGGCCTGCTCTCCGGGTCGGCACCCAAAGGCATTCATCCATGCAGCGTGATCGGGATCGTCCCCATTGAGGCGGAGCCGGTCCGCGGCGGTGAACGCCGTCCAGACTCCGGGGGCGGTCGACTCGCTCCAGCGCAGTCCTGTCCATAGACTCCACCGATCCCGGGTACCTCCGGCAACCGCGCGAGCCTCAAAAGCCTCCTCCTCGTCGCTCTTGAGGAGCACCAGAGCCCAATCCAGGCCGTTGGAAAGGAGAGTCCGGACGGCCACCACTTCAGGCGCTCCGCCCCGATTCAGGACCTCCGATGACCACAGCTCGAGGCGTTGCGCCCTACGGCGTTCCAGTGCGCGAGGGGTCGATTTAATGATGGGTGCCGCGCTCCCGGGAGCAGGCTCTGACACGGCCCGTTTGCGTCGGTCCAGCAACGTGGTGACCGTCGGCATATCCTCGATCACTCCGAAGGGAGCGGCTTCAGAATCGAATTTTCGATCTTTTTCTGACATAAACAATCCAGTAATTCAGGGGTCAGTCTTTAGTGTTCCCGGTTTTGAGACACTAAGCCACTTGAAATTTCCTCAGGTTGCCCAAAAAACAACCATTTGCAGTAGTTGACGGCACTACTAGGAAATGATACCCCGATTAAGGCCGAGCACTGAAGCCGGCGCACGGGAGTCATAGGGAGATTACCGCCATGCGTTTGACCTCAAAAGGACGTTACGCAGTCCGAGCGATTCTGGATCTGACCTTCAATTCCAATGGGCGACCGGTGCGCCTGCAGGAGATCTCTGATCGTCAGAAGATCTCTCTTCACTACCTCGAGCAGCTGTTTCGGCGTCTCCGCAAAGGCGCCGTCGTCAAGAGCGTGCGCGGCCCAGGCGGCGGTTACGTCCTGTCGCGCTCCATGGATGAAATCTCCGTTCGCGACGTCCTCGTGAGCGTGGGTGAGAACATCAATCCTGCCCGGGACCTCATCGGCACGGGCGACATCAAGAGCGACACCGTCGAGTTCCTGCTCACCAAGTCCTATTTCGAAAATCTGGGGTTGATCATGCAGGAATACCTGACGACGACCTCGGTCGGCGACCTCATCCGAAAAGCCCGCGGCACCCAGGAACTTCCGCGTGGCGCAGGCAAGACGCTGGACGTCGATTTCCAGACTCCAGGAGCAGGAGTCGGCGTGAATGTCGGCAAGACCCGCGATCTATCTTGATGCGAACGCCGGCCTGCCGCCCCTGCAGCAGGTCCGCGATCGGCTGAACACGGTTCTCGGACAGCTGTACAATCCCTCGAGCACCCACCAGCCCGGACGGAACGCCAAGGCGATCTTCCGAGAGGCGCGAGAGCGCGTGCGCTCGTCTCTGGGGCAGCTGCTCACCGGCTTTTCCGACCAGCAGTGGATCTGGACTTCGGGCGGAACCGAAGGACTCCAGGCGGCTCTTCGAGCCTGCATCATTTCGGGCGGATGCAAGGTCTGGTTTTATTCGCCAGTAGAACATTCCGGCTCGCTGGGGTGGCTGAGCCAGGTGGCGCATCATCCAGGACGACGGGCATGTCCGCTTCCGCTGGATTCCTACGGACGCGTGGATGTTGCGCGGTTTGCAGAAACCCATGAGCAGGCCTGTCGCGAGGGGCACCTCCAAAACGGGGAAGCATTCGTCGTTTCGTTCCTCTGGGTGAACAACGAAACCGGAGTGATCCAGCACCAGATTGACGAGCTCCTCAGCCAGGTCCGGGCTCGTGGCGGTTTCTCGATCGTCGATGGCGCGCAGGCGTGGGGCAAAGTGAAGCACGCGCCGGTGTCCCTCGAAAATGCCGATTGGATGGCCGCCTCGGGCCACAAGCTCGGAGCATTTTCCGGTACCGGTGTCCTTGCGTTCTCGCAACGGGCGCGCAGGCTTCTGGAGTCCTGTCCTTCGTACGCCGGAACCCAGCAGTCAGGACTTCGCGCAGGAACTGAAAATCTCATCGGAGCCTGGTCACTCGGCGAAGCCGCCGCGGCGCAGGCATGGGCTGACGAAAGCGTGACAGCCATCCGCGCGGAACTCGAAGACCGGATTCTTGCCGAGATCGGCGGCAGCCGCGTTCAGGGCAGGGATGTTCCCCGCGTCGGCAACACTCTCAACGTCAGCTTTGAGGGAGTACCGAAGAACTCGCTTCCGCTGACCGACCTTTTGGACCTCGAAGGATTTTCCGTGAGCTCCGGCTCCGCCTGCTCCAGCGGCATACGAAAACCATCGCACGTCCTTCAGGCGCTCGGGCACTCGGATGAGCTGGCACTGGCCACGCTGCGGATATCGCTCTCGCCGGAATCCAGAGCGGATGACGTGCTTGAAAAATTCCTTCCCGCGCTGAAACGCGTCGTGGAAGTGGCGCGAAAGAGTCGTTGATGGGCGCCCAGGTCAGCACCCCGCCTCCAGCCAGGGTCCTCGTGGGCTTCACCGGCGGGCCGAGAAGTTCGGTCACGGCGGTCCTGCTCAAGACGCAGGATCAGGATGTCCTCGGAGCGTTCATCGATTACAGCAATACCGCCTGGGACACGCACTGCCGTCGTGACGTTCGAAAAACCGTCGAGGCCCGAGCCCAGGCGCTGGGAATTTCCCTGGTGGTCGTTCCAGTGGCGTCGCTCTTTGATGCGCTCGTCATGGACCCGGCGGTGCACGATATCCTGAACCGCCGGATGCCGCAGACCTGCCTTCACTGCCATTCGAGGGTACTCATTCCTGCGCTGTCCAGAATTGCTGACGAACACGGCATCACGTCGATCGCCACGGGTCATCGGGCAACGATCCATCGGGGTGAGTTGCTCAGGACGGAAAACAGCGACGACCAGGCGGACTGGCTCGCGTTTCTTCCGAGAAAGCTGCTCGAGCGCCTTCAGCTTCCATTGGGAACGTTTTCCTCCCAGCAGATCGATAAGCTCGCGAAGGAGATCGAGGGGATCGCCAGCACGGCTTCCGACTCTCCGAGGAGCACCTGCGAATTGGCGGGCACGGAGTGGCTCTCCTGGGCGAATGCGCGCACCCCGATCGACATGCACGCGCCAGGGCCGATCTGCCATCGGGGCTCCATTTCACTGGCGGAGCATCGAGGAATCTTCGAGTTTCCAATGGGCTCCACGGTCCCTGTCGATCGAGGCCTGATCCAGGACCCCAGGGCATCCACGTCCGAGCCGCTTCTTGCAGTCGGACATGAGCAGGCCAGCCACACGCTGAAGGTCCAGTTTGAGTCCGAAACCGCTCGCGAGGAAGTCATCGTGGAGCGATTGAACTGGCTTGAGCCCCGTCCATCACAGGCGACTCCCGCACTGGAGCTCGAAGTGAGCACGACGGGCCTGCATGCGAAGCCGGGCCCCTCCACGCGGGCAACACTCCTGTTGCACCTGGAGGGACGCGCGACTCTCATCCTGCGCACTCCACGGCCCCGCCTGCTGGCAGGCGCACCCTTGGTTTTTCATGACGGAAATCGGATTGTGGCGACGGGGTGGGTCGGATGACGACTCGGAAGTACCTGGTACGCTCACTGGGCTGCAAGGCGAACATCGTCGACGGGCAGTCGATCGAAAAGGCTCTCCAGCTTCGAGGCTGGAGTCCCGCCGAGAGCGAGCACGATGCCTCGCTCTGCATCGTCAACAGCTGCACCGTCACTGACGAGGCGGATCGACAGTCACGCAAAATGGCTTCGCGGCTTGCCTCGAAGAATCCAGAGGCGTGCGTTGTCATCACGGGCTGCTCGGCGGAAGTCGACCCTGAACGACTGGCAGGAACGCGCGGCGTTCGCTATATCGTCGGAAACAGCGACAAGCCTCGAATCGTCGACCTCCTGCTTTCGGAGATTGAATCAGGAAACGCTGCCACTCCGCGCGAGCAGGCATCCATCCTGGGGCAGGTCCGAGGATACGACGAGATGCTCTCGCGACACCCGATGGATCGTGAATGGCCTTCAGCCGAAGCGCAATTTCCGCGAGGCATGGTCCTCGACGAGGGCAATACGCTTCGCACTCGAAGCTTTCTCAAGATCCAGGATGGCTGCAACTCGTTCTGCACCTACTGCGTGATTCCATACGGCCGCGGCCCCAGCCGCAGCCAACCCCCGGAACAGGTGGTCGAGCAGGTGAGGGGACTCGTCGAGCGCGGCGTGCGAGAGGTCGTCCTGACCGGAACCAACATCGGCGATTATGGCGCGGACTGGGGAGAAGAGCTTCCAAACGGCGTGAAGCTCGCCGCGCTCACTCGCAGAATCCTGACCGAGACCTCGCTCGAGCGCCTGCGAATGAGCTCACTCGATCCTACCGAGATCACCTCCGACCTCATCGAGCAGGTCGTCGAGTTTGGCGGTCGCCTTTGCCCGCACTTCCACGTCAGCCTGCAGAGCCCTCATTCTCGCGTGCTTCGGGCCATGAAGCGCCGGTATACGGCGGTCGAAGTGGAGAGATGCCTGGAGAGGATCCGCAGCAGGATTCCCCATGCTTATGTGGGAATGGATGTCATCACGGGTTTTCCTGGGGAGACCCTGGAGGAATTCGAACAGACCTGCACGCAGCTCGAGCGGCTGCCATGGACCCGGCTCCATGTTTTTCCGTACAGCGAGCGTGCAGGCACGCCGGCAACCCGGCTCCCAGGGCCGGTTCCTGCCACGGAACGCCAGCGCAGGGCCCGGGTGCTCATCGAACTCAGTCGCAAGCGGCAGCGAAGTCACTTTGAACGACGCTGGGAGGAGAG
>JBIIXZ010000291.1:0-2771 GCA_044347055.1 Bdellovibrionia bacterium | reverse complement strand
GTCCGCCGGGTTTGCTTTGCAGAAGATCCAGAACCTTGATCATGCCCGAGCGATGGTGCCAGGAAACGGTGGAGAGGATGTGCGACCTCTGTGTGGCATCGAGGTTTTGAAGATCCAGTAGTTCCGAATACCAGTCCTCGATTCCAGGAAAATCCAGCTTCGACAGCGCCAGGCAAAGGCGTTCGAAATGTTCAGCACCCGAGTAGAGCCTCAATCCCTCGAGGACGTCATCGGGAGGAAAGGCGTTCAGCTCGAACGGAAGCGATGGGTGAGGGGGTGGGTTTCCAAAAAGCTTGGCGAGGTAATCCTCCAGGGTCCATTGAGAACGGAAGTAGACCTGCGTTCGGGCAATCTGAAAAATCTGCTGTTCCTGCAGGTCGGATCGAAACCGGCGTGCACAATCGTCGAGAATCGCGGGATTCCTGCCCACTTTGCCCACTGCAATCAGAGCGGCCAGTGCTAGCCGCCGATCTCGACCCTGGCGAAGGATGGATTCCAGGTGGGGGAGCGCTTCGGATGCCTTCAGCTCGCCGAGAGTCAGGATGATGTTTCTGGTGAGCAGGAGCCTGCCGTCGCCCGTCGAACGCTGCAGCTCCTGGAGCAGTTCGGGGACCAGGGTGCGATCCGGAAGTTCTCCCACCGCTGCCACGACGGAGGGGCGAAGCTCTTCGGCACAGTGTCGGTACAGATGGTTCAGGAATCTGGCGGCAAGCGGACGATGCGAGCTTCCGAGGGAGTCAATGGCCGCCTGGGCGATTGAAATATCGCTGGTATCGAGGGCGAGCCGGAACAGGAACTCGAGATGCCGTTGGCGAGGGTGGCGGCCCAGGATCTGGATGATCTTGAGCCGAGTTTCCCGCCAGCCGCACTCACCATAGTGGCGAAGCAGGGCGCGCGATGCGTCCGGATCGTCGCTTCGAACCAGCTGTTCCATGGCCAACTCCACTCGGGAGCTTTCCAGCGAATGGAGCTCGCTGCAGGCGGTAGCGGAAGCTTTTACACGCGATGCCATCGCGTCCTTATCGGCAGAATGATGCGGGTTCAAAAGACGTGTCCGGAAGGACGCGTGTCGCCGCGAGCTTTTGCCTTGGAATTTACGTGTCTTTCGGTATATAGTATGAAAACTATATCAGGGGATCACCCATGAATCTCAACTGCAGGAGCGCGAAATGAAAGTCACGACCCGTTGGAACGAGAAGCTGAGTTTCACTGCGCGGACTGAAGCGCATGAAGTGGGAATGGACACCCGAGCCCCCCTGGGCTCCGACTCCGCGATGAGCCCCAAGCAGCTCGTGGTAGCCGGGCTTGCCGGATGTACTGCGATGGATGTGGTGGCGCTCCTGAAGAAGCATCAGCAGCCGCTGGAAAGCCTGGAGATCGAAACCGAGGTCGAAAAGAGCTCCGGTGGTTATCCCGAGGTGTTCACCGCGGCGATGCTGAAGTTCAAGCTTCAGGGCCAGGTCGAGCCGGAGAAGGCGATTGAAGCCGTGGAGCTTTCGCAGACGAAGTACTGCGGAGTGAGTGCCATGCTGTCAAAGGCCTTTCCGATTCGGTACCGGATCGAGCTCAACGGGCGAATCATCGGCGAGGGCAGTGCTCGCTTCTGATGGAATTACTCGAAATCGGCTGATACGCCCCAGCTCCCGGTCAGGAATTCCCAGGGCTTCAGCACCTGAAGGCCCCATTCCGGGCGGTTGAAGGCATCGGTGCCGCAGGTCATGGGTTCGATGGCAATGGCGCGACGGGCGTCCGGACCGAGTGCCTCGCCCGTGTAGACGACCAGGTACTCGAGCCTGCTGCTCATCCAGATCCGTGTCATGAACCGCGTAGCCGGGTCGAGGAGCGTCGCATGGGCAATGCCATTCGAGTCGCGTTCGAGATCGGTCAGGCAGTTGTTGATGACGGTGCTTCCGATCGGCCGTGGACTG
Organism: Bdellovibrionia bacterium; assembly: GCA_044347055.1. Lineage (GTDB taxonomy): Bacteria > Bdellovibrionota > UBA1018 > UBA1018 > UBA1018 > CAIOHW01. The sequence continues at coordinate 843 of JBIIXZ010000291.1, read as the reverse complement.
ACGAAATCGAGAGGGGTTCCGGAGACCGGCAGGACCTGTCCGGTGGGAATGAAGCCGGGTCCGAACTCGACGAGCTTTCGAGCCGGAAGTCGGAGCACGCCGGCATCGACTCGCCCGGAGTCGTCGCTCCTGGAGTCGTCGCTCCTGGAGTCGTCGCTCCTGGAGTCGTCGCTCCTGGAGTCGTCGCTCCTGGAGTCGTCGCTCCTGGAGTCGTCGCTCCTGGAGTCGAGGACAAAGTAGGGATGGAATCCTGCCGCGACCGGAGCATCATTCTCACCGATGTTCTGGATCGAAAACTCGCAGCGGAGTCCGGTGCTTGAAAGCTGGTAGCTTACCCCGATGTCCAGCGAGAACGGATATCCCTTCGCGCTCATTTCAGAGGCGAGGAGCTTGAGCCGAAAGCCCGCTGCAGTTTCGCTGGAGCGGGCCGCCCAGTCGCGGGTTCGTACGAAGCCGTGGATGGCATTCGGGCCTTCCTTGTCGTTTCGCTCGAGCGTGTAGTCTTTGCCTTGGAATCGATATTCGCCGCCCGGGATGCGCCCCGGAAACGGAATCAGGACATCGCCCTGTCCGCCTTTTTTCTCGTCACGATGTGCATATCCCCAGGCGATGTCTCGATCGCCCTGCGGAGTGACCTTCCAGAAGCGTCGCAGCGAGGCACCGTGCGGCGACACCACTGCCCGGTAGTCTCCGGATGAAAGCAGGATTTCCATGGTGTCGAAGGTATCAGTCTCGTCCGCCGGGCACCACTCCGAACGCGTACCACCAGCCGGTGACAGTCGAGTGGCGATACACCACGGTGCGCTCCTTGTCTCGAAACCGATAGGACTGCACGCCCTGGTC
>JBIIXZ010000292.1:0-2771 GCA_044347055.1 Bdellovibrionia bacterium | reverse complement strand
ACAAGGGCTCGGCACTCCATGCCGCGACCGTGGTGGGCGACACCGTCGGCGATCCGTTCAAGGATACGTCTTCGGTGGCTCTGAACCCCATCATCAAGTTCACGACCCTGTTCGGCCTCCTGGCGGTGGAAATCGCCGTGGCGGCCGGCGCGAAGGCACAGACCTTCGGCGTCGTGGCCTTCATCGTCGGCCTGTGGTTCGTGTACCGCTCCTTTTACGGCATGCGCATCAGCACCATGACCGTCAAGGAAGCTGCGGCTCACGCTGCCAAGGAAGCTCACGCCTAAGCGGCTGAGTTTCTGGCCAAGCCAGCAATCATTGCGGCCCCTGGGAGTGATCCCAGGGGCCGTTTTGTTTTCAGCCTCGACGGGCTTGAACAGTGATGGGCTGCAATGCGACACAGGGATCATGCCCTCAGTCGTTCCGTCGATTCCTCTGGCGCCCGGATTCAGCGAACATCAATTTGAGCATCGTTTCTCGCTGCCGATCTCGCGCGAGCGGGCGTTCCACTGGCTTTGCGATCCTCGCACCTTCACGCGAGGCCAGCTTCCGCCGTGGGGGGTGGAGTTCCTCGGGGGAGGTTTCGAGCCGGGTGTCCTGAACTGGCATCACGGTCCGTTCCTGAATTTTCCGGGTGTGCTGGGCGAGGTGAGGCGGCCGGAGTATCGCGACCTCCAGTACTTTTACGGAGCCTATGTGTTCTCTCCGCGCCTGGTGCGACCGACGCGGCTCGAATTCTGGTTTGAAGCGGACGGCGAAGCGCGAGCACGCGTTCGCCTGAAGGTGTCGACGCAGGTGAGAGGGTGGTTCTCGCCTCTCTGGTCGGGCTTTCAGTGGCTTTTCTGGCCACAGTTCGGCTGGAATTTCTCCATTCTCGCACGCCTCGGTTTTGCGCCTCGCTAGCGGGTCAGCATCGTCAGCTCGGCATCACGGCTGGCATGCGGGTTGGAGCACTGCCCCGTATGCCCATCAAGAAGCCTCAGCATCAGTCGCAGCCCGCTCCTCCGTTTCCGCCCCAGCACCAGGAAAGCCCTGGTGACGAGTCGAAGCTGCGGCCCCGCCCGAAGTACGAGGCACCCCATTATCGGGCAGCCGACAAGCTGCTCGGAAAAGTGGCGCTCATTACCGGCGGCGACTCCGGCATCGGCCGAGCGGTTGCGGTGCTCTATGCGCGCGAAGGTGCCGACGTGGCGATTGTTTTTCTGCCGTCGGAGCGCCGCGATGCCGACGAAACACGACATGCCGTGGAGAATGAGGGCAGGAGCTGCCTGCTTCTCGAGGGCGATCTCTCCGAGCCGGCCTTTTGTCATCAGGTGGTGGAGTACACCATCGCGGAGTTCGGCAGCCTCGACATCCTGGTCAGCAATGCCGCCGCGCAGGCACGCCAGCACCGTCTCGAGGACGTGAAGCGCGAGGAGTGGGAGCATACCTTCAAAACGAATGTCGACGCCTACTTTCATCTCGTGCAGGCGGCGCTGCCTTACTTGAAGCCTGGATCCTCAATCATCGCCACCAGCTCGCAGGTGGGCCTCATCGGAAGCGAGAGTCTTCCGGATTACTCTGCGACCAAGGGAGCCATCAACGCTTTCACCAAGTCTCTGGCGCAAATGCTGGTGGACCGGGGCATTCGCGTGAACGCAGTGGCACCCGGACCCGTGTGGACTCCGCTGAACCCTTCCGATCCGGGACTTTCGGCGGAAGAGGTGAGCGCCTTCGGAAGCAAGCCTCCGCTGAAGCGTCCGGCACAACCGGAAGAGATCGCTCCGGCGTATGTGTTTCTCGCCTCCGAAGCGGACTCCAGCTACATCACCGGACTCATCCTGCCCGAAACCGGAGGACTGCCGATGGCGGGATGAGCAGAAAGGGCCGCGAGGCGGGGCCGTTAAAAAAAAAGCCCCCGGCTTTGGACCGGGGGCTTTTCAATTCAGCAATCGATCCTCAGAGAAAGTTGAAGCCGAGCAGAAGGGCTGCGCCCGAGAGCTTTTCTCCTGAATTGTCCTTCAGGCCGAGGTTGTAGCGGCCATCCACGAAGAAGCCGACGACTGGAACCGTGAAGCGAAGGCTGGCGGTTGCGCCATAGTTGCTTTCTCCCGCCGCAGATGCGCTTCCGTTCAGGAACATCGAGTAGAAGCCGCCCACTCCGAGAGAGATCGGGCCGACACCCATGCGAAAGAGGACCGGCACGTCGAGGTAGTTGAGCGTGTAAGAGACGTCGTTTCCGAGAATGGAAGCGCCGGCCTTGTACTGCGAATACAGCACCGAAGCTTCGATGGGGCCGAGGCCGAGGCTGGCGCCGGCTGAAAGGCCGATTTTGCCGTCAACTCCACTGGTGCTCGGCAGGCCCATGGAGGCACCGCCCATGACGCCGAGGTCGACACCGGGAATGGCAAACGCTGGGGTGGCTGAAAGTGCGGTGGCAACGACCACCAACGCGAAAAGGTTCTTCTTGATCTGGAACATGGATTTCTCCTCCTTGAGTGCTCTTAGTCTCCGCCCTTCAACGCAGGGCGTCCAGTGTCAATTTATTCACGGCCTCGGCGTTGCGGAGCCTGATCACTCGGGATAGGCCTGAGGGCATGTCCACGACCCAGACCAAGACGCTTTTCGGCCATCCCATCGGACTCTTCGTGCTCTTCTTCACCGAGATGTGGGAGCGCTTTTCGTATTACGGCATGCGCGGACTGCTGAAGCTCTACATGGTCAACTACCTGTTCGTGGCATCTCGCCAGGTCCTCCAAGGCGGCGAAGCGCGCATGGAAGGCGATCCCTCG
>JBIIXZ010000098.1:0-9564 GCA_044347055.1 Bdellovibrionia bacterium | reverse complement strand
CAGAACTGCCCAAGAGAGGGCGAGAGCACCTTCACCATCGCCGCCATGACGGCGAATCCGAAGGAGCTTGCCGACATCCATGCCAGCGCGGGCGAGGCGCGCATCACGGCAGACGCTGGTAGCGGATCTCACTCCAGATCTTCTTGCGCCCGGAAAGCCAGAACGTTTCCGTGTACAAGGTCAGTCCCGGATTCGACATGTCGGACTGCGAGCTGACTCGATTTCCCGAGCCCAGCTCCTGCTGCACGATCATGACGAGGCTTGCGGCATCGAATGAGCCGCGCGACCCGACCGGACCAGAGGAATCCGTGCCGGAGCCGAGGAGAATCTCGGCCGTCGATCCGGACCGTCCAGCCTCGCGCACCCAGTACACCCGGTCATATTTCCTGGTCCGGAGCGGTTTGCCCTCGGAATCCAGGGTGGTCTCCTTGAAGTGATTCCTCGAGACGATGGCGGGCATGGAAAACGCGGAATGCCATTCTGCAATGACTTCGACCTCGACGAGCGTCTGGCTTCCTGTCGAAACGTCGACTCGAACGCCCTCGCCTGCCCAGCGCCCGACCATGCGTTCCGCCCAATCCGGAGCAGGAACCGAGGCCGATGCGGATGTCGATGAACCAAGCACCAGGTTTGCGAGCAGGAGTGCCAGAGCGGAAAATGACGAAAGCTTCTTCATTGCTGCAGAAATACACTTCCGCCGACGATCAGTCCACCGCGCCATGGAATCTCGGTTGCACTCCCCTCGCCCAAGGGGATGAGTTCATGATCAAGCGCATTGCTGGGGCCTTTGCAATCTGCCTCGCCATCGTTGGAACTGGAGGATGCGGCAAGAACAGCTCATCGCGGACCAGTCGAGACGGCTCTCCCACCGTCGTCGGCGACATCCTGGTGGGCACGCAGTGCCCTCTCGGCACCATGTCGAATCCGATTCCGGGCGGATTTGCGCTGGCGGGATGCAAGATCGACTCGTCCGAGGTCCAGCTCAAGACACCTCCGGGACCAATCCTCCTTTCGGGAGACTGCGCCGAAAAGACGATTGCGATCCGCTCCTTCGACGGATCAGTCGACTCGCTCTGGCAGGTGCCACCAGACGGATCCTTTTCGATCGTTGTTCCGGGATTTCAAGGAGTGTTCGGACTCGACGGGTCGCGGTCTGCCGGCTGCGCTTCAGGAATGACCATGGAGGTCACCGGAAGGATGTCCTGCACGGATCGCGACGTGTTCTCCATTCGCATCGATAGCATGAGGCTTTGGATGACCCCATCCACCGAGGCTCAAAGAGCGCTCTTCGAGGCACCCGATTGTCGACTGCCGAAGAGCTGCCGACTGGAAAGCAGCATGGAGCTTCGGCAGTGCGGGTGAAGCAAGGCACCAAGATTGCTCTTTAAGTTTCCATGATCAAAGGATCCGGATGGAAGGTGGGAAGCTTCCGTGGAGTCGAAATCCGACTGCACGTCACGCTCTTGCTCATTCTTCCTTACATCGTGTTCATCACCTTGGCCCGCTTCGACGTGCTGGCGAAGTCGGCCGGTGTCCTGCCGGGCGAACTGGCATTCGGGCCAACGGCCTGGGGCGTCCTCATGGCCGTCCTGCTCTTCAGCTCCGTGCTCCTGCATGAGTTCGGGCACGTGCTGGTCGCCCTTCGGCAAGGCGCCAAGGTTCGGAGCATCACGTTGATGATGCTGGGTGGTATTTCGGACATGGAGGAAATTCCTTCAAAATCCGGCCAGGAGTTCCGCCTGGCGGTCATGGGCCCGATCGTCAGCCTCGCCCTGGCGGCGCTCGGCTTCGGAGTCTACCAGCTCACCACCGAGCCGAACCTCACCTTTCTCTCGCTCTGGTTTGGGCAGGTGAATCTGGTGCTCGCGATCTTCAATTTGCTGCCCGCCTTTCCGCTGGACGGTGGCCGCGCACTCCGATCATTGATGGCATCCAGAATCGGAAGGCTGCGGGCCACCCAGGTGGCTGCGCGCATCGGCACCGGCTTCGCTTGGGCCTTTGGCATCCTCGGCCTGCTGAGCTTCAACATCTTCCTCGTCCTGATCGCCTTTTTTCTCTACGCTGCCGCCCAGTCGGAGCTCTCGATCATCGCCGCGCGCTCGCTGCTTCGGGGTCTTCGTGTCGGCGATGTGGCCACGACTTCCACCAGCGTCATCGGCACGGACTCGATCGAGAGCGTCTCGAAGCACATGCTCCAGACACGCACGACGCTGCTTCCGGTTCGACTCGCCGATGGATTCAGCCTCGTGGCGCTGCAGCAGATTCTCACCGTACCGGAGCGCTTTCGCTCGCAGGTTCCTGTTGCCGACCTGCTCCGGAATCCGGTCCGGGTGCTCGATACGAGTGAACCCCTGGAAGAAGTCCTTCCGCAACTCATGTCCGCCCCCCTCGGCGCCCTGCCGGTCAGCCAATCCGGATCAATCATTGGATTCATCCGACATTCCGACCTCAAGGACGTGCTCCAGCTCCGAAGCCTCGAGGAGCGCCGGCAGGAGGAAGCTGCGTAAAGCCTGAATCGGGCGCTTGGCTGTCGCGAGCAAGCGCGCTACTGCTGGAAATGTGTCGCCCGAATTCTCCCTGATGATTTTTGCCGACGGTGCCTGCACCGGTAATCCCGGTCCTGGAGGATGGGGAGTCATCATCGTCCATCCGGATGGCCTGATTGAAGAGTTCGGCGGCGGCGCGCGGCAGACCACCAACAACCAGATGGAGCTTCTGGCCGTGATTCGCGCCCTGGAGCAGGTGCGAAGCGTCCGAGGGCCGATCGAAGTGCTGTCCGACTCACTCTATGTTCTCCGAGGCATCACTCAGTGGATCTGGGGGTGGCGCAAGCGAAATTGGAAAACTGCCGAAGGTGCCGATGTGGCAAACCGGGAACTCTGGCAGGCGCTTTCGGCCGAGGTGGCGAGGCGACGCGAAGCCGGAGATCCGGCCATCCGGTGGTCGCATGTCCGCGGTCACCAGGGCATTCCTGGAAACGAGCGAGTCGATGAGATTGCCGTGGCGTACTCGCTGCAGCGCTCTCCTTCGCCGCCGCTCTACCGGGGTCCTCTGCTGAAATACTTCGTGGCCATCCATGACCTGCCCGAGCAGCGCGAAATTCCGGAAAGCGATCCGAACCAGCGGCGCGAAAAACCGGCGCCGGCCCTCGCCTATGTGAGCCTTGTGGACGGAGTCCCCGCACGACACTCAAGCTGGAAGGACTGCGAATCTCGAGTGAAGGGAAGATCCGGCGCCAAATTCAAGAAGGTGATGAGCGCTGATGAGGAGAAAAAAATTTGGGAGTCGTGGGGAGTGAAATCCCCGCCGACTCCCTGAGTTTTTATTCGTTGGAGAAAGCGACTCAGTAATTCTTGCTCATCTGGTCGACGACCTTGTCGCGAAGCTTGGCGAACTGCCCGGGAACGCGACTTTCGATCTCGTTCAGGAACATGCCTTCTGGAGCATACCAGGGCTTTTCGACTTCCGAATAAAAGGTGATCGTCACCTGGTCCTCGGTCCTGACCGCGGTCTTCAGGACGTCGACTCGACTGTCGAGCTTCTTGAGGTAGACTCCGTTGCCAACGCCCGTGATCTTTCGAGAGATGGTGGACGAAACCAGCTTCGTCGTGTTGTCGGTGGCGACATTCACGTCATTGCGAATCGTGACGGAGTCCTTGCCTTTGATCACCACGGTCGAATCCAGATACTTGCTCGGAATGCCCTCGAAAGTCGTGTCGATGGGGCCGCGCTCGATGGTGGCTTCTTTTTTGAGCTCCTCGATCGTGTAGGCCTGCAGTTTTTCGAGGTCTCCCCCGAGCTGCGGGTACACCAGGCACGTGGCCTTCATGGAAGCCAGGTAGACCGCGCCTTTTTTGAGCTGCGGCCGCTTGATCCAGACCGGCGCCTGGCACGTGTAGCCTGCCGGCGGAATCAGCTGCTGGCGAACATCGTGCTCCGAAACACCGAAGGTTCCGAGGATACCCTGGAAAAGGACCGAAAGCGTTTGAACGACCGAATTTGAAGCGACCATGCTTCCCCCCTAGGTTGTCGTTCTGGCTTAACCAACGAGCGACCAAAAATCCACCTTAAGGGTGGAGGGGGAACGACATCCTGCGTCAGGCTGCTTTCCGGAGCTCCAGAGCCACCTCGAGGTCCAGCTTGCCGCGGACATCCGGAAAGAAAGAGAAGACCAGCTCATCGAACTCTCCGTGAGACAGGCCCTCGCGTGCGGCCATCTTCTTCAGCGGCTTGAGCTGGGCGCCCAGTTCCTCGATGTTGACCCGCCCGCCATGCTCGCACAGCATGTACGATGCATTGATGCGTTCACAATATTGTTTACGGACCGTCTCGAGGAAACTCTCTCTGTTCATGAATCCAGTATCGGCGCTTTTTTGACGGAACTTAAGCGACATCTGGAAAAGTGTTGAAGTCCGCCGCAAAACCGGAACTTGCGATGAAGTGTCTCTGGCGACGCAGTCGAAAGCTGGACGACGACGCCCCCCTTCAAGAGTGGAACGGATACCGGTAGTTCGTCGGGGGAGCGAAAGTCTCCTTGATCGTCCGTGGCGAGAGCCAACGATACAGATTGAGCGCCGACCCGGCCTTGTCGTTGGTCCCGGAAGCACGGGCGCCTCCGAACGGCTGCTGCCCAACGACCGCTCCCGTGGGCTTGTCGTTAATATAGAAGTTTCCGGCCGCATTCCGAAGCTTCGAGCTCAAATCGGCAATCACGCTTCGATCCGTCGCGAAGATGGCTCCGGTCAGAGCATACGGGCTCGTCTCATCACAGAGCTTCAGCGCTTCTTCGAGCTTCTCGTCCTCATAGACGAAGATCGTCAGGACGGGGCCAAAGATCTCCTCGACCATCGTCTTGAACTTCGGGTTGGTGGTCTCGATGATCGTGGGCTCGACAAAATATCCGACCGCACCATTTGATCCGCCTCCGGCGAGGATCCTTGCATCCGGGGCCGAGGCAGCAAACTTCTGGTAGGCGGTGATCTTTTCAAACGAGCGCGCATCGATGACGGCGTTCACGAAGTTCGTGTAATCGCGCGTGTCGCCCATCTTGAGGGTCTTCGTCTCGGCAACGAGCTTTTCAGACAGCGCTCCCCAGATCGAGCGCGGGATGTAGGCCCGTGAGGCCGCGGAGCACTTCTGTCCCTGGAATTCAAACGCACCACGCACGAGGGCTGCAGCGAGCGCTTCAAACTGGGCCCCGCTGGTGCCGACCGAAGGATGCGCAAACACGAAATCCTTGCCACCCGTTTCGCCGACGAGCCTCGGATAGGTCTTGTAGCGAGCAATGTTCTCGCCGACCGTCTTCCAGATCGACTGGAAGGTAGCAGTCGACCCGGTGAAGTGCACGCCCGCAAGATCCGGATGCGTGACAAGCACCTGGCTCGTGAGCGGTCCATCCGCAGCCACCATGTTGATCACGCCCGCAGGAAGTCCGGCGGCCTCGAAAAGCTTCATGGTGTACCAGGCCGAAAGCATCTGGGTATCCGACGGCTTCCAAACAACCGTATTGCCGAGCATGGCCGGAGTGGCGGGCAGGTTGCCGGCAATCGCCGTAAAGTTAAACGGCGTGATCGCGAGGACAAAGCCCTCGAGCGCACGGTAATCCGTGCGGTTCCATATTCCCGGTCCAGAGATCGGCTGAACTTCCAGGATTTCGCGGTAAAAATGCGCATTGAAGCGCAAGAAATCAATGAGCTCGCATGCGGCATCAATTTCGGCCTGGAAGACATTCTTCGACTGTCCGAGCATGGTTGCGGCATTGAGAGTGTCTCGCCATGGTCCGGCAAGCAGGTCGGCGGCCTTCAGGAATACTCCTGCACGCTCCTGCCACGGCAGGGCCTCCCAGGCGGACTTGGCCTGCTTCGAAGCTTCGACGGCCATTTCGAGTTCCTTGGCTCCAGCGAGATGAAACGTCGCGAGGACGTGCCCGTGCGCGTGGGGCATGACGACTTTCCGAGTGTTCCCCGTACGGACTTCCTGACCTCCGATGACCAGAGGAATTTCAATCTGCTCGGAAGCCATGGCATCGAGCCTCGCCTTCAAGCTCGCCCGGTGCTGCTGGCCCTCGGGCGTGGCTGGAGAGTAGGCGCGGACGGGTTCATTCACGGGCATCGGAATCGAGTCGATAGTGGACATGAAACCCCCATTAACCTAAACTGCGTCGAGATCAAATCAGGACTGTCCTTTCAGGGGAATTCACATGCGAAATCATCTACAAAAGTATCGTTTGGTCGTGGCCCTGGCCCTCGTTGTCGCGGGCATTCTGGGCGGCGCCGCCTGCTCGTCGAAGTCCGGCTCTTCAGCAGGCAAGGCTGACCCGAACACGCTCTACCTCGAGCTGCCGGCCGATCCCGCGACCCTGAATCCGATCACCTCGAGCGACGCCTACGCCTCGCAGATTCAGGGCTACATTTTCAGCACCCTGATGGAGCGCAGCGAAGACACCTACAACTGGGTTCCCTCGCTCGCCGAAAAATACGAGATCTCGAAGGACGGAAAGACGTTTACCTTCACGCTTCGCGAAGGAGTGAAGTGGCATGATGGCCAGCCGCTGACCGCAGAAGACGTCAAGTACAGCTTCGACGTGTTCTTCGAAGGCCGCTTCGATGCCCCCCAGAAGAAGGTCTACCTCGAAGGCATCCAGGAGGCGAAGGTCGTCGACGCCCGCACCGTTCAGTTCAAGACCAAGCAGGTCTATTTCAAGAACTTCGACACGGTCGCCGCCAACCTGGCGATCGTTCCCAAGCACTTCTATGGATCCGGCGATCCGAAGGACCCCAAGTTCAACAGGACGCTGATTGGAACCGGCCCGTACATGCTCGAAAGCTGGGACAAGGGCCAGAAGGTGCTGCTGAAGAAGAACCCCGAATTCTACGGCAACACGCTTCCGTACCACCAGGATCGCTACCAGATTCCGCGCATCTTTTTCCGGCTCGTGAAGGAAGATGCCGTGGCGCTTGAGCTCCTCAAAAAGGGCGATCTCGACCAGATCGGCCTGACGGCCGAGCAGTACGTCCAGAAGACCAAGGGCGAGGAGTGGGGAAAGAAGGTCATCGCCGTCAAGGGCCAGAACTCGGCTCCGAGCAACTTCAACTATGGCTTCATCGGCTGGAACTTCAAGCATCCGTTCTTCCAGGATCGCGACGTCCGCATGGCCATGTCGCACTTGATCAACCGTGACTTCATGATCGAGAAGTTCGCGTTCGGCATGAGCGACAAGGCCGTGGGCCCGTTTGGCAACAAGAGCTCGGCCACCTCGCCCAACGTCAAGCCCGTAGAATTCGACTCGAAGAAGGCCCTCTCGCTCCTCGAAAAGGCGGGATGGAAAATGGGCCCGACCGGACTGACCAAAAAGATCGACGGCAAGGAAGTTCCGTTTGAATTCACGCTCCTCAACGCCAACAAGGACTCCGAAAAGTACTGGACCGTGGCGAAGGAGGACATGAAGAAAATCGGCATCACGATGAACATCAAGACGATCGAGTGGAACAGCTTCCTGAAGCTCGTCGACGAGCGCAAGTTCGACGCCGTGGCCCTCGGCTGGAGCGTCAACTCGCTCGAGCCCGATCCGAAGCAGGTCTGGCACTCGGCCTCGATTCCGTCGCCGGGCAGCAACTTCATCGGCTACTCGAACCCGCAGGTCGACAAGCTCATCGATGAGATGCGCGCCACGATGGACACGAACAAGCGCACGAAGATGCTCCAGCAAATCCATGAGCTGATTGCAGCCGACGCGCCCTACTCCTTCCTGTTCAATCGCAAGTTCACGCTCTACGCCCATACGGCCCGGATCCAGAAGAAACAGGATCTCCTGAATTACGCCGACGGCGTGAATACCTGGACGCTCGCGAAGTAAGAGGACCGAGTCACGATGTGGATCTACCTGGTTCGCCGCTTCTTCGCCCTCCTGCCGACGCTCTTCGGAATCACGCTCGTTGCGTTCGTGATCATCAACCTGGCGCCCGGCTCACCCATTGAGCAGAAGCTCCAGGCGATGCGCTTTGGCTCGGTGCAGTCCGAGGCTCGAAGCGGAGGCGGCGCTGAAGGACGCGGCAACCAGGAAGTCAACCAGGAGGTCATCGAGGCGCTGAAGAAGCAGTACGGCTTCAACAAGCCGGTGATCGTCCGCTACGGCATCTGGCTGAAGAATCTGGCGACGCTGGATTTCGGCCGCAGCTTCACGCACGAGGAACCCGTGATTGACGTGATCGTGCGCAAGATGCCCGTCTCGATCCAGTTCGGGGTCGTGAGCTTCCTGCTGAGCTATCTCGTCTGCATTCCGCTCGGCATCCTCAAGGCGGTGAAAAACGGCGAGAAGTTCGACACCGTGACTTCAGTGATGCTCTTCATGGGCTACTCGACGCCCTCCTTCATGCTGGCGATCCTGCTCATCGTCCTGTTCGGAGGAGGCAGCTTCTTCGACTGGTTTCCGATCAATGGGCTCGTTTCGGACGGCTATGAATCGCTCAACTTCTGGGAAAAGATCTCAGATCGCGTCTCTCATTTCGTGCTGCCGCTGACCTGCTACATGATCGGCAGCTTCACGACCCTGACCGTCCTGATGAAAAACTCCATGCTCGAGGAAGTGAAGCGAGACTACGTCCGAACAGCTCGCAGCAAGGGCCTTCCGGAAAAACAGGTGCTCTTCAAGCACGCGCTCCGGAATGCCCTCATTCCGCTAGCCACGGGCATCGGCCATTTTCTTTCCGTGTTCTTCGCCGGAAGCCTGCTCATCGAAACGATTTTCGGGCTCGATGGCATGGGCTGGCTCAGCTACAGCTCGATCCTCCAGCGCGACTACAACGTCATCATGGGGCTCCTTGTGATCCAGAGCTTTCTGTACCTCATCGGAAACATCATCAGCGACTTCCTGTACGTCGCGATCGACCCCCGCATCGATTTCGGGAGCGCCGGAAAATGAAGCCCCTCTTCAAGCTGAGCCCCATCACCGAAAAGCGTCTCAAGATCTTTCGGCGGAACCGGATCGCCTTCACCTCGCTGATCATCCTGGGTTTCCTGTTCACTCTGAGCATCGGTGCCGAGCTCATTGCGAACGATAAGCCCTATGTCATGAGGTATGACGGCAGGATCTTCTTTCCGATCCTGAGCGAGCCCAAGGCGGCGGATCTCGGAATCACCGACTCCTATACGGTCGACTATCGAAAGATCGACTGGGACGCGCACGGCTGGGCCATTTCGCCGCCGGTCCGATTCAATCCGTTCCAAAGCAATGACGCGGTCGATTCGTATCCCTCGGCACCCTCAATCGAGAATCCGATGGGCACCGACGATCGCGGACGCGACGTCTTCGCGCGGCTGCTCTATGGCTTTCGAATCTCCTTCATCTATGCGCTCGGTGTCTGGCTCATTACCTACCTGATTGGCGTCTCTGCGGGCCTGTGCATGGGCTTCTTCGGTGGCAGGATCGACTTCATCGGCCAGCGCGTGGTGGAAGTGCTGAGCAGCATTCCCCAGTTCTTTCTGCTCATCATTCTAGTGTCGATCTTCGAGCCAAGCATGACGCTGCTGGTGGCGATTTCCGCAGCCTTCGGCTGGATCAGCATC
>JBIIXZ010000290.1:0-2806 GCA_044347055.1 Bdellovibrionia bacterium | reverse complement strand
CGAGAAATTCGGTGACGTCCGCGCCGACGAAGAATCCGTCCTTGGCCGTGGTCATCAGGACGCCGCGGGCGGCTGAATCCTTCTCCACCATCGTCCATGCCGTGTTGAGATCGTTCAGCATCAGTGAGCTGAATCGATTGGCGCTCTCGCCGACGAGATCGAATTCGATCTCGCGGACACCGTCGCCCAGGTCTTTCAATTTGAGGCCCTTGCCGTCGAACAGGATGCGCGAATTGTTCATGATCCATCGAGCTTGAACCATCCGAGGACCCTAGGTCAAATGGTCGGGCCCACCTTTTGGTTCAGAACCGCGTCAACAAATGGTCGGGCCCACCTTTTGGTTCAGACGTGCGTCATGCCAGTCGGCATTTGGCAGGAGCATTGCTCTGCAGCACCTCATGCCGCGAAAACGACTCGAACGATCGGATTTTCTTCCCTATCACGTCACGGCTCGCGCGAATAACCGCGAAGCCTTTCCTGCAGGCTTGGAGAAGACCTGGAAGGTCATTACCGACGAGGCCTGGTGCATCTCAGCCCTGTATGGAACCGAATTTCAGGCGCTCGTCCTGATGCCTAACCATCTCCATGCAATCCTGACCACTCCTCGGGACGATTTAGGAAAGGTCATGAACTGCTGGATGAGCTCCATTACTCGGATCCTGAATACTCAAACCGGTCGGTCGGGCCATGTCTTTGGAGGCCCCTACCATTGGTCTCTGATCAACGGGACGCGCTACTTCGGCCATGCTCTCAAGTACGTGTACCGAAACCCCGTCAAGGCGGGCCTTTGTGAGAAGCCTGAAGATTGGCCGTTTAGTACGCTATCCGGACTCGTAGGGAACGGGCACCTTCCATTCCCCATTCACTTCACTCGACCGGGAATGGAGGTTGGCCTACCGAACGAAACGGTTTCGCCCATGCTGGAGTGGTTGAATCGGCCATTCTCTCAAGAGGCAGAAAAGGCCATTCAGGAAGGATTGCGCCGAAAACGGTTTGAACGCATTCTTGACCGGCGGCATCGCCGCCCGATTCTCGAACTCGACGGTTATGACGCAGATCTGAACCAAAAGGTGGGCCCGACCATTTGAAGAAGCTCAGTTTCCTACCCACCCTGCCGTCCTTGCTGGCCGCGCCGGAAACGCCCTTGATTCACCGCGATCTGAGTTGGCTTCAGTTCAATGACCGGGTGCTCGGCGAGTCGCGCGCTCCGGGCAATCCGCTTTTGGAGAGAGTCAAATTTCTGGCCATCTCGGCCTCGAACCTCGACGAGTTCTTCGTGATCCGACTCTCGTCTCTGGCGCGCTCGATCGCCCGCGCCAGGATCGGCCCCAAGGACCAGCCACCGAGCGCCACTTACCAGCACCTGAGCCGCACCGCTGAATCGATTTTCGAGATCATCGCGAAGTTCGGCGCCAAGCAGGTCGAGGCGCTGGAGCTCCTCACCGGAGAGCTCGATCATGTGGGCGTCCACCTGCATCGCCAGGCTCGGCCCGGCACTCCCGGCTTCGACGTCGGTCGCGAGCTCTTCAACGCCCAGATTCTGCCGCAACTCAGTGCTCCCGAAAGTTTTTCGATGCAGCAGCTCTCGAACCTCGAGAACCTGCAGCTTGCCGCCCTCTTTGCCGGCGGACAGTTCATCCGGATTCCGAAGTCGCTGCCGACCATGCTCCACCGCGAGAACCATTTTTTCTTCCTCGACGACCTCCTGGCCACCCACCTCGGCGCCGCCTTCGGAATCGAAGGTATACCCGGAATCGTCCGCCTCTCGCGCGACGGCGACTTCAGCGTGGATCTGGAGGAAGAAGATACCGAGTCGATTCCGGACATCGTGCGATCCAGCCTCAAGCGCCGCGAAAAGGGACGCATCGTTCGCCTGCAGTACCTCGGGCCCCTTTCCGAGCAGGTCCTCCACAAGTGCATCTCGCAGTTTCGGCTGACTCCGGCGCAGATTTTTCCGGCTCCAGGATCGCTCGTGCTTCAGGGGCTCTGGTCGGTCTTCCAGCACGCGCCTGCCGATCTCGTCGAGAAGCAGCAGCTCAAGTACCCGCCCCATCAGGCCGCCATTCCCCGCCCGCTCCGTGACCCGTCCAAAATCTTCGAGGAACTCAAGCAGCAGGACTTTCTCCTGCATCACCCCTACGACAGCTTCGATGCGTTCGTGGGATGGATCGAGGCCGCCTGCAACGATCCGCTCGTCGCGAGCATCGAGCAGACCGTGTATCGCATGGATGCGGTGTCGCCGGTCATCGAGGCTCTCAAGCGCGCTGCGGCCGCCGGAAAAACCGTCCGCGTCTTTATCGAGCTTCGCGCCCGATTTGACGAGCTGAATAATCTTCGCCTCGCCGACGAACTGAGAAAAGCGGGAATCGAAGTCTACTTTGGCTTCGGCAAGCTGAAGCTCCACGCCAAGATCGCCCTCGTCACCCGCAATGAAACGTCGGGTGCCCGCTACTACACTCATCTCTCGACCGGGAACTACAACGCCGCGACCGCGAGGCAGTACACCGACCTGGCAATCCTGACCGGAAACCAGGAAATCGGTCATGATGCGCGCCACTTCTTCAGCTCCGTGATGAAGGGAGAAGTGCCCGTGCACTTCAAGGTGCTCCTATCGGCACCGACGCGCCTTCATCGCCGTCTCATCGCCGACATTCAGGGAGAGACCCGAGCAGCCAGGGCCGGCAAACCGGCGCGCATCGTCGCCAAGGTGAATGCGCTGGTGGACGAGCTCGTCATCGAGCAGCTCTACCAGGCATCGCAGGCCGGAGTGAAAGTGGACCTGATCGTGCGCGGGGCGTGCTCGCTC
>JBIIXZ010000113.1:0-8623 GCA_044347055.1 Bdellovibrionia bacterium | reverse complement strand
CAGCTGGGTGAAGTCGGCCTCGTGCCCTCAAGGCGCGCCGATTGCAGCTCCTTCCGAGAACAACAGAATGCATCCAGAGAGACGGATCCATCCTGCCAGCGGATGCTCTTCACGGTGGCCCAGAAGACGGCAACTTTCTTGCGTGCCGCTGCCTCCATCAGCCGAAGCGTGGTGTCGTTGCGATGATCAAGGGTATCCCAGGGGTCCGTGACGAACAGCCAGCATGCACTCATTTCGAGCGCGCTCCGAGAGCGCCCTGGAGTTGTCCCGCCACATGCTGGAGGCTGGAGTGCGTCGATGGCCAGAGCTCCCGGACCTCTCTCGTCGCTTCGGCAAGCTCCTGAGACGCCTGGTCTCGCGCATCGTTCCTGCTGAGATAGTGAAGCACGCTGGTCTTCGGGAACTCTCCCGTAGCCGGATCTCGTTCCTGCTCGGCATCGTCCAGATCATCAGCGGTTTGGAAGGCGAGTCCGAACGCGTGCGAAAAGCGAGTGAGGGCCTTCATCTGCGACGAGGACGCTTCGAGTCCGGCCAGGTCCGCAGGAATCAGGATCGACGCATCAAACAGCGCGCCGGTCTTCAGGGAGTGCATCTCGCGAAGCTTGGCGAGCGACGTATTTCCAGCAAGGAGCATCTCGAGAGCTTGTCCACCGATCACTCCGCGCGGACCGGAGAGGATGAGCAGCCGTTGAAGGGCATTTGCCCAGGCTCTTTCATTGACGTGAGGAAGTGCCTCGAAGCAGGCCTCGAAAGCCATCGGAACCAGGGCATCGCCTGCCAGCAATGCGAGTGCTTCGCCGTAGACCTTGTGATTGGTCGGCTTCCCGCGGCGCAGGTCATCGTCGTCCATGCAGGGCAGGTCATCATGGATGAGCGTGAAGGCGTGGATCATCTCGAGAGCGACTGCGAAAGGAACAAAGGCTCTTTCCTGGAGCGACAGCAGCTCGCCCGAAGCCTCCATCAATCGCGGCCGGAACCGCTTGCCTCCGGAGAGCAGGCTGTAGCGGATCGACTCTGCGAGATTCGGCGCGGTCCCGGAAGCCAGCAGTCGATCTGCGGCCTGGGCCAGCTCTCTTTCCCAGTCGATCACGGCGTCGCATCTCCCGGCTGCATCTGGGGAGCTTCAAGCGGCCCGGTCAGCTGGATGGAGTAGCTTCCGTCCGGCTGCCTGCCTGGTCCGAGCAGAGCATCGAGCAGGAATAACGATTTCAGGACCGACTCGGAAAAACGGAGTTTCGCCTTCAAGTTCAGCTGCGCGGAGTCCCAGCCTCGAGCCACGCTGATGTCTCCGGTGGCCGATCCGCGGAGGTCATCGGTTTCACGCTCCATTTTTCCCAGCCGGAGACTCTCGATCTTGATGGTTCCCTGCGCCACGTTGGCGCGGATCTCGCCGTCGCCAAAGCGAATTGCAGGCACGGGAAAACCCGAGACTCGCTGAGCGGGCAGTTCGGTCTTGCCGATGCTGAGCTGGACCTTGCCAGTCATCGAAGTCGGCTGGTTGGCGTCGCCCGAAAGGTCGATCGTTCCGCTGAGGGGCAGGGTGGCGTCGACTCCCGAAAGAATCGGAACAATTCCGAGTCCCGCAGTCCCGAGCTCAGCCTTCTCGAGCTTCACGGAGGCGGAAAATTTGCCGCCGCGGGAGGACCAAAAGGCAAGCGACAGCGAGGATCCGTCCTTGCCGAGGAGCCGGACCGTTCCGCCGAGCCGAGCGAGTAACAGATCCAGGAGTGAAGGAGAGAGTCGCGCCTCATCCCACCGGATCGAGGCGGGGGCGCCGGAGCTCGAGGACGTCCGCACGGTGAGCCCCTCGAAGCGGATCCTTCCCAGTAGCAGGAGCGAAATGCGAGTGCGTTCCGCGCTGAGCTCAACGCGCCGGCCGCCCGAGGAGAGGACCTCCGAAGCCTTGCCGAGCAGCAGTCCTCCAATCCGATCGTCAGGAAGCTTGGCGACCGTGAACAGCGCGAGAAAAGAGATGAATGCGACGACCCAGCCGATGTTCCGGGCGATCTGGATGCCTCGCGAGCGGGCGGGAGCGGCAACGGCGTCTGCGGCTTCTGTGGTGGTCATGACGGTGATTTCATCGTGTAAGCGGCCACGGAGATCTTTGCATCGAGGTATCCCGAGAGATCCGCCTTGGTTTCGACGGAAAGCCTGCGAATCTTCACCGGCCGACGACCGTTTTCCACCTGAAAAGAGAAGCGGGCGAGCTGCTTGACGTTGACCTTCTTGAGGGTGATTTCAAAGAAGGATTCCTTCGAGAGATCGCGAACCTGTCCAGAGGACTCGGTGGAGACTTCCATGCTTGCCTTGTCGAGTCCTGCGCTGCCGGCCACCGATTCGAAATAGGTATTCCAGGGCTGCGGATCGGGTTCGGCGCTGCGGGAGGGAGGAATGCGGTCGCGAAGTTCACGCATCTCGTCGCTGGCACCCTGGACCATGCGGATGATCTCATCCTTCTCCAAGATCTCGCGCCGGATGGAATGAACCTTCCACCAGCTGCCGATCGTGATCCATCCTGCGAGCAGGACGGCCCCGACGGCGGCAGCACCCTGGAGGTAGGTCTTGCTCTGGGCATCGAGCTCATCCCACTTTGCCCGAAGCTGCTGGTAAGTCGGCTGCTCCTGGATTCCGTCGACTAGCTTCTGAAGCAGATTATTCATTTCGGAAGGCCCTCTCGGACGCCGTGCCACGGAAGGTGATCTTGAACTTTTTCGGCTCCTTGCCGGAGGCGGCGATCTCCTCGACCGAGGGTTTCGCACCCTGGACCAGCTTCGGAGCAATCTGTGCCCCGAGTCGTTCAGCGGCACCCGGGTCCGCACTCATGAAGACGAGCTCGACGGGAGCATCGGTCATGCCCTCGCCTTTCTCCGTCTTATCGGAAGGCGAAGCCGGCTGAGGAGCTGCTCCTACCTGGAAGTCCATCATGTCGACCACGGTATCCTTGGAGATCGAATTCGAGAGATGATTCAGGAACACCAGAGGTGACTGGGTATTGATTCCGAGCACGCGTGCCGACTCGCGGGTTTTTTCGATTTCCTTCTGGATGGCCGTTCGAAGCGAGGCCGGATTTGCCAGGTAGGTGCGCATGGCGCTGTTGCTGACGCTTCCAAAGAAGCCGCTCATCGCGCGTTTGAGCTGTGCATCCTTGTCCTCAAGCCTCTTCTGCAGCATCGAAGATTGCACGGCCATGCTGATGAAGAAGCTGGCCGCGACCATTCCTGCGGCTGCGAGCGGTTTCTTGAGGCTCTGGAGATTGATTTCGCGTCCCCGGGATGTCTTCGAGAACTCGCCTCGGCGCAGGTTGATCGCTAGATTGCGATCCGCTCCGACCAGGCTCATGGCAAGCGCGGCGGCAAGACCCATTTTTGCGTCGCTGGTTTCGGCGAATGTCACACCGGAGGGTGAAAGGGAGCTCAACGGACGAATCCGCTCCACCGAAAGTCCGATTCGGCTTTCCAGCGCTGCCGGAAGGCCCTCGATCAGTGAACCTCCACCCGTGATGTAGATGGCGTTGAGGTTCTGCTGGGCCATGCCCTTGCAGACCAGGTCCATGTGCTTGATCTCTCGCTGGATGTCCTCGAGCCCGTCGGACACGATCTGAACCAGGCTCTGCGGATGCGTCTCCTGGAGGACTGCGGGATTGCGCTTCACGCGTTCCGCCTGTTCGGGGGACAGGCCCAGTCGATCGACCAGGATCCGCGTCAGGGTGTCGCCTCCCCAGCGGATCTCGCGGCAGACCATCGGAAAGCCCCGCCAATGAAGGTACAAAAGAGTCGTCTTCGCGCCCACGTAGACGAGCAGCAGGGGCTTTTCCTGAATCGTCGGCGAGACCGTGCGGTTGATCAGGGTGCGAAACGCCCAGCCTTCGGTGGTGATGACATCCGGATCGACGTCGATTTCGCCCCACTTCTGGATCTGGGCGGCAAGATGCTTCTTGAGCGTCGTGGCAACGTGCACGTCCGACTGCTGGCCGCTTTGGAGGAGAATCGACGAGTCGAGCGCCATGTCCTCGATCGAGAATGGAAGTTCGTCCTCCAGCTGGAACAGGACGCCTGACTGGATGGCCTTGCGATCACGAGTGGGCAGGTGGAGATTTCGAGTCGTGATCTGGCTCGAGGGCATCGCGACGATCATGCGATGAGGTTTCTGCGAGAGCGAAGAGACGAGCTGCGCCGCGGCGGCCGCCGGCTCCGTTCCGGGCGCCACTTCGATTTCACGATAGTCATGGATCTCGTAGCGTCCGAAAGCGCTGTCGATTTCCACTGCCTTGATGCTGCTGGTTCCCCAGTCGATTCCGACGATTCTCATGTGTTCCTATAAAATTCTCATGGATGTGATCCGCAGGCCAGAGTCGGTTGGTGGTGCCGCCACCTGGTCCGTTGGAGGACCTCCCGAGCTGGGTGGCTGCGAGGCGGGGCCCTGGGGCGGGACGACCATGACGTCCGCCTGAAGCAGGCGCGTCGCCTGGTTGACGGTAGCCTGCACGGTCACCCGAAAGTGGGTTTCGTCCGTCACGATCCGGATGTTTCGCCTCTTGAACTCCTCCTTGAGGGTTTCGATTTCACGATCGGAGCCTCGGAACGCCGCCACGTTGGACTTGATGTAGGTGTAGAAGCCTTCTTCGTTCTTGAAGCTGTTGTCCTGCTCGGTCGAGTCGCGGAACTTGAAGAACTCCTTCACTTCCTCATCCGTCATCTGCGGAAAGTACGCCCTGAGCGTCGTATCCTTGACGGTGTTCACGTTCAGCCCAGGCACGGCGCTGACCGTGAAGTGGGGTGCCAGCACCTCATAGAGGCCGTCGTCCATGGGTTCGATCATTCGAAGTTCGGAGAGCGAGTAGAACGGTCCTCCCTTGGGCTGAAAAGAGGAGTTGGGAGCCGACTGGCGCTCATGGGTGGCATCCGCCCAGGAAATGAGGTTGTCGACGAACTCATCCACCTTCAGGTCGCGATACTCGGCCGAGAAGTCCTCATCCGCCTCGATCCGGTTGTTCAGGATCTGGGTGATGTATCCCGCCAGCGACTTCTGCGCTTCCACAGGATTGAAGCTCGGGAGGGGCGTGCTGGTGGGCGAGCCGGTGCGCGGCGGAGTGCCCGCACTTGATCCTTCGCCGGGCTGGGATGCCTGGGTGGAGGTCGGCGTCGGAGTGGGAGTGACGGCAAAGGGTGCAAGGATGCTGTTCAGGTTGTACTTGCTGGACTCCGATTCAATGAGCGCAGAAAAGCGTCCTTCGATGGCGGCGTTTTTCGTGAATTCCCGGATCTGGTCCTTCTCGGAGGGCGCAAGTCCGGGAGCGTCGAGGGGAATCGGATAGAAGAATGGAAAGCTCCAGATCTTTTCGAGCAGGCCCTTGGGAATCATGGAGCTTCCCGCGTCTCCACCCGCGGTCTTGGCGAGCGCCTTCAGGTTCTGGTAGGCGCGGATCCTGATGAGCGAGAGCTTGAGTCCGCTCTTGGCCAGGTAGTGGGCCTTCACCTGGTCGAGA
Source organism: Bdellovibrionia bacterium (assembly GCA_044347055.1). Taxonomy (GTDB): domain Bacteria; phylum Bdellovibrionota; class UBA1018; order UBA1018; family UBA1018; genus CAIOHW01. Next base: position 3,138 of record JBIIXZ010000113.1, on the reverse strand, counting down.
CTGTCGAACGCCATGCGTGAATTGACCTGCGCAATGTAGGTGAACTCGGTGACGATCAGCGCAAGGATGGTCATCGACGCGACGACCATGAAGAGCGCGATTCCGGACTCGTTGCCCTCTGTGGAGCGATTATTAGAGCGTCGCAGGAACGCCATTCAGCGGCACCTCCGGTCGAATCTGGTAACGGCCCTCGAAGCTCAGGCCCTTCGGGGCGCTGACTTCGATCTGGAGCTCGACGATGTCCGGAAACAGCTCCTTGGTATCCGAGGACTCGCTGTCCCAGGAGTCGGACCACTGATCCTTGTCCTTTCTGTAGTAACGAAACTTGAGCTTCCGGATTCCGTGGAGTAGGCGATACGTCTTGACGCTCTTGTCCTTGCTCTCATCGTAAATGAACGCCTCGGGACTGGCGCTGCGCACGAGGGTGCTGGATCCGGCCTCGTACTCGGAGTCCTTCTCCTGCTCGAGAAAGTAGCTGATCTTGAGGAAATCGGATTCGCGGCTGTCGCGGTACATCCTCATGTTCGCTGCATTGACCCAGAAGAGCTTGGTATCCGTGCCGCTCATGCGAGTCGGGCGGATGCCGTACTTGTCGATTTCCGAGCTGAAGAAATCGCTCTGCATGATCTCACGATTGAGCCCGAAGCCGGGAGGAGGAACCTGCTGAAGTTCCTCGAGCTGCTGGACCTGGCCCTCCTGTCCGGGAAGGGCGCGGGGCCTCTGTTCCGGCCGAAGAACCACGGGGGAGTAAGCGTTTTCGAGGTCGCGCTGCAGGATGCTCACGGCAAGCCGGATGCTGTTGTAGAACTCTCCCTCGGTCGAGAGCACGTCGCGCAGCTTGAAGGTCTCGGTGGTGGCCTGGTAGGTCGCAAAGCTGATCACCACGAGCAGGAACATCGAGATCAGTACCTCGAGGAGCGTGAAGCCATCCGGCCGCGCACCGGGGCGCTTATTCACTGAGCGCCATTTCATGGTTCAAGTCCACCCAGAAGGTTGAGGTTGAAACGCTCTGCTCTTTTCCTGATTTCTGCCACTTTACCGTGACCTCGACCTGTCGGACGGCCTTGGAGAGGAATTTGGTGACGAGTTTGCCGATCATGTCGGAAGACTGATCCTCGCCACCCCCATTGCCCTCTCCTCCGGAAGCGTTGGGCACGAGGTTCGGAAATTCGAGCTCCTTGATCGTCCTGGTCCAGCTATAATCCTGGAACGGGGCTTCGAAGGTGCCGGAGTCTTCTTTCTTGATCTCCTCGAATTTCTTTCCCTCGACCTCGAGTTCGGCCTTCACCATGGCGTTCTTGAGCAGCATGGCCACGGTGTTGGTCTGCTTGGCGCGGTTCGTGACCTGGATGGCGGAGGACTGGATCGAAAAGATCGATCCGAAGGCGATCACCATGATGAACATCGCGATGAGCACCTCGAGGAGCGTGAAGCCGGAGGTGTTGCTCCGGAGGAGGCTACTTGGCATCGCCAAAGGCCTCCCTCTCGGATAAATGGCCGTTCAGCATTCTCGTTTTGCCGGTGATGGTCTCGACGACAAGAGTCAGCTGATGCTTCTGGGTGTCCTTGAGGTGGATCAGGGTCCGTTCGGTGATTCCGCTCGGGAAGATATGCGTGTAGGCGGTGCCCTCCGAAAGGGGTTCCTTGTCGCGCTCGCTCAGGATGTCCTCGAACTCGACACCCCTCGGAAGTGACTTCTTGCTTCGGGTCACTGACTTGTCGATGCCGAAGGGCGATGAGGGGGCCTCTTCAGCGTCGATCGAGGTCTTGAATTTCCTGCGTCGTTCCTCCTTCTCGCGGGTCGCCTCGGTATCGAGCAGCGTGGTGGTCGGACCGGACTCGACCCAGTATTGGTGCTCCTTCAGGTCGTATGCCACCCGGTGCACCTTGCCGGTGATCATGGCGGAGTTGTAGGCTTCCTTGATCGTCGTCGCGATTTCACGCGAGGCGGTGCCCAGAGACACTTGGAACATGCTCGAAACGGTCGGAAGCGAGACCAGCGTGACCAGCCCGATCAGGGCAATCACCACGAGCAGCTCGACGAGCGTGAAGCCTCGGGAGACTTCCGGCAGCGTCGAACGATGCTTCATGGTGATCGCCCTCAATCCGGTTTCTTACAGCTCGTCGCTGTCGAGGTCCTTGTCGTTGCCGTCCCCGCCTGCCTTGTTGTCGGCACCGAGCGAGATCAACTTGTATTTGCCGCCGTCGGACTCATAGACGAAATCATTGCCCCAGCCGTCCTTCGGCACTTTTCCGCCCTTGATGAAGCCTGAAGGATCGTAGTTCTTGCACTCGCGACCGCTCGGAGCCTTCACGAGGGCGTCGAGGCCCTGGTCGGTCGTGGGGTAGAATCCGCAGACCCGGTTGAAGTCATCGAGGATCACCCCGAGCTGCTTCATCTGGATCTTGGTCGAGTCGACCTTGGCGCTGTTGAACTTGCCGATGATGTTGCCGCTGACGAGGGTCATGATGATCCCGATCAACGCGATCACGATCAGCATTTCAGTCAGCGTGAAGCCTGCCTGCCTGGTTTTCTTCTTCTGGTTTTCCATCTTTTCTATCCTTCCTCTCGGTTGACGATGAACTACTTCAAATTACTGATGTCGAGCAGCGGCACGAAGACCGCCATGACGATGAATCCCACGACAAGCCCCATTCCGATGATCATTGCCGGCTCGATCAGGGCGGTCATGCCTTCGATCTTGGCAGTGACCTGCTCCTCATAGGTATCGGCGATGTTCTTGAGCATTCCAGGGAGTTCGCCGGTCTTCTCGCCGATCGAGATCATGTGGATGACCACGGGTGGAAACTCTCCGCTTCGGCGAAGCGGGTCGGCGATGGATTGTCCCTCGGTGATGTTCTCGCGGGCCTTCGAGATCGCGTTCGAGATGGGTACATTATCCACGAGGTTGCGCGCAATGCTCATCGCGGTCAGGATCGGAACTCCGCTGCCGAGAAGCGTTCCCATCGTGCTGGCAAAACGCGTCATGGCCACCATGCGGACGAGCGGGCCGAAGACCGGTGATCGAAGCTTGAAGGCGTCCCATTTCGGACGTCCCGCCGCTGAGGAGATGTACCTCGAGAAGGTGATGATTCCGATGACGATGGCAGCGACCAGCAGGTACCACCATTCGGTGA
>JBIIXZ010000289.1:0-2824 GCA_044347055.1 Bdellovibrionia bacterium | reverse complement strand
AAGCACAGGGCCCGGTCCGGTCGGCTCGCCTCCTTCACCTCAGACGACCTGAGGGACTATATGGCTTCGCCACTGTCTAAACCTTGGTCAGGTGGCTAGGTCTCATCACGGATGGGCTCATCACGAAGACCCTCGGCAGGAGCCCCTTCTGCAGGCACCTCTTCATCGCCGAACTCGCCCGAAAGCTTCTGCCAGACCCATTTGCCCTTCGTGAAAGCGAGGACGTAAACGGCCCCTTCGAACATCTTGAGGCCGTTAAAGCCATGCAGGTAGGCGACGACTGGACCGAGCATCATGGTCCCCGGCGAAAGATTCTCGGTACTGAATTTCTTGACCGTGGGAATTCGAAAGAGCCTTTGAAGTGCGAGCGACACCATTCCCGACTCCGGATGGATATAGCCCGGAGCGATCACCGGAAAACCTGCCCGGATGAACGTGAAGTTTCCATACATGCCGCAGGTCTGCGGCAGCCCCTTTTCGGCCGCGCAAAGAGGAGAGAACGGATCGAGCGTCTTGTGGTTCTGGTCCAAAAGGACCGAAACGATCCGTTTCTGTGCCCTGGAAACATTCAACTCGGCGTCCACGCTTCCTTTGAAGCTCTGGACCGAGACATTGAAAGCACCGAACATCCGCGCTCCCTTGCGGACATAGGCCTCGCGCGAGATCACGCGATACTGCCGGTAGTTTCCGTAGTAGTGATGCCCACCCAGTCGCACCGTATTGACCGCCTCGACGGGCTTGAGCGAGATTCCCGCCGGCATCGAATCGAGCGAGCGTCGTGCCGATTCGGAGAGCGATCGAAGCGCAGCAACGAGACTCTGATCGCTCGACTTCACCTCATCGAGAAAGGCCTGCGAAAAGGGAGGTTTTCCGGAGCGCGACGTGATCTCCCACTCTGGAATGACTGCCGCGGGCAGCGAGACGTCCTCCGGAAACAGCGGCTCCGGACCGAGTCCGCGAGCGGCTCGAAGCTCGGAATGAATCGTCTCGAGCATCGTCTTCTTGTAAAGCTTGGATTGCCACATCCACTCCTCGGCCTTGGCCTCCTGACCAACGGCTCGAGCAGCACCCGCAACCACGGAGACGGCAATATCCAACTGGCGCTCGGCCTCCTGAAGCACATCTCGCATCAGTGGATCGGACAGATGGATTCTCGCGAGCTGCGAGCGTCCGATCAACAACGATTGCTTGGCCTGCGCGTCAAGCTTGGCCGAGAAAACCCACTCGCGCAGCGTGGCGGGGTTGGTCAGATCGAGCAGGCTATCCAAGGTGCTCGAATACTTCGAAGCTTCGAGCGCGCCCAGTCGCGAATCGGAACGGAGCAGCGCCTCGAGCTTCTCGAGGTCCTTGGGTCTCATCAGCGTGGAGGCCGCAGGACGCGGAGCAGCCCGAAGGATCCGAGAATCATCCAGCCTCGCGAATGCGTCAGAGCAGGACGCCTCCGCGTGGATAGGGTTTGCCGCGGCGAGTCCGGCTGCCACGGCCAGAGCGCATCTTGAAATTCTCGTCTTCATCCTGATGGCTTATCGGCACGGAGCGCGAAAATCCTGACGCCTACCCGAGGGACGACGAGTCGCCGGCGACACACCCTCCAGTCGTGTTATTTCTCCGCATGAGGTCACCATGAAGCTCTCATCGCTCCTGCTCCTGTTCTTTCTCGCAACGAATTCCGCTCTCCACGCCAGCGCTTCGTCTAGCGTGGAGTCACTCCGGCTGCCTCCCGGATTCCGGATCGAGGTCTTCGCGGAAGGCGTGACTTCGGCTCGCGGACTGGCCGAAGGTCCGAACGGGGTGGTGTTCGTCGGATCCACTTCCGGAGAAGTTCGAGCGATTGGTCCCGACGGAAAAGTCCGCACCCTCGTCTCCGGACTCTCGCTTCCGATTGGCGTCGATTATCGCGACGGATCGCTCTTCACGTCATCAGTCGATCGCATCCTTCGCTACGACGGTGTCACCGCGACGACCGAGCGTCTCGGCAAGCCTCGCGAAATCGTGACCGGCCTGCCGGCGAGTCGACACCATGGCGGGCGATTCCTGCGGATCGGACCCGATGGTCGCCTCTATTTCGGCGTCGGTGCACCGTGCAACGTCTGCCTGGCCGAGGGACTGACGGCATCGCTTCAGAGCGTACGCCTCGATGGCACGGACCTTCGAACAGAAGCCGCCGGCATTAGAAATACGGTCGGCTTCGACTGGCACCCGCGCACGAACGAGCTCTGGTTCACCGACAATGGTCGTGACCTCATGGGCGACGATTTGCCCCCCGACGAGCTGAATCGGGTGACGAAACGCGGCCTGAATTTTGGGTTTCCGTATTGCCACGGCGGCACGATTGCCGATCCGGAGTTTCGCTCCCGTCCCTGCTCCGAGTTCGAGCGCCCTGCCCGAACACTCGGTGCCCATGTGGCCGCACTGGGCATGCGCTTTTACGAGGGCGATGTGCTGATTGCTGAACATGGCTCCTGGAACCGAAGCTCGAAAGTCGGTTACCGCATCGCGCGAGTGAAGCTGCGTGACGGCCGCGCCGTTTCTTACGACTCGTTTGTCGAGGGATGGCTCCAGCGCGAAGGAAAAACGAAGAAAGTCCTCGGAAGACCCGTGGACCTGCTCGTTCGACCGGATGGCTCCGTGCTGATTTCTGACGATTTTTCAGGCCGAATTTATCGCGTCACGCGTGGCAAGACAGAGCGTTAGGACGGCTGACAACTTTCACCCGCTCCTGTCAGCGCGACTCGATGAGCACGCCGAACACCAGTGGTACACCGGCCTCATCGAATCTTTCTGAAACAGGAGAAATGAACATGAAGAATCGTATTGTTGCAGT
>JBIIXZ010000005.1:0-31146 GCA_044347055.1 Bdellovibrionia bacterium | reverse complement strand
CAGGCCACCGGACCCACCCGCCAGGCTCTCGTGGACGCTTACCCGAACGGTCATGTCCGCGGTTACGTCATTGCCAACGAGATCGCAGCAGTTTCGAGCCAGGGGCCATGGGGAGAGGGCCTCATGTCGGTCCTTCGCACGAAGACGGACCAGAGCAACCAGCCCTATATCGGCACCGTACCCTTGGTGACCGGACATCTGGCAAAAGACCTGACCTACTACTGGCTCCAGAGCGAGCAGATTCCCTCAGCAGTCGGTCTTTCAGTGACTGTGGACGAGTCGGGAGACGTGACCGGAGCCGGTGGTTTTCTGGTGCAGGCGATGCCCGGTGCCACGAGCGAGGAGATTCGCCTCGTGGAGAGCCAGATTCACGGAATCCAGTCGCTGGCTGCCGAGCTCCAGGATGATGCCGATCCTGTGAAGCTTCTTTCGACGATCTTTCAGAACTCGACCTTCATGCTGCTCGAAAAACGCCAGCTGGCCTTCGAGTGCCAGTGCTCCTGGGAGCGGGTGAGTCGCGCCCTGGCGCTCGTGGGCGTGGATGAGCTTCAGAGCATGCTGACCGAGGACGGAAGCGCTTCAGTCCGTTGTGATTTCTGCAATCAGGACTACCTGATTGCCGGAAGCCAGCTCGAAGAGATGATCAGAAAGTCACGCCAGCACTAAGGAAGAACGACGTGAAGCTTCCTCCGATCGGCAATGTCCCGCCGGACGGCAGGTCACGATCGGTGCCGAACGTGTCGTGGAATGTCATCGATGCGCCAAAGAAGAGTGACGGAGTGAGCTCCAGGTTCACTCCGGCGCCCAGATGGACTCCGAAGAGCGTGGCGCTGTAATCCGCCTCTCGGTAGCTTGGGCGATAAAAACCCATGCCGAAAATGCCGTAAGGAATGACCTTGTCGTACCACGCGAGGTTGGTTCGAAGGCCTGCGAGCAGGCTCGACATCGAGAACCCGCCTTCGGAATGCCTGGAGTAGCCGAAGCTCGAGTTGAACGAAAACATGTCACTCACGCCATAGGTGTAGCTCAGACGAGATCCGATGGAGTCGGCGAAGCGGTCTCCGAGATTTCCCATCAGGAAGACCTGGCCGACATCCAGAGAAACGTTGCTGGAACCCGGTACGAACGGCGAAAGCCGTGCCTGCGACTGGAGGGCGGCGGGGCGCCTTCCCCGGGTCGGCGCCTGCTCCGTGCGATCCTCGCGTTCCTGAGTGTCGTCGCGTTCCGCTCGAGGCACATCATTGCGTGCCCAGCTCGGGGTCTTGGACCAGCGGGAGTTCATCTCCAGCTCTCCTGCGTGTGCGGAGATCGAGCCGGTGATCAGGGGAAAAATAAAAAGAGCGCTGAAGGCGATTGGCTTCATACGCTCTTGAGTTTAACGGCCTTCCTCCCGGAAAGAAAAGGGAGGAAGGCCGTTGGTTTTTTGACTTCAGATTACTGATTCAGCGAAGGAGCGCGTTCGAGACCGGCGCCCAGGCCGATGCCGGCTGCAGCGCTGGAATTCGAGGACGAGATGTCCTGGTCGAAACGAGCCAGCTCAGTGCTCACCTTGGCCTGGATGTAGCCCGAGAAGGAGCCATCGCCGTGGCGGATGATTTCCTTGAGGAGTTCCACCGAGGGCTGGGTCTTTGCCTTCTTCTCGCTTTCATAGAGTAGCTGCGTGAGGGTCGAAGCGGTGATGTCGTTCTTCGTCTTGTTGTCGATGACGCGGAGATCTTCACCGTTCTTGATCATCTTGGCGATCTCATCCAGCGTGACGTAGCTCGATTCGTGCGTGTCGTAGAGCTTGCGGTTCTGGTAGCGCTTGATGATCTTCATTTCCTTCATCGTCTCTTTCATTTTTCCCCCTAAAAAACCTGAGAGGCCAATTCTGACGACAGAGGTGCCGGACCCTGCCTTTCTGGCGGGTTGGCACGATGTGTCATTGCCTCTTTCGCAGGCAGTTAACAACTCGGTGTGCCAAAGTCAACAGGGCCCCTCCCTGAAAATTGGTTCACACCAGCCCCGAAGCGAATCGTGATTCGACCGGCGCCGCAGCCGGCCTAGTGCACGGGGTATTCCAAGCAGCTCGCTGCTCCGAAACCCGTCCCAATCACCCCAAAAAGGGCAGAACTCGTCAAGCTTCAGCCCAAAAAAGTCGATGAAGACACTAGTGAAGGGGAATTTTCAATGGCCATAAGCGTCAAAACCCTGCCTCGTTGCACGATTCTGAGTTGCTTGGCATTGCATCTTGCGTCCTGCGCAGGAGCACCGATCCACAGGCCGGAGGCTCAATTGGAGAGCAAGCCGGTTGTTCCAACAGCTGAGGCGGCCGGGGCGGAAACCCAGCTTAAACCTCTGCACAAAGAGTCAAGTGCTGAATATCATTATAGTTTAGCGCAAGCCTATTCGGTCGAGGGGCAAATTGATCGAGCCATCGAGGAGTATCGCCTGACCCTCAACTACGACCCGAACTCGGCTTGGGTCCATACCCGACTGGCTGCCGAATGGGTCCGAAAGGGTGACGTGGCACAGGCGCTGGAGTTCGCGAAGAAGGCGGTGGACCTCGACCCCAAGCTGGTCGATGCGCGAATGATGCTGGCTGGAATTTACTCGGCCGGTCGGCAGTCCGATGCAGCGGTCCAGGAGTACGACCGGGTGCTGAAGCTCGAGCCGAGCCATGAAGAGGCGCACCTGTTCAAGAGCCAGGTCCAGTTCGAACAAGGCAAGGTGGAGCAGTCGCTCGTCACCTTGAGGCAGCTGCTCAAGAAAAATCCGGAATCGCATCTGGCCTGGTTCTATATCGCTCGCAGCGCACGCACGCTGGACCGCAGTCAGGATGCACTGGGTGCCTATCGTCGAGCCATTGAGTTGAAGCCCGGCTTTGCGCAGGCTTATCTCGGGCTCGGGTTCCTTTATGAGGAGAAGGGTCGGAACGCAGATGCCCGCAAGGTTTATCGAGAGGCCTTCGAGGCCACGCAGGAGCTGGCGGCGGCTCATCGTCTTTCAACGATCCTGCTCAAGGAAGAAAAATACGCAGAAGCGGAACCATATCTCGAGTCGATTGCATTGGCGGATCCCGAGGATCTGAATGCTCGAGTGAAGCTCGGCCTGGTCCAGATGGAAATGAAGCGCCTCGACAAGGCTGTCGAAACCTTTGAAGTCGTGCTCGCCAAGTCGCCGGATTCGGATCGGGTGCTGTACTACCTCGGAAACATCTATGAGGAGCAGGGCAAGCTCGATAAAGCCAAGGAAGTACTCGGTCGGATCACTCCTGAGTCGAAGATGTACGGTGATGCCCGAATCCATCTTGCATTCATCCAGAAACAGGGCGGAGACGTTTCAGCTGCTCGCAGGATCGTGGCCGAAGCCATCGCCAAGGCCCCGAGGCTCGTGAACCTCTACTTGTATCAGGCCAGCCTCGATGACGAAGTGAAGGATATGCCGGCGGCCCTGGCTACTCTCGAAAAAGCGGTCGAGCTTTTTCCCGAGGAAGAACGGGCGCGATATTACCTCGGAAGCCTGTATGACCGCGAAGGCCGCGTGGATGACGGAATTGTCCAGATGGAAGCCATCGTGAAGATGAATCCGGATCATGCCGAAGCTCTGAACTACCTCGGTTACACCTACACGATTCGTGGATTCCGGATGCAGGACGCCGAGCGTTACCTGAAGCACGCTCTGAAGCTCAGGCCGGACAACGGTTACATCGTCGACAGCTGGGGCTGGTACCTGTTCAACACGGGAAGAGTCCGCGAGTCGGTGGTGCAGCTCGAGCGCGCAGCCAAGCTCAAGCCTGATGAGCCGACCGTGCTCGAGCATCTGGGTGATGTTTACGTTCGTACCGGTTTTGCCGATCGGGCAATGCGCCTGTACGCCGAGGCCGCCCGGCTGGCGGAGAAGGCTGAAGACCGTCAGAAGCTCGTCGCCAAACTCGAGGCGCTCAAGACCGAAGTTGCTCGCGCTGGTGGCAGGGTGCCGGGAGTCCGCCAGCCTGCAGCCGCCCAAAAGAAGAATTGATCGGAAATCTGGAAGTCACTTGGTCTAGAATCGAGGGATGCAACTTCGATTAGCGGCGTTCCCAGGTTCGGTGCTCGCGTGCCTGCTCCTATCCTCCTGTTCCTCGGCTCCCACAAGGTCGGAGCGTGACGACCCTGCCCAGCTACTCCAGGCGGTCTGCGCGCTGGACGGAGCTCCGCGCGAGGTCAGCGGTTCCGTGTGGATGAAGGCAAAGTCGAAGGAGGCCTCGGGCCAGTTTCCGGCCACGGTACGGGCCAAAGCACTGCCAACAGAACCGCTGGAGCTCCGGCTCGAAGTGACCCAGCTCTTGGGCGCCCGGGCGGCTCTCATCGAAATTCGCGGCAACGACTTCAAGGTCGAAACTCCGAAGCAGGGTTCGGTCAACCGCAAGGCCACCTCGTGGGGAGGGATTCCGCTGGATTGGGCATCGCAGCTGTTTCTGGATCGCTTTCCCTGTCCGGCCGAGCAGGATTTGACGAAGATTCGCTGGCGGTGGCTTTCGGACTCCGAGCTCGAAGGGCGTCCGGAGGCAGGTGAAGTCCTGTGGAGATTTAAATTCCGCAGGTGGAATCTGAAGCCCTGGGTGGAGTCCGTGTTCTGGCAAAAGGCGCCTGGTAAAACACTGGAGGTCACCAGGGACGATCCGGACCCCTCCGAAGGCTGGGCTCGCCGATGGGAAGCGACCTCCAGCTCGGGGCAGGTGAAGGTTCGCTGGAAGGACCGCAAGATTCAGTGAGCATGAAGCCGAACGTCTTGGTGTCCCTCATCCTGTTGTTTCCAAGCCTCGCCACATCCTGTCGGTTCGTGGATTCACGTCCGGTTTTCCGGTACCGTGCGGGGCCGATTCAGACGCTGGATCCTGCCGCTGCAACAGATCATGTTTCGGTCCGCGAAGCCGCTCGTGCGTACCAGACTCCGATGCGCCTCGAGCGTGCCATGGGCAACGTGGTGGCACGTCCGTGGATTCTCCAAAAGGCTCCGGCTGTTTCGGAACAGGGAAGGCGACTCGATCTGGTGTTTCGTCCAGGCCTGAAGTTCCAGGAAAGCCGGATTTTCGAAAACGACACACGCGAGCTGAATGCCTGTGATTGGGTCAAATCCATCCTGCGGCATGGTGATCCGAGAGTGGGGTCGCATTGGCTGCAATACCTTTCGTCTCGAATCGCCGGATTTCGCGAATGGTCAGCAGGGGCGTCGAAGGTCGGCGACTCGGCCTACCAGTCCCTTCCAAGAGGGCTCTCGTGCTCCGGGTTGAAGGCCACTGTCCTGCTTCGGCAGGCCGATCAGGAGTTCGTTTATTTTCTTGGCCATCCTGCCGCTTCGGTGCTTCCAGTGGATGAGATCCTTGCACGGAAGTGGAATGTCGCCGACGAACCCGTGGGAACCGGGGCGTATCGATTCTCTGGATCCAGAATGGGCACGATTCGGTGGAAGAGCGTGGATCGCGTCGGCGCCCTCCGTGCGGTCGAGGTGGATACATCGCGCGATGGCTATCGGGATTGGGACCTTCTCGTTCGAGGTTCTCTCGATCTGATCGAGCTGCCGCGTGACCTGCAGTCCTCGCTCCTGAGCGGCGACGGCGAGCTGGTTGAAAAGTGGCGCGAGCGGGGATTCCAGCTGCAGAAGATTCAGCGTGCCGATCTCGTGTTCATCGGCTTCCAAATGAAGCACCCGATCATCGGTGCGAAGAGAGGCGTTCGACAGGCGCTTGCGCGGTCGCTTTTCGGAGGCGTGATCAGCGAGGGCGTTTTTGCCGGACGCGCTGTGGAGGCCTACTCGGCCATTCCGCCCGGAGTCGCCGGTTACTTTACGGGTGATCCGCGGATTCCGAGATCAGGCGACCTGGCGCCTTCTCAGGATCTCCTCGGATTCAACGGCCATCCGCACGGACGAGGGCTGCCCGAATTCCGATTGGGCTGCCTGCCACATCCCGTCGAGGAGGAGCTCTGCAGGGCCGTTGCCGCGCGCTGGGAACTCCTGGGTGTTCGCGCCTCGGTGGTCATCATGGACGAGTCTCGCCGGAGGGCGGGAATCCAGGATGGAAGCGTGCATTTCTGGCCGGTAACCTGGGTTGCGGACCTTCCGGGACCGGTAACCCATTTGGAAATCTTTGATCCGGACAAGGGGCTGCCGGAAATTCCGGCGCCCGTGCCCGCGCTGGCTGCCTACCGTCAGGCCCTCTCGACCGCGCGTCAGGCCGCCTCGTCGAGACGAGGAGCTGCGCTGGCCGAGGCGACGGCGATCTTGAACCGCGAGGCGCCCGCTGCCTTTCTCGTCCACCGGTTTCAATACTGGCTGGTTCGCCCTGGAGTTGTCGGGCTCAACTGGCAGGACTTTGCCTGGCACGAAACAGATGAGCTCAGGAAGCTCGATTCCGCCTCCAAATGACGCTATAGGATGGAACTCATGACCGCGACTACAGACCTGCTCCTGGATGTGAAGAACCTCCGGACCTCCTTCTTCACCGAAGGTGGCGAAGTGCGCGCCGTCGACGATGTCAGCTTTTCGGTGTTCAAAGGCAAGACGCTCGGCATCGTCGGTGAATCCGGCTGTGGAAAGAGCGTGACTAGCCTGTCGATCATGCGGCTGATTCCGTCGCCTCCGGGCAGGATCATCGGCGGAGAGATCCTGTACCAGGGCAGGAACCTGCTGAAATTTTCTGAAGATGAGATGCGGAAGATCCGGGGCAACGAGATTTCCATGATCTTCCAGGAGCCCATGACGTCGCTCAACCCTGTTTACACGGTCGGCAACCAGATCATCGAAGCCGTGATGCTGCACCAGAAGCTCGGTGCACGTGATGCTCGCTCCAAGGCCATCGAGATGCTGCAGCTCGTGGGCATTCCGGCGCCTGAAAAGCGCGTCGATGATTATCCTCACCAGCTGTCGGGCGGCATGCGGCAACGAGTGATGATTGCGATGGCCCTTTCCTGCAATCCGCAGGTTCTGATTGCCGATGAGCCGACAACGGCGCTCGATGTGACGATCCAGGCGCAGATTCTCGACCTGCTTCGCGACCTCCAACAGAAGGTGGGGCTCGGGCTGATCCTGATCACGCATGATCTCGGGGTCGTGGCTGAAATGGCAGATGACGTCGCTGTCATGTACGCCGGTCGCGTGGTGGAGCACGCACCGGTCGTCGAACTCTTCAAGAATCCGAAGATGCCGTATACGCGCGCGCTCCTGAACAGCATTCCGACGTTGAGCAAGGATCCGACCGGCAAGATGAAGAAGTCGCGCCTGGAGGCGATTCCTGGAATCGTTCCGAATCTTCTCGAGCTGCCCCAGGGCTGCCGTTTCCAGGAGCGCTGTTCGTTCGTGACGGAGTCCTGCAAGGGTGCGGAACCGGAGCTGCGCTCGATCGGCTCGAACCACCAGATTCGTTGTGCGAGGGACCTCTGATGACATCGATGAGCTCTGCTGGCGCTCCTCTCTTGGAAGTGAAGAATCTCGTGAAGCGTTTTCCGATCCGCGGGGGACTGCTGGGTCGTGAAGTGGGTGCCGTGCAGGCGGTATCCGACGTGAGCTTCACGATCGCGCGTGGCGAAACGCTCGGGCTGGTCGGAGAATCAGGTTGCGGCAAATCGACGCTCGGCCGCTGCATCCTTCGCTTGATCGAGCCGTCCTCGGGACAGGTGCTCTTCAAGGGCCAGGACGTCACCAAGCTGGACCAGGGCGAGCTTCGCAGGCTGCGCCGCCAGATGCAGATCATTTTCCAGGATCCGTTTGCCTCGCTGAACCCGCGAATGACCGTCGAGGAGATCCTCTCGGAGCCCATCGAAATCCACGGACTCGCCGGGAGTCGGCAGGAACGGATGCAGAAGATCCACCGCCTGCTTGATCTCTGCGGGCTCCGTCGTGAATCAGTGAATCGGTATCCGCATGAGTTTTCGGGGGGCCAGCGCCAGCGCGTGTGCATTGCCCGTGCGTTGGCGGTCGAGCCGGAGTTCATCGTTTGTGATGAGCCGGTTTCGGCGCTCGACGTCTCCATCCAGGCGCAGATCATCAACCTGATGCAGGACCTGCAAAAGGAGCTGGGGCTCACGTACCTGTTCATCGCCCACGATCTGAAAGTGGTGGAGCACATCTCCAACCGAGTCGCGGTGATGTACCTGGGACGGATGGTGGAGCTTGCACCTGCCGAGGAGCTCTACGCCAATCCGAAGCATCCCTACACTCAGGCACTGCTGTCCGCGATTCCGATTCCGGATCCCACGTACCGGAAAAATCGGATCATGCTCCGTGGAGACGTGCCTTCTCCTCTGAATCCGCCGCAGGGCTGCCATTTTCATCCGCGCTGCTCGAAGGCGCAGGACCAATGCCGGGCCGGTTATCCCGAGCAGCAGTCGGCCGGGACACACCACTACCGCTGTTTCCTGCCGAACTCGTGACCTGACGGATTCTTGACGGGCCTATTTTCCAGTCCTGCTCAATCAAGCGAAGTCGATCTCCGATACGTCACTGGAGAAGGTGCGTAGAGCGAGACATGGACTTCACTCGTAAAAAGCTGCCACTCGAGCAAGCGTCGGAGATGCGGGTCTGCCCGATCGGTTCGGTGCAGCCGTACGCCCCGCTTCCGGCGCCGCTTTATGTCCTGATGTCGAGCAACCAGAAATTCCTCGCGGTGAAGGCGCCGTTGGATTTTCTTTCTCCCGCTGACCTGGACCGTCTGCGAAGCTTCGAGAATTTCTTTTATCCGCCGTTCATTCGTCAGGTGCTGCCCTATAGGGCCAGCGCGCGGTCGCTGCTGGGCCTGCTTTTTGGAGCGAGCCAGGGCAGAGGGCTGAGGCCTGCGCCTTATGAAACGTCAGATGCGTTCCTGAGACTCACGGCGCACCTCTGGTCGCCTGAGGCAATCATCGAGCCTTTCTTCGTGTCTGCCTTCGTGACCGAACTCTGCGGGCCGCTTCCCGCCGAGGCGGCCATCCAGGCGCGAGAGGCCAGCCTCGACACTTATGAGCAGGCCGTCCTCAAGTCATCGTGGGCCGTGTGGCAGGCGCTGCATCTCGACTACCTCGACGGTGAGTGGATTCGCGGCCTCCGAGACAGCGTATTCCAGGCTGCCGGATCGGGTGCCCCGGTTTCCTATCGTGGAGCGCCCTGGGCGCGAGACATCGTGGGCCAACGAATTTCGCAGCGGGGAATGCACCTGGAGGAGCTTAGCCAGGGTCCGGTTCGGCGTAAGCTCGAATCACGAGCGATCCGTCTCCTGAATCAGCTGGTGTCTGAGAATCAGGGAGCGCCGTCAGTACTCGGCGAGAACGGCCTGATGGAGGATTTGGCGGCATGAGTCGACAAATTCCTGCATCCGTTCGTTCGATCGAGTCGTTCGGGGTTTCAGGCCTGCTCGCGGCTGATGCCAAGGTATTCCATGAGGTGTTCTACGACGCAGGCGGGCTCGGTCGTGCTGCTGACCTCGTGGCCGCCCGTCTTCGTGATTCCGGTCCGGATGAATTCTCGCTCCATGCGCTCGTTCTTTTCGGAGTTCTTGGAGCGAGCCGAGTTTTCGACACGTTGTCACCGATCCAATTCGAGTGCGGAATGGATGGGACGCACTTCGCGCTCTCGTTTGGCTTCGAACTTCAGGATTCAGCGGCCATGGCGTGGGACGGTCTTGCTGGAAGGGTCATGTCCGGAGTGGCGGTGTCTCCGTTCGACGAGCTTCTGCTATCTTTCTGCAGGAATGCAGACCATGTGATCCTCAAAGGGCAAACGGCACTCCAGCGGGTCGAGATTTGCGCGCTCGTGCGGTGGGGACGGCGGCAGTCTCGAGAACCGGGTCCATTGGAAGTCGTGATCATGGCCGGTGAGCCGGCGGCGACTCCTGAAGCAGCGGAATACACGGCACTCGGTGACCTGGATTATTCCCAACTGCTGAAGCGTTCCTCTGATTCCGGAGTGGAATCTCCGGCGACGGGAGAAGTCCTGGTGCACCAGGCACAGACCGCAGAGGAAATGGTCCGTCGAATCCGCGGACGCCAGATGGCGTTGGAGGAGCAATCGATGGTCCGCATCGCCGGCTCTGCGGCGGCATTCTCGGACGAAACTGAAATCGTGGTGGGCGGGCCGGAGGCCGAGCAAGCCTCTTCAGAAGAGCCGGAGGCCGCTCCTGCCCCCGTGGAAGGCCGGAAACGCGGACTTTTCTCGAAGCTTTTGAAGTGGGTTTCTCCAGCAGGGGCATCGGATCAGGACAAGGACGAGCGCAAGTCCGCAAGCGTCGAGCCACCTGCTCCCGGACCGGTGGAGCACGAGCGGTCACCAGTGGTGGCAGAAATTTCCACCGCCGCCCGGGAGCTCGAAAAGGATCTCGGCGAGGGAGCGCTGGGACGTGCGATGCGTGAAGTGGCGGGCATCAAATCGGAGGCGAAGAATCCCCGAGTGGAGCGATGGATCGAGGGGATGATGGCGGAACTGAGCGCCGAGCGCAGCCGGATCATCGAGGCCTCGCGGCGACTTTCCAACTCGGTTCGGGTGAAGGAACTCGAGTTCAAGAATCGCGAAAACTCGCTCCAGCAGAGCATTCGTGAGCGAGATGAAGCCATCCGGGTGAAGACCCTGTCCATGATGCGGATGAAGGAACAGTTGGCCAAGCTGCAGATTTCTTTGGAGCGGGCGAAGCTGGGCACGGGCTCCGGCGATGAAACCGCCATGAAATACAAGTACAACCAGTCGCAGAAGCTCCTGCAGACCGTTCGAAGCGAGTCGGAGTCGCTGAAGTTCCGGGTCGAAGAGCTGCAGTCGAAGTTGGCGCAGGCACTGGATCAGCGCAAGCAGTCGGTTCCGCTGGCCCAGCATGCGGAACTGGAGAGGCAAGTCGAGAAGCAGGCGCGCCAGATCGAGGAACTGAAGCGGCAGAAGTCGTCGTCGTCCCCGGAAGAGACTCGGAAGAACCTCGAGATCGCCCAACGTGTGGCCATGCACCAGAAGCAAAAGAGCGAACAGCTCGAACTGGTGGTGCAGGAGCAGAGGATCGAGGTCGAGCGCCTCAAGCAGGAAGTGGAGCGTCTTCAGTCAGCTCCGGCAACGGGGAAGGGCTCCGGCAGCAGCGCGGCCTGAGCAGTTTGGGCTGGAGTGACCGGCTGCCTGTGCTAAACCTTGGAACAGGTCCCACACGTGCTCTCGTGGTGGAATTGGTAGACACGCTGGTCTTAGGAACCAGTGCCGCAAGGCGTGACAGTTCGAGTCTGTCCGAGAGCACCATTCTTGCTTGGGCAGCCGGCATGCAGGACATTCTTTCACCGCCCGGCCTCAATCACGTTCGCAGCTTCTTCTCGCATCGTCCCCTGGTGGTCTTCGATTTTGACGGCACTCTGGCGCCCATCTCCTCCAATCGCGACGAAGTCCGCGCGTCCGAGCTGACGCGCGCCCTTGTGGGACGCCTCAGCCAGTGGATTCCGGTGGGCGTCGTTTCGGGCAGGAGGCTCTCGGACCTGACGGAACGGTTTCGTGGAATGGACCGGGTGCTCCTTGCTGGAAACCACGGTGGAGAGAGTCCGGATGACGCGGACGACTCCTACCGCCAGCGGGCGTTTTTAGCCGCCGAGGATGTGAACCAGTTCCTGGGCGAGCTGTCGAAACTCGAGCTGCTTCAGGCGATGCCTCCTCACGTCATCGAGAACAAGCGACTTTCGCTGACTTTCCACTGGAGAGGGGTGGATCCGGAGCTCGTTCGAAAATGGGCCGTGGAAGTGAGGCGCGTTGCGGCGGAGAGCGGAAATTTCCGCATGATCCCGGGAATCCAGAGCCTGAGCGTCGTTCCTCGTGACCTCTCGGACAAGGGCGATGCCGTGCTCGGACTTCGTGACGCCGCCCGCCGATCGCATTTGGTTTACCTCGGAGACGAGGAGACCGACGAGGACGTTTTTCGCAAGGCGGCCGGAGACACCTTTCTGGGCATACGCGTGGGCAGCAGCACGACTTCTGCGGCGGAGTGGTACGTGACCAGCCAGTCCGAGGTGGATCGGGTCATCGAAGTGTTCCTCGCCCTAGTCGCAGGACCCGCAGCCTCCGCCGTTTCCATGTCCCGACCCGCCTGAGTCCCAGGTGCCGTGGCAGCCATGAAGGGTGCTCTCCCGGAGGTCGCCCTGGCCTCCCACTGCAAAACGCGAAATCTGCTTCTTGCACGATTCTTTTCCGCATTTCGGGCACGGAGGAGCGGAAGAGAGGTGGCTGGACACTCTCTCCTCGAAACGGTGTTTACACGTCTCACAGGCATATTCGTAGACCGGTGCCATGCCTTCAGTTTAGCACGCTCTGGAACAAGGTGTCGGACCTGTGCTACCCCTGTCTTCAGGTGACTCCGTAGCTCAGTTGGATAGAGCACGTGCCTTCTAAGCATGAGGTCGCAGGTTCGATTCCTGCCGGAGTCGCCATTTTGACGCCCTTCTTCCTGGAAGCCTTCCGTGAGCCGTTTTGTCGACAAACTCCAGACTCGCTGTCCGCGCTGCCGGCTGCGGCCCATGCTGTGCCTGTGCTCGGAGTTCCCGCGTTTTTCGAGTCTTAGGACGGAGCTTCGGCTCCTGATTCATCGCTACGAGGGCAATACGACGACCAACACGGGTCTGCTGGCCTGCGAGCTTGTTCCTGATTCGAGGGTCTTGTGGCGCGGATGGAAGCCTGAGGAGGCTGAGGCCTTTGCCCCAGGTCGCGAGGAGCCGTGGTTGTCTCCTTCCGAGCTGTTCACTGAAGGAAGAACTCCGCTGCTGCTCTTTCCCGAGCCCGGAGCGCAGATCGTGGATTCATCGTGGATCGAGCGTCGCATGGCAGTGGACCCTCAGGAGAAATTCACACTGCTGGTGCCGGATGGCAGCTGGAGGCAGGCCAAGCGGGTGGGACGCCGCGAGCCCGCGCTGAAGGACGTGATCCGTGTGACTCTGCCGCCCGGACCTCCTTCGGAATATCGGTTGAGACGTGAACCGCATCCCTCGTTCGTGTGCACCTTTGAGGCGATCGCGCGAATTCTCGGGGTGATCGAAGGGGCGACCGTTCAGCAGGAGCTCGAGGTGCTGTTCCGCAAATTCGTGGGACGCCAGCTCTGGTCACGCGGCGACCTGCAGGCTGATGAGGTCGTGGGTGGAATTCCCGAGGCCGCGATTCATGAGCGCCAGGTGAGCGGATTCCCGAAAAGGTGGGACTGAATCCAATCAGTGCATGAGCTCGAGGCGAACAACGTGCTTCTCGAGTTCTTCGATGATCTTCTTGCTGTGCTCAGGTCCGCGGGTTTCGAGCGTGAGCGCGACTTCCGTCTGGTCGATGCGGGTCGATGGTTCGTCGCGATCATGAATGGCCTGCAGGATGTTGGCTCCCTCGGCAGCAAGGAGCTGGGTCAGGCGCGCGAGGCTTCCGGGACGGTCGGAGATGACGACATTCATGCGCAGACGACGTCCTTTCAGGATCATGCCTCGATCGATGATGCGCGAGAGCACGTTCACATCGATGTTTCCGCCACTGATGATGAGAACGATCTTTTTTCCGCGAATTTCATTGCGGAGCTGGTCCAGTGCTCCGAGCACGATCGCGCCGGACGCTTCTGCCACGGTCTTGGCCTTTTCCAGTAGGGTGAGAATTGCTGCGGCCGTGGTCTCGTCATCGACCTCCACGAGCTTCCGGACGCGCGCGGAAATGATGTCCCGCATCGTTTCGCTTGCGGTTCCAACGGCAATGCCGTCGGCAAAGGTGTTCACGGGTCCTGCAGACTGGACGTGGCCCGCTCGGATCGAGCGCACGAGCGAGGGGGCTCCTGATGCCTGTACTCCGATGAGTTCCAGCTCGGGCTTGAGCTTTTCAAACGCAATGGAGATGCCGGCCATCAGCCCTCCGCCGCCCATCGAACTGACCACCATGTCGGCTTCCGGAAGCTGCTCGAGGATCTCGAGTCCGGTCACGCCCTGTCCTGCGATGACCATCGGATCCTCAAATGCGGGAATGTAAACCCGCCCTTCCTGAGCGACGAGAGTCTGCGCATGGGCGTAGGCCTCGTCATAATTTTCTCCCGCAAGGATCACTTCGGCGCCGAGTGCCTGGGTGTTCTGCACTTTGACGAGCGGAGCAGTCTTCGGCATCACGATCTTTGCGGAAACGCCCAGCAGTCGTGAGCCCCACGCAACGCCTTGTGCGTGGTTGCCGGCGCTGGCGGCGATGACGCCGCGAGAGCGCTCCTCCGGGGTGAGCTGCGACACGCGATACGTCGCGCCGCGGATCTTGAAGGAGCCGATGGGCTGCATGTTCTCGAGCTTGAGAAAAATATCGCAGCCGAATGTCTCCGAGAGCCATGAATTGTGGAGCAGTGGCGAGGGCTCGATGTGCTGCGAGAGCACCGCCTGCGCCTTCCGGATGTCGTCGAAGGAGACGTCGAATTTTCGGCTCATAAGAGCCTCAATATTACCCCCAATCAGCCGGCGAGGGCACGGGGTTTTTCTTCGGAAATCCGGGGTGTTCCGGGCTGCAGCACCCAGACCGGGCACGTCGCGCTTCGGATCACCTGGCGTGTGATGCTTCCGAGAAGCGCGGAGGAGACGGGGCCGCTTCGAGAAGCCATGGTGACGAGGCCGATTTTTTCACGCTGGATCAGTTCCAGGACGTGGTCGGAGATGCTGCCCATGGTTTCATCCATGATGTAATCGCACTCGACTCCCTGGTTTCGCGCCCAGCGGGCCCACGCGCTTCCTCGGCGGTAGCGCTCCTGGACTTCGTCATTGAAGTAATTTCTTGCCGGAATCCACGCCCCGGTGAACAGGTAGGCCCCCGACTGGAAGATCGGTTCCAGCAGATTTGGCACCGAGTGGTAGAGCAAGACCTTCGATCGAAGCTCGGTTGCGAAGTCGACCACACGCCGAAAGACCTGCTTCGACCCGCGCGCGAAGTCCGTTGCAAAGAGGATTCGATCCAGCCCTCGGATCTCATCCACACCCGGCCCAATGGCGAGCGTCGGCACCTGTGCCCTCAGAAGAAGTGTCTCGGCAAAACTACCCAGAAGAAAACGTGCTGCACCGGTTCTGCCATGCGTCGGAATCGCCACCAGCTGGGCGCCTCGAAATTTTGCATGCTTCTCCAGGGTCTCCACGGACGACCTGACTCGCGAGCGCCGTTCGATCAGGACGACCGGCGGAACCAGGGCTCGCGCAAGAGCCGGCCGTCGAATCGAATATCGGTCCACGATCTGGGCAAGCGCCTTTTCGGCGGCAATTCGGTGCTGCGGCTCCACCCCCGTGGGCAGGCCGCCACCCTCGGGTGTCAGCGACAGGTCCATTTGTGACGGACTGAGTACGTACACCGGCTCGATCTCGACGGACATCCGCGAGGCCCAGTTGTCGAGCACGGCTGCGGAATGTTCCATGAGGGTTCCTGGTTCACGAATGGCATCGATCGCCCAGAGCACGAGCATGGGCAAAGTGACTGCAAATCATGGACGAATCACGGCAGGTTGCTCGCCGTTCAGCCGCTCGCAGACTACGGCTCGCGGCGCACTCGAGGTGCAAGGCATTCCGGCAATCAGTTCTGCTCGAGGTCGAGGTAGAAGGTCTCGCTGTCGTCGTTGTAACCGAAAAGCTCGGCGTAACGTCCCCAGTTCACCAGCATGAGGAAGGTCTGTTCGGCGTTCTCGTTCGGAATCAGCTCGGCCAACTTTTCAAGGACTTCATCTCGAAGCGCCTCGTGGTCTTCATTCTCTCTGAGATACTGGACCAGGGTCTTGAACAGCGGAACGGTCATCAGCTGGTCGTGGATGATCGATTTGCGATCACTGATTCCTGCTTCGGAAACCTTGTTTCCGATTTCGGTGACCTCAACGTCGCCACCGGGGGTGTGGACCACGCCGAGGAGCTCGGCAGCGCGAATGACGGCAAGGGTTTCACCAAACTCCATCTGGAGTTCGCTGGCGAGCTTGTAAATGTCTTCGCGCCCGCCCTTCGAAATCAAGAGCTCGACGAGCCCCAGGATTTCGCTGATTCCGATTTGAGGAAGTGTTTCGAGAGTCTTTGTTCCGCCAGGTTTGTCCATACAGTTTCTGTTCGTTCCTTTACGCAATCAGCGAGAAGATCTTGTCCACATACTCGCTGAAAGCCTTGTCCCTTTTCCGCCGGGGTCGCGGCAGGTCGATCGTCAGGTCTCCTGCGATCTGTCCTGGCTTGCTCGAAAGGACCAACACGCGGTCGGCCAGCTCGATGGCTTCCTCGATCAGGTGGGTGACCATCACCACCGTGTTGACCGGAAAGTCGCGATCCGCCCAGATGTCCAGCAGCTCGTCACGCAGGTTGATCGAGGTCAGGGCATCCAGAGAGGAAAAAGGTTCATCCATCAGGAGAATTTCCGGTTCGACTGCCAGCGCTCGAGCAAGGCCCACGCGCTGTTTCATTCCTCCGGAAAGCTCTCGCGGATAGGCCTCTTCATAGCCTTCCAAGCCCACTTTTGCGATATACAATGCGGCACGCTTTCGCCGCATTGCGGCATCCAGTCCTCGCGGCTCGAGGCCCAGCTCGATGTTCTCGGCCACCGTCAACCAGGGCAGGAGGGCGAAGCTCTGGAAGACCATGGCGGCTTCCAGATTGGTCGAGGTGAGCGGCTTGCCCTTGTAGAGGACGCGTCCCTCGCTTGGGCGCAGGAGTCCGTTGATGATGCGGAGAATGGTGCTTTTGCCGGCTCCGGAGGGACCGACGATGGCAATGAATTCGCCCTCGCGAGCCTTGAAGGAGACGTCCTGAAGCACGGTGACATCGCCCTGGGGCAGGCGGAACCGGTGAGTCACATGTTCAAGCTCAAAGAGGGTCTGTCCGGACGTCATCTATGCCTCAAACTTGTAGCGATCGACCGTCGATCGGTAAATGGGTTTCCAGACAAAGGCGTTCACGATGAGGATCCACCCCACCATCGCGGCCACGCAAAGAGTGATTGCCTGATTGTCGCCGAGGTCATAAACCGCGCGATCCAGCAGGCTTCCAAGTCCGCGCACTTGAAAGGTTTCTCCCTGCAGCTTGACGTATTCCGAGACCACGAGGGCATTCCAGCCGCCGCCCCAGGCGGTGATCGCCCCGGTGACGAGCGCCGGACTGATGGCAGGAATCACGAGGCGCTTCCAGAGCTGTACCCGTGTGAGCCCGAGGGCCTTCATGGCTTCGATGAGGTCTGCCGGAATCGTCGCGGCACCACCCAGGCAGTTGAAAAGCGGGTACCAGAACATGCCGGTCAGCACGAGGGCGATGCTGGCCATCTCCATTCCGCCGCCGACCTTTCGGACTGCCACCAGGACGATCAGCGGAAAAAGTGCGACCGCAGGAAGGCTTGCTCCAATCTGCGCGATCGTCGTGAAGGTCTGGCGCAGGCGCGGGCGATCCCACGACAGGAGCACGATTGGAATCGTACCGGCGATCGAGAGGGCCAGCGCGATGACGAGTCGGAGAGTGGAGGAGAGCACCGCCAGAGGAATTTCGCGGACGATCGGTGGCCAGGGCGGAGAAAGCCAGCGCACCAGCAGCAGTGCCGCGAGCAGTCCGAGGACGATTCCGATCGTTCCCAGGACCAGGCTTCGAATCCACTTTGCGCCTGCTGTCAGGCGGGCGTAGCGCTCGTAACTGGGCAAGGCGATCCGCCGGTAGAGCACCTCGCCGAGCCATGCGACGATCGCGGCGGGAAGATCCCAGAAGAGCGGCAGGATGATTTCCTTCATCATCCACGAGATCGGAAAGAACAGCGCCCTCACCATGAGGTTCAGGGCATGGCCCGCAGGCTTGAGCTTGAAGGTCAGCTCGCGGACCCATTCTGGATTTCTCAGGGCATCGGCATCCGGAGTCGATGTCGCGGTTTCCTGTCGAAAGCGTTCCGACCAGATCGACAGGGGCCGCCAGAAGAGAAAGTCGAAGGTCAGGATCAGGGCCGTGAGTGCGGCCAGCCCCCATCCGACGAGATGCAGCTGGTTGGCTTCGGCAGCGCGCGAGAGAAAGCTTCCAATTCCTGGCAGATTATACTGGATCAGGCCCACCGCGATGATTTCGCAGGCTACGAGAAAGTACCAGCCGTTCGACCAGGACAGGATGCTGTTGTAGACCAGGCGCGGAACACAAGCCGGGGCATACAGGCGCCAGAAACGCTGCGATCCGGTCACTCCGAAGCTCGTTACTGCATCGAAGTTGTCCTGCGGAATGGTTTTCGTGGCCTCATAGACGGCGAACGCAAGATTCCAGGCCTGGCTCGTGAAGATCAGGAAAATGCTGGCGAGCTCGATGCCGATCCGATGGCCCGAGGTCGCCCCGATAAAAAACGAGATCGCCGCAGGAAAAAATCCCACCTGCGGCACGGATTGCAGCGTATCGAGCAGAGGCAGGATGATGCGCTCGCCGAGCTGGGTCCGGGCGGCCGTCAGTCCGAGCAGGAAGGCGAAAATGAGCGAGGCCGCGTAGCTCACGATCATCCGGAACAAGGAAAGCGTCAGCGCGCCGGGCAGGTCTCCCAGCGTCAGGTCCTCGGCCTTGAGCTGCACGAGGTGCAGGCCGCCCCGATACACGCTCACCGTAAGCGCGAGAAGACCGAGGAACAGCACGAAATACAGTGCGCTGTTCTGCGCGCGTTCTCTCACGTGGCGGGGAAGTCCGCGAACGGGGGGGCGGTGCGTGAAGGGCATCTTTCCGGCTTATAATTCCGAGCGAGTGAATTTGGAACCCGAGCGTCAAGATTCGGGTGTTTTCTTCCGACAAGGGGAGGATGAGTGCTGCGATTCGCCAGCTCCGAAAATGCCTCGCGCCGGCGGCCCTCGCGTTGATCGTGCTGGTGTCATCGGCGCATGCGGCGCCGTCGGTGGCCGCCAAGCGGTGTTCAGATGCCTTCAGGGTCTTCCACCGCCGAAGCTCATCCGAGGCCCATGAGGTCTTTTCGCGTTTTTCCAGCGTCCCGTTGGCCTGGCAGCAGCTCGTGGATCGCGGCCTGCTGGATCGCTACTGGCAGGATCCTCGCGTCGAGGAGATTTCCCTGAATCTTGCGACCGCGCCAGATGGTCGTGAGTTCATGACGATCATCGATGATTTCAAGGTCAAGATGGAGGTGCATCGGTCTCAGGACCGGCTGGTCGTGCTCATTCCCTCGATTCGTGTTCAGGGCACGGAGCTGGGCGGGCGAGCCGCAGGGATCGATGGTGGATTCATCCGACTCCTGAGCGGAGTGCTCCGAGGAGTCGATATTGAAATGGCCCAAAACCCGGCGATTCGCTCCGTTCGCGTCGAGGCCAACAAGATCGTCAATCAGGACCTGATCCGCATGCTGGAAAGCCTGGGCTTCGAGCGCTTCGAGAAGAGCCTGCTTCCCGACTACAAGGTCGAGCTTCAGTTGCTGCCGAAAAATCGAGCGTCGAGCGAGTAGGTTCCCGGGCCGAGCAGGGCCATCACGAGCAGGATCATCGCAAGATTCAAGGCGTACTCATTTCCCGGCGGATTGTTCGTAATGAGGTATCCGCCGCCCTTGTGGCCGATCACCGCCGCAACCAGGAGCGTGATCATGCAGACGATCGCAGCAGGGCGGTAAAAGAGCCCGAGCAGGATCAGCGCGCCACCCACAAGCTCGGCCAGCATGGCCATTCGAGCCTGCACTGCCGCAAAGGGAACTCCGAGGCTCTGGAGCCAGCCAATGAATCCCTGCATCGCATTTGCTCCGCCCGGGCCCACGATTCCGAGCTTTCCGAGGCCGTGCACGATCAGGCACGAGCCGATGAAGGCACGAAGGATCAGGATGGAAGCGGGAAGGGCCTGGGAGAAATCGCCGGTCAGCAGAGTGTTCATGGCTCTCGGGTGCCATGGAATCCTTGGAAATTCAATCGCTTAAGCCTTGCTTTGACACGTTGCGGCGTAACGGGATAGATCCGCCGCATGCGTTTGCTCGCGGTTTTGGGCCTTGCACTGCTGTCTATGCTCGTCCATTCCTCGGCGGCTTTCGCCATGGGGTCGAGAAATCCTGGCAGCGATTCGGTCGCGGCCATCGAGTCGGTCATCCGCAGGGCGCCTGTTTTTCGCTCCGGAGTGGGCAAGCGCACCTTCATTTTTTTCGTGAACGGAGATGCGGATCACTTCGTCACTGATTCGGCGAACTCCGCGAAGCCGGATCTTTCGCGGGTGGATGCGGCCGACGTTCGGAAGATCGAGCAGCTCGCGTTGTCCTGCAGCGAGTGCAATGTGGTAGTCCTGCACGACCAGAGAGGCACCGACAACTGGTACACGAAGGATGATCCATGGGCGACCTTCCTTCGCGTCTACTCGCGAGGTCGAAAATATTACGAGAAATCCGTGGGCGAGCTCAACATGGCAGAGCCGCGAGTACTGACGGAGCTGTTGAAGTACTCCGAGCGCGCGTTTCCGGGCGCTGGATTATACCTCGTGTATCGCGGGCATTCCTTCATTCCGCGCTTCGACCCGGGCAGGCCTGAGTCCGGGCTCGCCCCGTTTGACTACAGCAATCCCGAGGCGCCGTACGGCGTGCGCGAGTTTTCGGCCTCGATTCGCGATGCAAAGCTGGCAAGGCCGCTCAACGCCGTGGTGATGGCCGCATGCACGATGGCGGATGCCGAACTTGCCGACGCCATCGCGCCCCACGCGAAGACGCTGATTGCTCCGCAGCTCGAAGTCCTGGAGACGTTGTCGACCGGATTTGGCTACCGTTACCTGAAGGAGCTCGACGAGGTCGAGCTTCGGAGCGAGGCGGTCGAGCGGATCTCTTCGTTGCTGCTGGAGCCCATCCGCATCACTCCAAACGAGGACGACGCCCTGATGGAATACCCGGTCAGCGTCATCGACCTCGACGGATTCGGGGGCATTTCCGCCCGACTTCGCCAGCTGGTCTCGAGCTCCGGAATGGCTGATTCCGTGATTCGCGACCAGTCGCTCCTGTCCAAATCGATCTCCGCTCGGACGGTGGAAGTCCTCAAGCAAAAAGGAAAGAGCGACGGCCAGATTGCTCGTTTGATCGATGCGCTTCGGCAGCCCTCGCGCAATCTGGATGCACTCGA
Source organism: Bdellovibrionia bacterium (assembly GCA_044347055.1). Lineage (GTDB taxonomy): Bacteria > Bdellovibrionota > UBA1018 > UBA1018 > UBA1018 > CAIOHW01. The sequence goes on along the minus strand of JBIIXZ010000005.1, from coordinate 10,169 downwards.
TGTGAAGCTCCTGCTTGACTCACTGAAGGCGACAACGCCGGAACCTTCGCTGCTGCAACGAATTTCTGAAATCGAAATTCATCTCGCGCCCCGAGTTCGAGTGCTGGATCGACCGGAGTTCTCGAAAGCCCATGGCCTGACTTTTCAGCTGAGGGAGTGATCGCATGCGGAATTGGATTGGAAGGATCTCGTTCTTTCTTGTTTGTTTCGGAGTCTTTTGCGGCAAGCTTGCCCTGGCGACGTCCTGGGAGCTCCAGCCGACCAGCTTCGGAGATCGCGAAAGCGTCCAGTGGCTGGATTCGAAGACCTCGAAGTGCTGGCTTCGGCGAACCACCCTCGCCACTGAAGACCCGGTCGATGGACGCGGTTCCGTCATTGTCTACGACGAGTACATTCCGACACGGCGCGATTTCGCGAGCCGTGCGAGCGTGGTCATTCTTCCACCCACCGGTGGCGAAACGTTCATTGATCGGGGCTATGCGCGTAGTCTCTGCCGACGGCAGGTCATCGGTGTCATCGTCAAGCACTGGAGCCACGACACCGAGGCGGGAATGGACCTCGAAACCCACGACCGAGGCTTCGCGCGCGGCATCGTGGCCATCCGGCGCGTGAAGCACTGGATCCTTGCTGAGCGCCCGAAGGGAAAGCTCGGCATCCTGGGGACCAGCGTCGGAGGGCTTTATGCGGGCCTGGCTCTTTCGGTGGATCCGGACTTTTCCGCGGGCTCGTTGATCGTTGCCGGCGCGCCACTGGCCACCATTCTTGCCCGCAGCACCCTGCCTGCAGTGGTGAAACAGCGCGAGACCCGCATGAAAGCTTTTTCAATTGCCTCGCAGGAGGAGTACGAGGAGCGCCTTGCACGCGAAATCGATCTGGACATGCTCAAGGCCGGAAACCTGCTCTCGTCACGACCGATGCTCATGATTCGATCCTCGATCGATACGGTCGTTCCCGCCTCCACCCAGGAAGTGCTCTGGAATGCAGCGGGCAGTCCGGATGGCCTGGTCTATTCCTCGAATCATAAGTGGTCGATTGTTCGTGCCTACTTTTTCCAGAGGGCGAGGATTGCGCGGTTTTTTTCGGAGGTGCTGTGATGGATCGTTCAATCAAGATGCTGGTGGCACTGGTTCTTGGGTTTTTTCTCGCGTCGGCCGTGCGCGCAAACGCCGGCGTGCTGGATGTCGAGATCCTGGGAGGAAAAACCGAATCGCAGAAACGGGTCTGGTGGAAGAGCCGGCTGCAGGAGCCCGCGCAGAAGTGGTCTGGAAGATCATTGGGAGAAGTGACCGTGCAAGTCCTCGAGGAGATGAAGCGCCAGGTCCAGATCGACTTTCAGGCGAGTGAACAGGGCGTTCATCAGATCGGAAACCTCGGTTCGGATCTGGAGGTGATCTCAGACACCCGCATGAAGGCCTATGGCTGGTGCGTTCGCGTGAAGCGGAACAACGTCTGGGAATACCCCGAGGTGATGCCTGATGCCTTCCGCCTCACCGAGGATCTCTCGGCAATGGAATGGTTCTACGCTTACGCGGAGTTCGACGCCCATAAGGGTGGGTGGTTCCGCCAGTGCGTTCCATCGCACCTCTGATAATTTGGACTTTGTGGAAAAATGGTGGGCCGCGAAGGGATCGAACCTTCGACCCGCAGATTAAGAGTCTGCTGCTCTACCAACTGAGCTAGCGGCCCACATCGTCGACAGGAGACACGCATCTAGCACCGTGATTGAGGGCGTGCAAGAGGGGACTGGAACTCTTAGAATAGTTTTTATGAAAAACTCGGTCCTGATCTGCCTGATGTCGTTCCTCTGCTTGGTTCCAGGAGCCGGTGCGACGAGCTTTATCGAAAGAAGCTTTCCGGACGCGGTCGATGAGGCTTCGGTGATCATCCGAGGAACGATTGGAATGAGTTACTCCGATTACGGGCGTAATCCGGGCGATGAGAAGCGCCTGTTCACGTACTACGAGCTCTCTCCGACAGAAGTGTTCAAGGGAGCTGTTCCGGACGGCGCCATCATCATGCGGCAGGTCGGTGGCTCGAAAGACGGCGTGACGATGGAAGTTCCGGGAACCGCTCGATTTTCGCGCGGCGAGGAAGTGGTGGTGATGCTGGGTGGCCAGGGAGCCGACGGAACCTTTGACGTTCGCAGCCTGATGATGGGCAAGTTCACGATCGAGCGGGTCAACGGCAAGGAGTATCTCCACGGTCCCGGCGCTGTCAGTCCCGAGGAGGCCCGTGATGGAGAAGTGATCCACCCTGAAGAGGGCATGCGTCGCCCGAAGGCCGCGACCTATAGCGTGGAAGCCTTGCGTGAGCTGGTGCGTACCCAGGGCCGCGAGTCCGAGCAGTCCGCTGGAACGGCGAGCTCGACTCCATCGCCGCTCTCGTCCACGGCTCCGAGCGCGCCCGGGGTCCTGCCCCAGCCAACGGCGGCACCCGGGTTGCAAAATTCCCCACAGGGCGAAACGACCGCTGCCTCGGAAGACGGCGGCACGCGCAAGTGGTTCTGGGGAGCCATCCTGGTTGGTCTCTGGCTGGTGATCCGAACCTTGCGACGCAGCTCGGGCAAGTAGGCCCGAGGCGCGATTTCGCCCGGAACGGAGTTCCTGGCGTGTGGCGCGGAGTCTCTTGGGGAGTGGTCCTGGTGGTTGGCCTGCTGACGCAGTGGGCTTGGGGCGCCACGCCTTCGCTCACGCGCCAGGGCGTGCCGGTTCGTTGGGCTTCTCGACAACCCCAGTTCGCCGCGAATCCGATGAATGCCTCCGGAATTTCTCCACGCGAGGTGTTCTCCTCTTTCACGCGGGCGCTTCAGCGCTGGCAGCAGGCCTCTCAGGGACGCCTCGACTTTCAGTACTGGCAAGGATCCGATCGGCCGATTTACGAGCCCGCAAGCCAGCTGAACGGCTATTCGACCATCTATTTCGCATCGCAGGCTGAAACAGCGGTCATGGCGCTCGATTCGAGCATTCTTGGCCTGACCCAGGTCTGGTTTGATTCAGAAAGCGGCGAGATCCTGGAGACCGATATCGTGTTGAATGATCGCGATTACCGATTCTCGGTCGATTCTGTTCTTCCTGCCGCGCAGGAGCGAGTGGACGACGGCCTTCCGCTGATCACTCTGGACAACGTGATCACTCACGAGCTGGGGCATGCTTTCGGTCTCGCGCATAGCGGGGCCATGCAGTCGACGATGTTCTTCGCCGAAGGGCCGGACCAGGCGTATCCCGGCTGTGACGATCAGGTCGGTATCGCTCGCGTCTATCCGCCACCGGATTCAGCCGGGCGCGGAAACCTGGAGCTCGAGGTGCGGTCTCCGTCGGGTCAGCCCATCATCGGAGCCCAGGTGCACGCCATTTCTCGAAGTCGCGGCGTCGTCTTCGCAGGAGCCCTGAGCGACTCGAATGGAAAAGCGCGCGTCTCGGCCCTGGAACCCGGTGTTTATGACCTCCTGATCGAGCCGTACCAGGCAGGGACGGGTGCGCTGCCGGAGTACTATCGATCGGCCTTGTTTTCCGTTTGCTCGGGTCGGCCGTTCTCCAGGAGTTGGCCGGGTCGAAGCGGAAACCTGCTGTCAGGATTCCGGGTGGAAGCGGGAACAACGCTGGACCTTGGATCGCAGCAGGTGTCCTGTCCGCAGGCGCCTGGCGCGGATGTCGAATCTTCTCGTGGAAGCGCGGAACGAGGCTCCGCGCCCTCGCTGCGAGAGGGGCAGCAGGCCGGATTCTCGTGGCTGGATCGAGCGGATGCAGGAGAGTCGGATCACGGTAGCCCTGTTCCCCGATTCTATCGTCTGAAGCTCCACGGAGAGCTCGATCTGAAAATCCTCTCGTTTAGTGCCTTTTCGCCGATCCGCGTGAGGCCGACTCTGCGGAGCCAGTCCGGAGAAACGGTTCCGGTGCGACTCGAGTCACCCGTGTATCGAGGAGAATCGGGTTTTGTGAATCATGACCTTCGCCTCCAGGGGGAGGGGCTGCTGCCCGGAGACTATGAGCTGGAGCTTCGTTTTGATTCGCTGGCAGTCGTGGATTTTCCGGCAGGTGCCCTCGCACGTGACCGGGTGCCGTTCTTTTTGCTGATTGAATCGTCAGCCGAAGATGCGGAGCCGCCGCTTTCTGCCGTTCATCCCCTGAACTCGCGTTGTCGTCAGCAGGAGGACTTTCCGGAGTATCAGTCGCCACCCGGAACGCCTCCCCGGCGTTCGGCCCCGCTGCCGGCCCAAGAGGCCTCGACCGGATGCGCTCGCGGTTCCGGAGCTTCCGGCCTGAGTGATGCTTCGGGGCTTCTGCTTCTGGGGGCCATGCTGCGGCAGTTGCCGGCGTGGCTCAAACGGCTTACCCTCAAGTCATGATCCGAAACTCGCTGTGGATGGCAGGCGCAGGTATCCTGATGGCAACGGTGGCCTCGGCCTCTCTTGAGCCGAGCCGCTTTTTTCAGGCGGACGGAAAGAAGACCGAGCACTATATTTCTGACGGAGTCGTGGTCGGGGGAGATCCCGCCATTCAGTCCGTCCGGGTCACCGAGATCCGCCGGGCGGCGAATCCGAAGTTTGAGCGCATCGTGATCGATCTTGATGCCTCGAGGCAGGATGGCGAGCCGACGGCCCTCGCGCGCCCGCCCTACTACCAGGTGTCAGTAAATCCTGAAGAAAAACGCCTAGTTTACACCATCTGGGGAAAGCCTCAGCTCGATTTTAAGGCCCCCGCCGTCGTTGCCGCACTCCAGAAAAGCAAAGTGATTGAGAGCATCGAGCTCCTTCCCTCGGTGCATGCCGACCAATGGACCTTCGTGCTGAATCTGAAGACCGGCAGCCCGGTCGAAGTGTTTGATCTGGTTCAGCCTGCACGGATCATCACCGACATCCGCCTCGGACGAGCCTTGCCAAAGTAAAACGCGCTCCCATATTACCCGGCAGGAGGAACCCTGCCGTGACAGACTTCTCTACCGACATGCAGCTGCCCGCTCCGGTCGGCGACGCCGCCAGAAGTTCCGGACTGGTCCTTCCCGATCAGATCCTGCCTCCGCACGTTTTCGTCCTGCCGATGAACCAGGCCGTCGTTTACCCGACGATGATGGCGCCACTGCAGATCACCATCCCGCGCTATATCGAGATGGTCGAGCATGCCCTGTCGAAGCATCCCTCGCGCACGCTCGGGCTTCTGCTGACGCGCGAGTCGGAGGTTTCTCCAGGAACGAAGCTCTCGGATCTCCATCAGGTCGGCGTGATCGTAAAAGTCATGAAACGGCTGCGCATGCCGGATGGATCGATCAGCCTGCTCGTGCATAGCGTGAAGCGATTCCGGGTTAAGGCGCCCCTCTCGGAAGACCCCTATATGGTCGTCGAGCCCGAGTACCTCGACGATGTGATCGAAAAGTCCAACGAGTTCGACGCGCTGTCGCGCTCGACCGTCGCGCTCGTCAAGCAGCTCTCGGAAGTGAATCCGTTTTTCACGGATGAGATGCGCATGGCGATGCTCAATGCCCCGAACCAGGGCACGGTTGCCGACATCATCGCTTTCGCACTCGCCCTGCCGAAGAACGAGGCCCAGGGCTTCCTCGAGACGCTTTCCGTGAAGGAGCGCTTCGAGAAGCTGATGGTCACGCTTCGCGAAGAAAAGAATGTCGCCGAAATTCAAAAGAAGATTTCCGACGACGTGGACACGAAGGTGACGGCGCTTCAGCGCGAGTTCTTCCTGAAGGAGCAGCTCAAGGTCATCAAGCGCGAGCTGGGCATGGAGGAGGAGGGACGCGAAAAGTCGTCGCGATCCTTCCGTGAGCGCATCGAAGCGGCGGGAATGCCCGAGGACACGAAGAAGATCGCGCTCGAAGAGCTCGCCAAGTTCGAGACACTCTCGGAGAATTCTCCCGAGTACAATGTTTCGCGCACGTACCTCGAGACGCTCTGTTCGCTGCCGTGGAGTTTCCAGACCCACGACAATCTTGATCTCGATCACGCTCAAGAGGTGCTGGATGACGAGCACCTCGGCCTCGAGAAGGTCAAGGAGCGCATCATTGAGTTCATCGCAGTTCGGTCGCTGAAGGCCGATCCGAAGGGCTCGATTCTCTGCCTTGTCGGACCTCCGGGCGTGGGCAAGACCTCGATCGGCAAGAGCGTTGCTGAAGCGCTGGGGCGCAAGTTCTATCGCTTCTCGCTCGGCGGCATGCGCGACGAGGCCGAGATCAAGGGACATCGCCGCACCTATGTCGGCGCGCTTCCGGGCAAGATCATCCAGGCCATGCGCCGCGCGGGCTCGAAGAACGCCGTCATTCTCCTGGACGAGATCGACAAGCTCGGTGCCTCATTCCAGGGCGATCCATCCAGCGCGCTGCTTGAAGTGCTCGATCCGGAGCAGAACGCTTCGTTCATGGATCATTACCTCGACGTGCCGTTTGACCTTTCGAAGGTGCTCTTCATCGCGACGGCCAACCAGGCATCGACGATTCCAGGGCCGCTGCTCGACCGCATGGAGGTCATCGAGCTTCCGGGCTACACGCTCGAAGAAAAGGAAGACATCGCCGTTCGCCATGTCATTCCGAAGGAGCTCAAGGCCAATGGCGTAAAGCCTTCGCAGGTGCGGATCGATCGTCAGGCGTTACGTTCGCTCATGCAGGACTACTCGCGCGAGCCAGGGCTGCGAACCCTTCAGCAGCTGGTCGGCCGCATCGCCCGAAAGGCCGCGACAAAGATCGTGCGCGCTCAGAAGCTCGGAGCTCGGGGCAAGGCGTCGCTGCCGATTCGAATCGGCGCGGAAGATCTGCTCGAGTGGCTGGGGCCCAAGCGCTTCTACAATGAAATGGCCGAGCGAGTGACCTCTCCGGGCGTGGTGACCGGACTTGCCTGGACCGCGATGGGGGGCGACATCCTGTTCATCGAAGCCACCGATCTTCCGGGCTCAGGCCAGCTCAAGCTCACCGGCAAGATGGGCGAGGTGATGACCGAAAGCGCATCGATTGCCTGGACCTACGTGAAGAAGAAGCTCGCTGCCGAGCTGAAGGTCGGACAGGAGCACTTCAAGGACCGCGACCTTCACCTGCACATTCCTGCGGGAGCGATTCCGAAGGATGGTCCATCGGCGGGCGTCACCATGGCGTCAGCGCTCTATGGACTGTTCAAAGGCATCCAGGCGCGGCAGAAGGTCGCCATGACCGGCGAGCTGTCGCTCACCGGCAAGGTGCTTCCGGTCGGCGGCATCAAGGAAAAGCTCCTCGCTGCCAAGCGCGCCGGAATCACGACCGTGATCCTGCCGAAGCTGAACGAGAAGGACCTTCATGACGTTCCGGAGCACGCCAAGCAGGGCTTGAACCTGTTCTTCGTCGGCCACGTCGAGGAAGTGTTTCCGCTCGTGCTTGAGTTTCCAAGGCAGAAGGCGGTGAAGGTGGGAACCCGAACGGTTTCAGCGACGGGTTCACGCAATGCGCTTGCAACAAAACGGGTCGCGACCAAGTCCTCGGCCTCGAAGTCCTCGCCAGTCAAGAGTCGCAAGGTTAAGTCGAAGTCGAAGACCGCACGATCCAAGGGTGGCAGCCGATCCTGGTTGTCGTGAGGCGTCTCATTTTGGGGAGCCGTGCTGTGCGCGCGCGGCACGACGCTGCTCCTGGTGCCGCTTCTTCTGGGCCACATATTCGTTGACCGTCTCGAGCGTCACCCGATGTGGACGGGTCGGCTCGTTGGTGATCGGCGAAATCACGATCGCTACCGGCTCCGCGCGGTAAACGATCGAATTTCTGCGCATGTTGCGACGGCTCTTAGAGATCTTTTTCTTGGGTGTTGCCATTGTTGGTTTCTCCTGTGTTGTGCCCCACGGAGTGCAGGGACTTGAAATGGGGTTTTCGGGTGCGCCGCTTTTCCGACCGCTCCCACTCCTTCTCTCGCTCCTCGCGAAACGGATCGCGAAATCGCGTCCAGTCGAGGCGCATTTCGAAATCGCTGAGCAGACAACGCTCGAGTTCGTGAAAGAAATCGTCAGCGCGATTCATGCGCGACTCGGGCGACTCCCAGACGAATGCAAGCTCCGTCATCCGGTCGCCTGTCTCGAGGTTCCAGTGAGCGAAGGCTTCGGGATGGTCTTTTCGGGCCTGATGAAGCTCATCCTCAGGAAGGGTAGCGAGCCAGTATCCATCACCTGAGCAGTCGAAGAGGCGTGGACCGGCCTGGGTGATGGTGAAAGCGACATCGGTCTCCGAAGCGATCCAGGCCGTACCCTCGGTACGCAGTAACTCTTCCGGCCAGCGCCGCACGAGCTGATAGAAGCGCTCCGGATGGAAGGGGCGATTTCTACGAAAAACCTGTCCCGGCAGCGCGTGCTTCGCGAACTGAAGGCCGAGTCGCCAGACTGCGCCGTTGGCGGTGCGCTCTGCCGAAAAATCGCGAGCCGCAAGCTGGCGCACCCACTCGGACGTCACTTCAGATCGGGCAAGGATTTCGGCGCGAGAGTTCAGGCAACTGAGAAACTCTGCTGCCGCCGAAACCTCTGTCTCTCCTCCTGAGAGGAGCAGGGCGTCGGAGAAGTCGATCTGGTCGGCAATGGCCTCGACCAGAGGCACTTCGCGGTCGTGACCGACGCGTCGGGTGGAGATCCAGTCTGCAAAGAGCTTGTCGGCGTGAATGGCTGTGACCAAGGATCTGATGCGAAAGTTCGCCTGATGAAGCGGTTGATCCGGACCAAAGGAATCGACAATCGCCCAGGGGTCGGCGTCCACCGGGGTGACGAGCCAGGTCGCGCCTGTCAGAAGGCGTGCCTCCTGCGCGGAGGAGAGAAGGCGATCTTCGATGGCCTGCCGAACCGAGCATGAAGAGCAGTCGGAAGCCTCTTTCGAGGGTATCGAGACGACGGTGCCGCCGGAGAGTGTGGCGAGTACTTTCGCAAGCGACACGGCCTCTCGGACACGGACGCTCTGGACGATCACTACGGGGCGTTCGATGGCTGTAGATCGTCGCGAGCGTGCAGCCAGCCGTTCGGCAAGTGAGATGATCTCAGCCATGGGCCCCCGCTTCGCCAGCAGTTATTGTGGGGTTCTGCCAGGATGGAAAGGGGTCATTGGCCTGCAGCCAGTGCTCTTTGCCGAGGGCCAGTTCGGGATCGCTGAGCAGGCAAGAATCCAGCTTGTGCCTGAGATCGTCGTGATGGCGAGAGCCCTCGAGGGTGATGATCACGAGCTCCTGCTGGCGATCTCCAAACGCGACATCCCAGATGGAGAGGATGCGACTGAGCTCTTCGTCGTCGATCTTCCAGTCCTCGCGAGGCTGGGCGGCGTACCAATCTCCACCGCTCTCGACCGAGCTGACGAGTCCAGCCTGCGACCAGACTCCCACTTCGGCGGGGCGAGTGGCAATCCAGAAGAAGCCCTTCGATCGGATCACGCTCTTCCAGCCTTCCTGAAAGAGCTGAAAAAGGCGCTCCGGATGAAAGGGGCGCCGGGCGCGATAAACAAAGCTTGAGATGCCGTACTCTTCGGTCTCGGGTTTTTCCTCGCCTCGGAGGATCTTCAGCCATCCGGCCGATTCCGAGGCCTTCTCGAAGTTGAAGAGTCCGGTCTTCAACACGCTGGAGGGAGCCACTTGCCCTCGCTGGCTCTCGATGAGGCGGGCTCCGGGGTTCAGCTTCCTGAGCACTCCCTTGAGGGTGCCGAGCTCGGCGGGCGAGACCAGGTCGGTCTTGTTGATCACCAGAATATCCGCAAACTCGACCTGTTCGACCAGCAGGTCGGTGATGGTGCGCTCGTCCTCATCTCCTGCCTCGAGTCCCCGCGTCTTGAGCTCGTCGGACTGCTGGTAGTCGTTCAGGAAGTTCAGCGCATCGACCACGGTCACCATCGTGTCGAGTCTTGCAAGCTGCGAGAGCGAGACACCGTTCTCGTCCTCGAAGGTGAAGGTCTCGGCGACCGGCATCGGCTCGGAGATGCCGGTAGATTCGATCAAAAGCGCATCGAATCGGCCCTCGCGAGCAAGGCGTGCGACCTCCATCAGCAGGTCTTCGCGAAGCGTGCAGCAGATGCAGCCGTTCTGCATCTCGACGAGCTTCTCCTCCGTCCGGCTGAGCGCGGCTTCTCCACCTTTGACGAGCGCGGCGTCGATATTGACCGAGCTCATGTCATTGACGATCACCGCCACGCGCAAACCTTCGCGGTTTTGAAGCACGTGGTTCAAGAGCGTGGTTTTTCCGGCTCCAAGGAAC
>JBIIXZ010000288.1:0-2829 GCA_044347055.1 Bdellovibrionia bacterium | reverse complement strand
CGTTATGGGGAACGAGTTCCTTGGCCACCTGAACCTTACGCCCGGTGAGCAGGATCATGCGGCGAGAAGCGTTGGGCTGAGAGCCGTCAAAGAAATGCGTCTGTACCTGCTTTGCGCTCAGAAACTGCTGTTCGTAGCAAAGCTTCAAGATCTGTTCGTCTCGAGACTGGAGCTTCACTGCTTGCCCCCTACTGTCTTCGATTCCGATCCTTCCAGAACCCTCACCGCCCACACTGTCACATTATGAAAAGATGTCGATCGGAATCTCAGTCGGTCTCTCATTGCCTGTTCCTTAAAACGAACTCATCAGAAGTTCGAATGAGTGGAAACAAAGGCAAGTCGGGGGCCAGATTAGTCGGGCGGATCCCTGAGGCAAACCCCCGGTTGCCTGGCAATAACTGCATCGTGTAAAAACAAGAAACACCATGAACAGGACTTCGATATTGCCCGCCCGAGATCGAGTCGAATACCCTCGTCCAAGAACCCCGACCTCCACCGCAGCGCATCACTAAAGAGTGCCCCTATTTTTTTCATCGAAATATAAAAAAATCAGGGGTACTTTAAATAGATGCCCCATACGCGAGAGCGCCATCTGGCACCGCTTCTCCAGAAAAGCCTGAAGTATTGGCCGGTGGTCTGCCTGCTGGGCGCGCGCCAGGTGGGCAAGTCGACCTTCTTGAAGCAGCTCCAGGGATATCGCTACTCGACGCTCGATGACCCCGGGCTTCATGAGCTGGCCCAGCGGAATCCGCAGTCCGTGCTGATCCCACCGTGCATCATTGATGAAGCGCAGAAGGCTCCAATGCTCTTCGATGCGGTGAAGCGCGATGTGGATGAACGAAAGACTCCCGGAAAGTTCATTCTCACCGGATCGGTGCGGTTCACGAAACGAAGCCTGATTCGCGAATCGCTGACCGGTCGCACAAAAATGATCCAGCTTCATCCGTTCATGTGCTCCGAGGCGCTCGAGCTGCGATTTGAAGATCGCTGGTCGAATTCCTCGATCCAGAAAGTGGCTGTCCGAGTCGCCAGGGCCGATCTGGAGAAGACTTTGTCTCGAGGGGGAATGCCGGCCATCTTCGCGGCAAGAAGCCGAGCCGAGGTTTCGTCGTACTGGAAGTCACTGATCGACAGCTACGTTTACCGCGACCTACTCTATGCCATCCCTCGAAATGCCCGGCCGACTTTGGCGCTGAAGATCCTGAAGTCGATCGCAGAGATTCTCGCCCTCGGCGAAACCCCGACCTTTTCGAGAATACTTCGAAAGACGGGCGGCGCCCGCACTCAGGTCGAAAGGCATCTGATCGGCCTCGAAGACCTGATGGTCGTTCACCGTGTTCCGCATCTGGGCGCTTCGGCCGCGAAGGACATGTTTCTGCCCTTCGACTCGGCGCTTTTTTTGGAGCTTCTCGAGCTGGATGACGCCCGCGCCGATGTGGCGGTGCACTTGGGCTGCCTTCGCATTCGGCTGATCGGCGAGTTTCTGGCCGTCCAGCAGATCACCGATTCGCATCAATCTGCGGCATATCTCGAGTCGCCTCGCGGGCAGAGGGTCGATCTGGTCACCAAAACCAGGAAGGGGGGCTACGCACTTTACCAGATTCATGAAGAGCCGGTGCCGCACGACTACGACCTTCGGTTTCTTCGAGCCCAGGCCGCCAAGCAGCAGGCACGCGCCATCGCCCTCACCTCGATCGATCACAGCCAGTCCTTGCCGGGCGTCAGCCTGCTGCCGTGGGAGCAGATGCTTTGAACATAGAAGATATGAACGGTCCCCTCACGATACCAAGGACTATCGCGTGAGTTGCGGACACCTCAAGAGTGGTGCTTTACATCTGAAAACCCGATCCTCGTCGTCGAGGTAAAGAAACTCGGATTCGACCTGGACAAATCGGACCTCCGGTCAGGGAAGGTTCAACTCGCCGAGTATCTTGGAACGATGTCGGGGGTAAAATGGGGAATGCTCTCCAACGGCACCGAATGGAAGCTGTTCGACTTCTCGCAAAAATCGAAAGGCGGAATTCAGATCGCCTATTTTGATCTTCGCGGCGAGGCGGAACAAATCGAGCTCAGTCGAACTGCAATCGATGAACTCGCTTACTCGATCATCGACTTCCACGAAGCCACCTACTCGAAGGGTGTGTGGCCGGACCTTGCCAAGGAGGCAACAGCCTTCTCTCCGGACTCCATCGCTCGAGCGATTCTCTCCAACGACGTCATGAAGATGATCGGAAAAAGCATCAAGGGTGAGCACGAGTTCACGGCCAATGCCGAAATCCTCACCGACCGCGTCTTCGAGATACTTCAGATCGGCTTGAACGATGCGATGGCCGATTGGAACGAAGCAAAGGCAAACGAACTCCGGAAGTACATCAAGTCCCAGAAGCGGGCGGTTCGCCGCCAACGTAGGACGTCCAGAAAATCAGAGACACCAAAGGAAACCGTAGCTACTCCAATAGCACAAGGAAGCCCGGCCATTGCGGCACCCCAGGCCACACCCCCTTCTACCTCGGAGCAGACGGCCACGGAGGCCATCAGCATTGCTGCGAATGAAGACAAAGAAGCCGCCTAGTCACAGACTCTTACAATCTGCGAACGTCATCTGCCCGACTGCAGGCCCTTCTGGCTGGGCGCGAGAGGTCGTTCCCTCAACTGTGCCCGGTCGGGCGGCAGGCCTGAGCGCAAGACTCATGCTTCATTTTCTCCCCAAACTCACTCCGTTCGCGGATAGATGATGCTGGTGCTCGTGGTCCACTCGAATCGGGGTGCATCGGGGCCGGCGGCGTCTCCCGCAATCGTCACGGAATCCGAGGCCAGGAGCACGAAGCC
>JBIIXZ010000097.1:0-9727 GCA_044347055.1 Bdellovibrionia bacterium | reverse complement strand
CGTTACAGAAAAGTGACGTGGCCGTCGAGCTCGGCTCGGCGCCGGGCGGTGCGTCCTTTTCACTTCTGCTTCGCGGGCTGGAGGTCTGGGGTATTGATCCGGGAGCCATGGATCCGGTCGTCTGGACGGATGCTCGCTGCGAGAAGCGCTTTCACCATGTGAAGAAGGCGTTCTCCGACCTGAAGCGCGAGGATCTTCCGAAGAACGCGCAGTGGATCGCTCTTGATATCAACGGGCCTGTCCGAGTGTCGCTGCCTTATATCGAGCAGCTCGTCGGCTGGCTGCAGGAGTCGCTGCTGGGTTGCGTGCTGACCTTCAAGATCAATGATCCGAAACACGCCCGTCATATTCCCGAATGGCTGGAGACCCTGGAAGGCCTGGGCTTGAAACGGCTGAGGGCGACCCAGCTTCCCGCCAATAAGCGCGAGATCTGCGTGGTCGCCCTGACCGGAAAAGGACTGCTTCGTGTTTCAGGACCGAAAAAGACTCCTTGAAAAGGAATCCGGTCCTTAGGTTCCACCGCGCGGTTTGAAGTTCACTCGAGCGGTATCGGCACCCGACAGGCGTGCCGTTCCATGGAGCTTCACGGCCCAGCCGGTGGCCCGGTTCATGGCCACTCCACTGGAAGTCACGATGCTCGGCTCGTTCGTGATCCTGCCTTCGTAGGTCCAGCCATTCGTGGAATCGTTCGGAATCGTGACCGCACGGCTTGTGTCGCCGTTGACGTACTTGATGACTTCGATGGTCGACTCATTCGGCTCGCTGTCCATGGTGAGAAAAACCGTGAAAAGACTCAAGCGCTGGGTCTCGAGCGAGTTCTGGATCCTGGAAAGCACCGTGCTTGCCGAAGTCGTGCAGATGTTCTGGGTCGTGCCGCCCAATGCGCCGGCCAGGGCGGAGTACTGGGTGCCTGCGGCCGAAGAGTGGCCGTAGCAAAGGCCTCCCGAGGAAACCGCTGCATGCATGCGGACCTGCTGCGAATTGGGACGAAGAGCCTCAAGGTGCTGCTGGTAATACTCGCGGACGTAGCCCGAGGTGCCGGGCGCGTGCTGGGCGCTGGTGAATGAGCCGATCTTGCAGTTGTTCGCGAGCGAAAGACTATCCGAGCCGCAACGAACCGGCGTCGCGGAACCCATGGTCGGAGCGTCGCAGGGAGCCTCGATTCCATCGACCCGCCGGCAGATCTTGCGCCCCGAAGTATCATCACCATTGCCGACGACCAGGATCACGAGCATGGCATCATCGCGATGGAATCCGGTTCCTGCCATCTGTCCGGCAAGCTGGCCATGAAGTGTTTCGAGGCCCGGCTCCAATCCGCGAAGCGTGTTGCTCGGGCGAAGATAATTTCGGTAATCGGTATAATCGGACGGACGCCGGAAAAATGAGGACACGATCGTCCCCGGATCGGAGTCCGTAAAGAGTGCTCCCGGAAACGGAACGATCCACTCGCTCTCGCCCCAATTGCGATCCTGCTTCGAGGCCACGATCTGCGAAAAAAGGCGTCCCGGATTGCTGGACGACGTCGTCAGCGGAATGGATGCAAAGTGGTAATCCCAGCCGGTGGCCGACAGGTTGCTCAGGAAGCGAGGCACTTCGGTGCCCATCTGGTGGTAGATCTCGCTCATGGACCCGGTATTGTCCTGGGCAAGCAGGATGTCGACCTTCGGAGCCAGGGTAAAATATCCGGGCGCCTCGGCGATGCTCACCGTCTTGATGGTTTCAAAGCTCTCCTTGCCACAGGCGCTCACAAGGGCTGCCATGGCGAGTGCCATGCTGGCACGCGCGACGCGCGACCGGAGAAGGAGGGGACTGAGATGCAACTTCATCGAGTTCCTGTTCATAAGGGTGCTCTCTCTCAGAACACTTCTAAGGCAAGGCCGATGCCAGACGGGTGAATGCCGGGATCTTTAAATATACTCTTTATTTCAATAACTTAAGAGCGGCAGAGAGGGCGGCGATTCTTCTTCGGGAGGCCCCGGTTGAAGCAGGCTCATCCAGCTGTCGAAAGTTTGTACGAATTTTGGGCTCCTCATTTACACTCAGAAAATATGGAAAACACAGGGAACGTGTTTTTTTCGGGCAAGGAAGACCAGGCCGTATGGTTCGTCGCGATCAACCATGAAAAGTGGGTCGGTCCGATGGCAGCTTCGGAAGTGGTCGCCAAAATCCAGAAAGCCGAGCTGACGTGGGCGCACTATGGGTGGCGCAAGGGACAGCAGAAGTGGATGCGTCTGTGCGACATCCCTGACTTCAAGGCGGCGGTTCCGGCCCAGCCCAACAAGATCATCGAAGTTGAGGTGCAAAAGAACGCCACTCGAGCCACCGGCGCCCCTCCTCCTCCCCGCAAAGTCCAGAACTGGTATCTGTTCTACAACGACACCCAGTTTGGACCGTTCACCGAAGACGACATTCATCGCTTTCTGCGGATCGGCAAGATCCACGGCGATGTCCACATCTGGAAGGATGGCATGGCAGGGTGGGAGAAGGTGAAACGACTGGACCAGTTCAAGGACAGCGTGGCGGAGTCCAAGAGTGTCCGTGCAGTGAAGAAGATCGAACGCCGACGCGCTCCACGAGTTCCTGTCGTCGCGCGAAGCCTCATGGCCTCGGATGGAAAGGTATTCACTGCAGTCTGCCGCGACGTCAGCATCGGTGGAATGCAGGTTCTGACTCGCGATCTTCCCGGACAGGTCGGCACGCGGCTCAAGCTGAATATCAGCGCACCGGTCACGGCAGCGGGTAGAAAAATCCAGTCGTTCGTTGCGGAAGGAGAAATCGTCCGGCTTCTCGAGGACGGCAAGGGCTTCAGCTTCCGGTTCGAGAAGCTCTCCGATCATTCCGTTCGATGCATCGAAGCCTACATTCAATCTAGCGAATCGAAAAAATGACGGACTTGAGGGCAAAAGGCGTGGCGCACGGGCTGGTTCCCGGATTTCCGGGAGTTCCGGACTCCTGGAAGACGTCCTGGTCCACGGCTCCATCCTCGGATGGCAAGCTGAACCTCTTTTCGATGGTGCACAGCCACAAGTCGGCCCTCGAAACCCGTGACCGTCCAGTGAAAATCCTCTTTGCGTTTCATGGGCAGGGCGAACATTGCGGCCGCTACCAGCATTTTCCGCACTATCTTTCTGAAACGGTCGATGTCATCGCGACGATGGACCATCGCGGTCACGGCAGGTCCGAAGGAGTGCGCGGGCATGTCGATCGTTTCGAGCAGTATGTTCTGGATGCCCGGGCATTCGTGGAACGCACGAGATCCGAGTGGGGCGCCCATGGACGCAAGGTGGAGATCCACCTTTTCGGGCACAGCATGGGCGGACTGATCTCGCTGCTCCTGCTTCAGGAGCACCCACAAATTTCATTCCGCAGCGCCACGCTGAGCGCACCGCTCCTCGGACTCAAGTTCGAAGTTCCGCTTGCCAAGAGGCTGGCAGGCCATGCTCTCTCGAAGGTCCTGGGCGGGCTTCAGCTCGATACCGGACTGGATAGCTCGCTGGTGTCCCATGATCCTGCAGTGGTCGCCACCTACAACCAGGACACGCTGGTTCACGGCAAGGCCACGGCCCGTTTCTTTACCGAAATGCTGGAGGCCATCCGCCGCGCGCGCTCGCGCGATGTCCTTCAGGCGGAGACGCAGTTTCTCGTTCCTCTCGCGGATGGACTGGTGGACCCGCAAGCCACCCTTGAATTTGCCGGAAAACTTCGACAGTCTGGCAAGCGCATCGTGACGTATGAGGGATTCTTCCACGAGTCCTTCAACGAAGTGCAAAAGGAGAAGGCGTTCGCCGACCTGTCGAAATGGATCCAAGAACACAGCTGATCGAACTGATTCTCGAAAAGAGCTACCGCGAGGGTGACTTCACCCTCTCTTCCGGGCAAAAGTCCTCGTTCTATATCGACCTCAAGGCGACGACGCTCTCCGCGCGCGGTGCCAAGCTGATCGGAGAGCTCTCGATTCTGGCCCTGCAGGAGGCGGGAGTCCTGCATCATGCCGCAGGGGTGGGCGGCCTGACGCTGGGAGCGGATCCGATCGCCACTGCCGTGTCGCTGGCAAGTCTCGGACGGACCACAGGACAAGAGGGTCTTCCCGCATTCATCGTCCGCAAGGAGCCCAAGGGGCATGGCACGGGAAGATTCATCGAAGGGCTCGAGAACCTTCGCAAGAACGCCGGCCTGATCATCGTCGAGGATGTTTCGACCACCGGTAAATCGGCCATGCAGGCGGTCGAGAAGGTTCGCGATGCCGGATTCCATGTGCTGGGAGTCCTGACCGTGGTGGACCGCGAGCAGGGGGCGCGTGAGTTCTTCGAGGAAAAAGGACTTCGATTCGTCAGCCTGGTCAGGCTTTCGGACCTGCAATCACGGTATCGACGCTGAACTTTGCGTCGTCACGCTTCGGGTAGTCGACAGTGAAGTGAAGGCCGCGGCTTTCCTTGCGCTGCAAGGCGCACTGGACGATGAGGTCCGCGACCGTCAGCAGGTTGCGCAGCTCGATGAGATCTCGAGTAAGCAGGTAGTTCCAGTAGTAGGTGTTTACTTCCTCGCGCAGAAGGTCAAGCCGTCTTCGGGCACGTTCCAGCCGACGATCACTGCGAACGATTCCGACATAATTCCACATCAGTGTTCGAAGCTCGAACCAGTTTGCCGCGATATTGATCTGCTCCTCGAGCGGAACGGCTCGCCCCGGATCCCATTCGGGAATCGGCATCGGCTGAACCTGCGGCACCTTGCCTTCCATCACCTGCTCGATCAAGCCGGCTGCATGGAGGACCACTCGGTTCGAAAAGACAACGGCCTCCAGAAGCGAGTTGCTGGCGAGGCGGTTGGCTCCGTGGAGGCCCGTGCACGCCACCTCGCCAATCGCATAGAGTCCGGGCAGGGTGGATTCGCCATGCTCATTGGCAAGCACGCCTCCGCACATGTAGTGCGCTGCCGGAACCACTGGAATTGGTTGTTTCGTGGGCTCGATGCCGAGGCTGCGGCACATCTCGAAGATGTTCGGAAACTTTTTTGCTCCCTCAGGAATCGTCGTGGCATCGAGCCACACGTGCCGATCGCCTGTCCTTTTCATCTCCGAATCGATGGCACGAGCGACGATGTCCCGCGGCGCGAGATCGGCGAGCTCATGGTAGCGGGCCATGAACGCCTCCCCATGAAGGTTCCGAAGCACGGCCCCTTCGCCACGGAGCGCCTCGGAGATGAGGAAGGTCTTGGCAGAAGGATGATAGAGGCAGGTGGGGTGGAACTGCATGAACTCGAGGTTGGCAACCTGGGCCCCTGCGCGGTGGGCCATCGCAATTCCGTCGCCGGTCGAAACATCGGGATTCGACGTATACAAGTACACTTTGCCCGCTCCGCCGGTTGCGAGAACCGTGATGTCGGCTGCGATCGTGCGAATCTTGCCGGTCGAGGAGTCGAGGGCATAAACTCCGAGGCACCGCCCGGGCTTGCGCCAGCGCTTGAATACTTTTCCTTCGGTGACCAGGTCGATGGCGATGTGATTTTCGAGGATCTCGATTTGTGGGTGCCTGCGAACCTGCTCCAATAGGGCGCGTTCGATCTCCAGTCCGGTGAGGTCGTCGGCGTGGAGGATGCGTCGCCTGCTGTGGCCTCCCTCGCGGTGCAGGTCAAACTCCTCGGTCGGATCAACCCCTTTTTTCGTGAACTGGACTCCCCAGTCGATCAGTTCGCGAATGCGGTCCGGGCCCTCGCTCACGCAAATATTCACGATTTCGGGGCGGCAAAGGCCCGCTCCGGCGAAGAGCGTGTCCTTCTGGTGTTCTTCGAAGCTGTCCTGTTTCGACCAGACGGAAGCAATCCCTCCCTGGGCGTACCTGGTCGAGCCCTCATCGGCGAGCTCCTTCGCCAGCAGTGTCACGCGAATGGCAGGGTAGCTTCCTGCGAATTTGAGAGCGCAGGAAAGACCGGCTATTCCCGTTCCTAGAATGAGGACTTGAGGTACCATGTGCACAGAGACCACCAGCGATGTTACCCATGAAACGATTGTGTTTCCAGCTTGCCGTCATCTGGATTGCCGGCTGGACGAGCCCCCGACCGGCTGAAGCGGAGCAACACTCCAATACAGGGCAGTTCCTCGGAAAAGAGCTCCTGGAACTGCGCTCCCGTGTTCGGGAGTGCCTTTCCGGGGGCTGCGCCGAAGATGACCGGGTTTTTTGGGTGCTCTCGCGTGCATCAGGAACCTCCAGGATCATTCGCGCCTTGAACTCACGCCCGTCCTGGATGGAGGAAGCCGTCCATCGCAGGGTTCTCGCAACCCTCGGCGGTCTGCCGCTTCCCCAGCCCCGCATGGAAAGCGATCCTCCGGAGCTGATTCGACTGGAGCTGGGAGGGCAGGAAGGGGTGGTTGCACTTGAGTTCGCCACCGGGTACCCCGGCGAAAGACTCCTCTCGGTCGTTTCTCCGCGGCTTCAGATTGCTGAGGCTCCTGAGCTGGCTCCCGAGGCCGAACAGCTGCCGGATGACGCCCCATCGGCCGGAGACGGTTGGAGAAGAGACCTACGCTCTTGGGAGAGGCCCGCACTCGCACTGGTGGCAATAGCCGCAGGGTTGGGACTCCTGGCATTCCTGAGAAAGGGGATGTCGGGCCTCGCGGAACGATGGTTCGCGCGCAGGCCCCTGGTCATTCCCGCCGAAGCGGTTCACCAGGCCATCTATCGCGCCCGCAGTATTCGGGAGCTCGGCACCAACCTCGCGGAGTGCGTGGGCCGGGCAACCCAGTGCGAGGCTCTCTTTCTGGAGTTCGACCGCAGCCAAGGTCTCCTCACGGAAGTTGCCTTCGAGCGCGATGGAATCCGAACGCCCCTGAGCGAGGTCGGGATTACTCCTGGAAAGACTCTTCTCGAAATTCCTTCATTGCGCTCGGCGGTGCTCTCGCAACACGATACGTCGTCCTATCTGGCATGGCCGCTGATGTCGGAGTCGGACCGTCCGCGCCTTCTGGGAGTGCTGCTGGTTCTGCGCCCCTCGGCGCGTGTTCGCGCCAGTGCTTCGGTGATTGGAACCTGGATGGAGCGGGCAGCGCGATTTCACCGTTCCATTCTCAGTCCTCGTGATTCGGAGTCCAAACATGTTTGATATTCGCGCCGTCGCCCGGGTCAGCGGGGCCGCACTTCGAAGCAACCTGAAAGCGATTCGCGCTCGTGCTCCGGGCCATTCGGTCGTGACCATGATCAAGGCCGACGCCTATGGCCATGGAGCGGTGTGGGCAGCGCGCCTGCTGTCGTCGCAGCCGGGGGTGTCTGCGCTCGGCGTGGCAACATTCGGCGAGGCCGTGGAGGTTCGCGAAGCGCTTCCGGCCAATCGAACCACTTCGATCATCGTCTTTTCGGGAGCCGTACCTTGGCCGAGCGGCAGCAGGGGCGAAGAGCTGGGGCAGATGTGCAAAAACTTCGACCTGACTCCCGTGATCGCATCGATCGAGGATTGGAGAAGCTTCCATTCCGGGTTTCCGAAAAAAAGCTGGTCCATGAGGATTCCATTCGAGCTCAAATTCAACACCGGAATGAACCGCCTGGGCATTGGCCTGGAGGACCTGAATGAGGTCCGGGCCGATCTTGTCGAACTGGCACGCCGGGGCATCTTTCCTAGAGGAGTCCTCTCGCATCTGGCGGTGGGCGAAGATGCTGGCCACGGCTGCAGTCGAAATCAGCGGACTCGCTTCGAGCATCTGGTTTCTGTGCTGTCGGGAGTTCTTCCGGATTCGGTCGACTTCCATCTGGCCAATAGTGCGGCCAGCCTCGGAGCTCGCTCCTGGAAGCTTGCGGGATTGACCCGAAGAATTCGTCCCGGGCTCTCGCTCTATGGAATCCCTCCGCAGGGTGCCGCCAAGTCGCATGGATTGCGCCCGGTGCTCACCCTCGAGGCCCCGGTGATCCTGCTTCGCGAGCTGGCTCCGGGAGAGCCCGTCGGCTACGGCGCACGCTACCGCACTCGTCGTCGTGAACGCGTGGCCGTGCTTGGAATCGGCTACGGCGAAGGCATCCATCGCGCTTGGAGTGCGCCGAAATCACCGGCACGCGTCCTTCTCGGAGGAAAGCTTCAGCCGTTTTTGGGCCCGATATCGATGGACATGTGTGCCGTCGGTGCATCCGCGAGGGTGAACCGCGGAGACTGGGCCAGGCTCTGGGGTGAAGGAATCGATCCTCACGCCCAGGCAGCCGCCGCTGGAACCATCCCTTACGAGGTTTTGACATCCCTCACGCGTCGGGTACAAAGAATTTATGTCTGAACCGAGGACCGAAACCGGAACCATACGCTTCGTGGACGTGTACAAATCGTTCCGAGGAGGTCGAGATGCCGTTCTCAAAGGGCTCTCTGCCGAGTTTCCTGCTGGAAAGCTGACCTACATTCTCGGACCTTCCGGGGTCGGAAAGAGCGTCACGATCAAGCATATTCTTGGACTGCTTCGGCCGGACTCGGGAGACGTCTGGGTTGCGGGCAGGAACATGTCGACTCTCTCAGGCCGTGAACTGGCCGAGCATCGGAAGATCTTCGGCATGCTCTTCCAGAACTCCGCCCTGTTCGATGACATGACCATCTTTGAAAACGTGGCTTTTCCGCTTCGTGAGCACACGAAACTTTCCGAGTCGGCCATCTCCGAAAAGGTCACTCGGAGCCTCTCGATTCTCGGAATGAAGACCGGCTACGACAAGTTTCCGAACGAACTCTCGGGAGGAATGAAGAAACGCGTCGCCCTGGCACGAGCCATCATTCGCGAGCCGCAGATCCTGCTGTACGATGAGCCCACCACCGGGCTCGATCCTGTGACCCGCGTGACAGTGGACGAACTCATCGAAACCCTCAAGCGCGAGTACCGCCTGACATCTCTGGTCATCAGCCACGACATTCCGTCAGCCCTTCGGCTTGCCGATCAGATCGCATTTCTTCAGGACGGCAAATTCGTCTTCTGGGGAACTCCTGAGGAGTTCAAGAATGCCGACAACGAGGTCATTCGTCGCTTCCTCGACGCCGATCGCCTGAGCTTCCGGGTGCTGCAATGACTCGATGGATGGTTCGTACGATCCAGAATGAGATCCATGGTCCGTTCGAGCAGGAGCAGCTCATCGAAAGCATTCGCGCGGGACGATGGGAACTCCGGGATGAAGCCTGTCGTGAGAACCATTATTGGTTTTCGTTTCAGGAATCCGAGGAGCTGCACTCGCAGCTCGGAATTCGCTGGCCGGATCGCTCTGAAGCGGGCTCGGACCACGAAGAGGAAACCGACGAAATCACCGAAACCGAAACGGAGACCAAGATTTTGAAGGACGGCGGCGCTGTGTCGCAGCCTGC
This sequence comes from Bdellovibrionia bacterium, assembly GCA_044347055.1. Classification (GTDB taxonomy): domain Bacteria; phylum Bdellovibrionota; class UBA1018; order UBA1018; family UBA1018; genus CAIOHW01. The sequence continues at coordinate 418 of JBIIXZ010000097.1, read as the reverse complement.
TCGCCAGTCCCATGCTCCCGAGCCCCTGATCATATCGGAGCCGGTGGAGCAGGCGTGGTGGTCTCACCCCGCGCTGGTCGTGTTCTTGGTGATCTTCGTGGCCGCGGCCCTGGCGTTCTTCTTGGTTCCCTGACCCGGATTTCTGGGATCGCTGAAATGCAGGTCCTTGAGGATCGCGGTCTCGTCCTTGGCGCCCTGGTTCAAGATCTCCAGGATCTGACGACGGCGGTGATGCAGCTCCGAACGCCAGATCGGGTGACCGACCTCCACATAAAGCACTCCATCCTCGACGCGAAGGGCCTGCGCGTGCTTGGCGATGATCGGGCCGACGGCGGCTTCCCATCGAGAAACGGCCTCGGCCTCCTTCAGTCGATTCTGGAAAGCCTTCGGAAGGCGACCTCCCATCAGGATCTCTTTG
>JBIIXZ010000004.1:0-31346 GCA_044347055.1 Bdellovibrionia bacterium | reverse complement strand
AGTGCTGGGCCTGATCGAAAAGTCGGCCTCTGGAATGCAGATTTCTGCTGAACAGGCGCGCGTGGTGCTGGAGGGAATTTCTGCCTCGCTCGAGGAGATTCCTTCGATCGAGGCCTCGCTGCTTGCCGGAACTCCGGCAGCAGGAGCCGCAATACCCACCCCGCCGGACCTTCGCCCTCTGCGCGAATGGATTGACCAGATTCAGGGCAAGGCTCGGGCGTTCCATGATTTTGCCTTCCAAACAAAGCTCTTGTCCTTCAATGCCGCAGTCGAGGCCGACCGCATGGGTGAAAGCGGAAAAGGCGTCCTGATTGTTGCCGAGGAACTCGCCAGTCTGGCACGAATGTCGGCCCAGTCCGCGAAGGACCTCGTCCGCTCGCTTGAAGGCGCCCCGGAACGGCTTGAGCCGGTGCTCGCGCCCCCTGCCGCAGCCGCAGCGCCGGCAGTCGTTGCCGCCCCGGTATTCCACACACGTCTCGGCCAAATGATTGAAACCCAGCGTGGATCCGTGAAGCGCCTCCAGGAGGCCGTACGAACGATTCTCGAGAATGCTGCCATTGCTGGCGAAGCCTCGCACGAACTGCATGCCCGGCGCGAAGACCAGGGCCAGGTGCTCTCACAGCTTCATCAAATCATCGAGGACCTCGACCAGAGGTCGCGCCAGACGCTTTCGGAATTCACTCGCGCACCGAGCGGGGTCGAGGGCCTGGAGGAGTCACTGGCGCTCATTCGAGAGCTTGCGGCTGAACCGGAAGCACGCGATGTCGTGCCGGCCGAGCAGCCGGCTGCCGAGGCGGCGTCTCCTGCAGGTACTCCGCCGCCAGCTCCACCGATGCGTGTGAAACCCGCAGCCCGGGCGGCCGTTCGCAAGAAACCGGTGCGCGAGCAGGTCGTTTCCGATGCCCTGCCTCATGCCCGCAAGCCGGCGTCAAAGCCCCCGATCCGACGCACGGGATAACCTGAACTTCAGGAACAGCTCATCGCGCCTTTCCTGCGGCACGGGGTAGTCCGTGAACCCCGCATGAGCTCTCGCCACCGCGAGACGCTCGCACTCGCGTCGCCAGAATTTCGCACAAGTCTGCAGATCCTCCTGCACGGCGGAGCGCCGTGACCGCGCTCCTGCGTTTTCGACAAGTGCCAGGACCAGCTCCGAGAGAAACTCGTTCTGGGGTTCACCGCGGAGAAAGAGCTCCAGCTCGCGAAGCACCACAGGTGGCACCATCCGGTACTGCTGGATCCACACCCCGGGTGTCTTCGCCACTTTTCGGCCGGCGAGGGGCGTCCGATGCGAAATGTAGCCGAGGAGACTTTCCAGCGCCTCGAAGAATTCGCGCGTCCAGTGCCTGGAGCGATAGGCGCCGTTCCACGAAATTCCGCGTTCGTTTTCGAGAAGTGTCGGACGCGACGTCAGGAAAAGCTCGAGCACTCCCCGGTCAGCGCGCACTCCGATGTACGGATAAAGAAACGAGTAAGCCGATGCCACATTGAAGCGCGGGCGAAGCGTGCGAATCAGCTCGAGCTCCAGCAGGCAGGCCTCCTCGTGCGTCGAGCAGGCGGTCACCTCCAGTCGCGCGGCGGCCTTGAGAATCTCGCGCATCTTCCGATGCCTCTTGAGCCTCTGGGCGTTGCGGTATTGCTGGAGACGGCGGCGGAGGCGAATGGCCTTTCCGACATAGACCAGCTCGCCAGAGGAATCGAAATAGCGATAAACCCCCGGTTCAAGGGGAACGGATCCGAGAAAATCGCTTCCGAACTTCCGGTCAAAAAGTTTCACGATGTCAGGAAATAAAAGTGGCGGAGAGAGAGAGATTCGAACTCTCGAGGGGATTTCTCCCCTGCACCCTTAGCAAGGGTGTGCCTTCGACCACTCGGCCATCTCTCCGCGAAGGTCGCCCTCACTGTAACAGCGAGGCCCCCGATTTTCATCCCGTTTTTTGGTCACTCCACCCAGGCATTGTACCGAGGGCGGACCGGATTTCCCGGCCTCTCCTGGAACTTCGAATCGACCGGAAATCCCGTGATGAGCTCGACCCGGCCGGCCCGATGCACCGAGTAAACCAGCAGTTTTCCTCCCTGCGGGTCTCGGGGAAGCGGAACGAGGTCGGTCACCAGTTCGATTTTTTCGCCGCTTTTCAGCTGAAAAGCCTCTTTTCTTCGCTGAATGGGCGGAAGAGAGAACGAGCGAAGCTCCGGAGTGGCGCGCGCTGAGAGGCGAGATTGCCACCCCTTCCAGGCCCCGGGATCCTGATGCAGCGCGACCTTCATGAACAGGTAGGTGGTGCGTGAAAGCAAAGTACTGGACCCCAGGATCGCGGGTCCGACGGTATTCTCAGGAAGCGAGAGGCCGCGGTCGATGGTTCCGGCCACCCAGCGCGCGCGCTTGTACCCAAAAGGGGTTCTCAGGTTACTGAGCAGGTAGCCATAGGTGTGAATCAGTCCCGCATGTTGACGGGTGATTCCCTTCTCGGTGACCAGGCGGACACCGAGGCGCCGGGCAAGCTCTTCCAGGACGGGCAGCTGGACGATTTCCGCACGGGCTCCAGAGTCGAAATTGAGGCTCAATCCCCAGGCCTCCTGAAGAGCCGGATCACGTGCATCGGCATCAAGCGATTGCGCCAGCACATCAGGAAGCTCCGCCGCGGCTCTCGAGCCGGCGTCCACCTCTCGAACCCACTGGGCCCAGGGACAATCCGATTCCACCTCGCCGAGATCGACGCGCGGGCAGGACTGCTGTGCCTCGGCGGGCTTGCGAAGAGAAAGGCGGGCACAGCCCCCGAAACCGAGAGCTGCGCCCAGAACGACTGACAGAAGAAGATTACTTCTTGGCATTGGCTGGAGCCTTGGCGTTGCCTTCGACCTGAATGTCGATTTCAACTTCATCGCCCAGCATGAAACCGCCGGTGTCGAGCACCTTGTTGAAGACCATTCCCCAGTCCTTGCGGTTGATCTTGCTCACGGCGCTGAAACCCACCTTATCATTGCCCCACGGATCCTTGCCTGCACCGAGGTACTCCACGTCAAAGGTGGCGGGCTTGGTCACGCCGCGCATCGTGAAGTCACCCATCAGCTTGAACTTGCCCTTGCCGGCAGGCTTGAGCTCGCGCGCCTTGAAGCTGAGGGTCGGGTTCTTGTCGGCGGAAAAGAAGTCATCGCCGCGCAGGTGCTCGTCACGCTTGGCATTGTTCGTGTTGATGCTGGCGGCCTTGATCGTGAACTCTCCCTGGAAGGCCTTGGGGTTCTTTTCATCGAACGAGAATTCGCCCGAAAAATCGTTAAAGCCACCTGCCACCTTGCTCATCAGGTGCTTGATCTTGAAGTTGGCGCTCGAGTGCACGCCATCAATCATATAATCCGCGGCATTCGCGGAAAGAGAACCAAAAGTCGCAAGAACAACGAACAGAAACGGATTCTTCATCGCTTTCTACTCCTTGAAAGATGATTTGTTGTGGACGCCCTTCAGTCTAGGGAAACAGCCTGCAAAAATGAACCGGATTTCGGCGAAGGAGAATTGGCGACGCGAAAGGGTCAGGAATTGCTGAATACGCGGACGAGAAGAAGCACGGAAATCACCACGAGCGCCGGTCGGACCACCTTTTCCGCGGCATGCCGCGCCATTCGAGCGCCGAGCGCGGCCCCGACGATGCTTCCCATGGCCACCGATACTCCCTCGACCGGAGAAACCAGCGATTGTCGCCAATAATTGATCAGCGATGCACCGGCAGAACTCGAATTGGCAAGCTTCGCGGTCGCAATGGCCGGAAGTAGCGGAATCTTCGCGCCAAAGAGGAGCGACAAGAACATGAATGTTCCTCCTCCCGGACCCCAGGCGCCGTCGTAAAAACCAACGGCAAGGCCCAGCAATCCGAGCCGGGCCAAGGAACTTCCGGTCAGCACATCCGAGTGGTCCTGATGTGCTTCCACTCGCTTCATCCAGAGGGGGCGCGAGAAGACTACGGCCAGAACCAGCGGAACACTGATGAGCAGAAGAATCTTAAACACTTCTCGTGGCAGGTGGGGCGAGGCGAGGCTGCCGGCCCATGCTCCCGCAAAAAGCGCCGCCGAAAACGCGAGTCCGGTCTTGATCCAGAGTTGTCCGGCTCTCCAGTAGACGACGAGCGCCGAAACAGCCGCCAATAATCCCGGAATCTTGTTCGAGCCGACGGCCAGCGGGCCTGCACCGAGCACCAGCATCAGCGACGGGAGCGTGATGAGTCCTCCGCCCCCGGCAATGGAGTCGATCACGCCGGCAATGAAGCCGGCCAGTGCCAGAAGGACCGCGGTCGCCATGGCTCGAATCTACCATGAAATCCCGCGTGAAAATGGCCTTGTTTTCGGGCATCTTCCAGCTCGTCAAGGAGAGGTGATTGCCATGAAGCTCTACTACTCTGCTGGTTCGTGTTCGATGTCCTGCCATATCGGTCTCGAAGAGGCTGGTGTGGCGTATGAGGCCGTAAAAGTGGACTGGGGCAAGCCCGAGGGTCACGTGGCCGAGCTCGACAGGCTGAATCCGCTGGGCGTTGTTCCGGTGCTCGCCATGAATGACGGCAGGACGCTCACCCAGAATGCTGCGATCCTCGAAATCGTAGCCGACATGAAGCCAGAGTCGAAGCTCCTGGCTCCCGTGGGTTCGTGGGAGCGTGCCGAGACGCTGGCCTGGCTGTCGTTTGTTGCTGCGGATTTGCATAAGGCCTATTCGCCGCTCTTTGGACTGCAGTCCATTTCCTCGAACGAAACGACCCAGTCGGACGTGCGCGAGTGGGCGATGAAGAACGTCCACCAGCACCTTGCCCACGTGGATGCGCATCTTGCAGGCCGCGAGTTCCTGATGGGTTCAACCTTTACCATTGCCGATGCGTACCTGTTCACGGTGCTCGGGTGGTCAAAATGGGTCGGCGTGAAAATGGACACCCACAAGAATCTCGCCTCCTACATCGATCGCGTGTACCAGCGCCCGGCCGTCCAAGCCGTGCTGCGCTCCGAGGGGCTCCTGCGCTGAGCTCGCCCCTGATCAGCTGGACAGAGGCCGGGCTTTTTTGCGAGGCCGGCGGATTCCACATCGACCCGCATCGTCCCGTTGCGCGCGCAGTGATCACGCACGCTCATAGCGACCACGCGCGCCGCGGATCGCGCGAGTACTGGTGCGCCCCAACTTCCGTCGGGCTTCTCCGTGCACGGCTCGGACGCACCATCGAGGTTCATCCGCTGGCTTACGGCAAGAAGCTGCGATTCGGCGAAGTGGAAATCAGCCTTCATCCCGCAGGGCACATTCTAGGATCGGCGCAGGTTCGCGTGCAGCGAGGCGAGGAGGTGTGGGTGGCGACCGGCGACTACAAGCGCGACCCGGATCCGAGCTGCGAGCCCTTTGAGGTGGTGCCGTGCCAGACGCTGATTACTGAAGCCACGTTTGGAACGCCGAAATACGTCTGGGATAGAGCCCGTCATGCTGGCGCGGAGATCCTGGAGTGGTGGCAGGCAAACGCGCTCGGGGGCAGAAACTCCGTTTTGTTCGGCTATTCGCTCGGCAAAGCCCAGCGCATCCTTGCTGAGCTCGCTCCGCATGCTGAACGAAAGATTATCATCCACCGCACGATGACCGAGCTGACCGAGTGCTATCGGCGCGAGGGTCGCGCGCTTGCACCGACCCGATGTCTGGACGAGATCGAAGGCTCGATTCGAGGAGAACTGCTCCTGATTCCTCCTCAGGCGCTGGATGACGCCCTGGTCCTGCGACTGGGCGACCATGAAACCGCATTCGCTTCCGGATGGATGCAGGACCAGAAGCCCGGCGCTCCGTTTCGGGGCGGAAAGGGGTACGACCGCGGATTCGTGCTCTCCGATCATGCGGACTGGAGCGATCTCAATCGCACGATCGAGGAAAGCGGCGCTCGGCGGGTGTTTGTCCAACACCGGGGCATGGGAGCTCTCGTGCGTCACCTGCGTTCACGCGGGCTTGAGGCCTACCCCGCGGAATACCTCGCCCCCGAGAGATTCCAGAAGATCGCCCCGGCCAACCTCGAGCTTTTTGGCTGAGCTTGTCGGGGCATATCCTGGATCATCCGGTGGAATGTGCACGGAGGACGGTCGATACGATTAGTTCAGAACACCTTCGGCGACAGCGGCGATATGATCCACAGCCTCGGCATCCGAGATGTCGATCGCGCTCACACCGCGCTCTGCGGCGAGAACCGATTTCGTGTTTTCGAGTACCGAAGGAAGAACGCCCGTGAGGCGGCCCGAGTCGTAATAAACGGCCACGTCTTCGACCGCGGCCTGAGCGACAGCCATCTTGTAGTTGTTCACTGACATGCTGCTCAGGGCAACACTCGTCACCGGCAGGGTGATGGGCGAAAAGGTGATGTAAAACGCCGTCTCCGCTGGCGAGCAGTCGGAGAGCTGGATGGGGCACCAGTTCTCCGCACGAGCTTCCTTCGCCGGACCGGCAGCCAGGGCCAGAGCGGAAAGGGTCAGGGTCAGTGCGAGCGTCTTCGTAAAAGCGTTCTTCATGGAGCCTCCGGGTTTCGTGTTTGAAACGAGCCTAGCCCGGAGTGCCGCCGGAAGCCCCCGAGAATACTGACAACGGAAGCACATATCTGTCAGAAGGAATGAAGTGGCGGAGAGAGAGGGATTCGAACCCCCGGTGAGGTTGCCCCCACTCCGGTTTTCAAAACCGGCGCATTCGACCACTCTGCCATCTCTCCGCGTCAGATCGGAACCCAGGGTCGACAGGTTCCGTCATGTCAAACCGGCACTCAGCCGGTCAACCAGATCTTCGAGCCTTCGCGAACGAATCCGGGAGCACCCTCGATATAACGGTGCAGCGGCTCCGGAATTTCCACGCGGCCCTTCTCGTCCTGGTAGTTTTCGAGGATCGCGATGAAGGTGCGTCCCACGGCCAAGCCCGAGCCGTTCAGCGTATGGGCGAGGCGAGGCTTGCCCTGCGCCTCTGGACGGTACCGGATCTGCGCGCGGCGGGCCTGGAAGTCCTCGCAGTTCGAGCAGCTCGAGATTTCGCGGTACGTGTTCTGTGCCGGCAGCCAGACTTCGATGTCGTAGGTCTTGGCAGCGCTAAAGCCCATGTCGCCGGTACACAGAGCCATCGTGCGATACGGAAGGCCCAAGAGCTGGAGCACCTTCTCAGCGTTGGCAGTCATCTTCTCGAGCTCCTCGTACGACTTCTCAGGCTCGACGATTTTGACCAGCTCCACTTTCTGGAACTGGTGCTGGCGAATCAGGCCGCGCGTGTCCTTGCCGTAAGAGCCGGCCTCCGAGCGAAAACACGGCGAGTAGGCGGTCAGGTAGTAGGGAAGCTTTCCGTGCTCGATGATCTCGTCGCGGTAAATGTTCGTGAGCGGAACTTCGGAAGTCGGAATCAGGAAGAGCTCGCGATCGGCCGTGCCGGTCTTGAAAAGATCCTCTTCGAACTTCGGAAGCTGTCCCGTTCCGGTCATCGACTCGCGATTGACCATGAACGGCGGAATCACTTCACGGTAGCCGTGCTGGCGAGTGTGCAGGTCGAGCATGAACTGAATCAGCGCGCGCTCGAGCGTGGCTCCGGCGCCCAGATACAGGGTGAATCGTGCGCCCGAGAGTTTTCCTGCGCGTTCAAAATCCAGGATGCCGAGCTTCTCGCCCAGCGTGACATGATCCAGTGGCTGGAACGAAAACTGGCGCGGCGCACCCCAGCGGCGTGCTTCCACGTTGTCTTCAGCCCCAGCACCGTTCGGAACAGAGGCGTGCGGAATGTTCGGAATGCGAAGTCCAAGATTCGTGAACTCACCGTCCACTTCGGCAAGCTTCGCATCAATGGCCTTGATCTCATCGCCGATGGCGCGAGTCTCGACCATCCGGCGTTCGGCTTCGGCGGCGGCTGCCGGATCCGTCTTCGACTTGGCCTTGAGCGCGCCGATTTCCTGCGACGCCTGGTTGCGCTTGGCCTTGAGCGAATCGCCCTGCATGATCAGCGCCTTGCGCGACTTCGAGAGTTCGGCAATCCGCGTGACGAGCGCCGGATCGGCATTGCGCCTCTTCAGTCCCGCTTCCAGTTCACCCACCGCTTCGCCAAAATATTTCGGATCAAGCATACCGTCTCACCGTATCACAGGTTTTTCTGGATCTCGCCCTTGTCCGCGGCGTCAGGCTCCATTTCGAGGTACTTGTTGAAGGCCCAGCGCATGTTTCCGGCGTCTCCCATGGCCCGGTAGACGTACCCGAGATGGCGATAGATCAGCGGGTTTCCGGAGTCGATCTTCATCGCCTCCTGGAACATGGCTACCGACGCCTCATAACGCGTCAGCACGAAATTGGCCCGGCCCGCCTGGATCTTGGGCTCGGAGTCGGTGGGGCTCCGCTTGATGGCCTGGATGAAGTACCCCAGCGCCTTGTCGGGCTCCTTGAGCTCGAGATGCGCCTTGCCAAGCTCCACGAGGTTTTGAGTCGACGTGTTGCCGTTCTTGAGCTCCTGCTCGAACTCACGCAGCGCCGCCTTGTAATTGGCAAGTCGCATGTAAATCAGACCTTTGCTGAAATGCAGGCTGGGGAATTTCGGGTAGGACTCGTAAATGCGCCCCAGCTCCTGGTCCGCCTGTTCGTATTTTTCGAGGTCCACGAGCACCCGGTACCGCTCATACATGATCGTGGCGTCACTGGGGTTCCGATCCAGGTAGGCTCGGTAGGCGTCGTCCGCCTTTTCCTTCCACCTCCGCTCCGTGCCTCGGGCCAGCGCCAATTCGGCGGCAACCTTCCAAGGCTGCGATGCCTCGGGTCGAAGAGTTTTTGCCTGTTCGACCAGCTCCTCCGCCTGATCGAGCCGTCCCTTCTGGATCAGCAGCGAAGCAATGCCGCAGAGCAGCTCCACGCGCGTCCCGCGACCTTTCTGGAGTTCGTCCTGGAGATAAGCCACGGCACGATCAATGCCGTCGCTGCCGGCGATGGCCGTTGCCGTTCCGAGGATTGCTTCCGGATTCTCCGGATCGAGGCGCATGGCCAGCGAAAAGATGAACGGTGCCTGCTCGAACTGCTTCGTGGCGATCAGGCTCTTGCCGTACGCCAGGTACACGTTCGGATCGATATAGGACCGCGACATGGCTTTTCGATAATGCGATTGCGCTTCGACGTGGAGTCCCTGTCGGGCATGCCAGTCGGCGGAGATCTTGTCGATGATGCCTTGCGGAACCGGCAGTGACCGGAATCGGGCCATGGCCTTGGCAGCCTCTTCCCATTCGTAACTCTGGATTAGAAGCTCGATGTATTTCGACCAGACCCGCACATCGCGCGGAGCAAGCTCCGCGGCCTTCTGGTAGGCGATCCTGGCATTCACGATATCTTTCTTGATGGAATAAAAGAGCTCGCCTCTTTTGGCGAGGGGCAGTGAGCTCTTGGGGTTCTCTCGGCGTGCCTCGAGATATTGCACCAGCGCTTCCTCGACTCGACCTGCTCGAGCCAGTCGCTCTCCTTCGGCAAGATGGTAGTAGAGCCGGGCCTCCTTGCGGATCGAAGGAACCGTGTCTCCCGCGCGAGCCCTCAACAGGTAGTGCTGAAGGCTGTACGCCGGATTTTCTGAATCCAACCTCAAGGCGCGCTCGACCAGTCCAAGCGCCACGTCAACTCGCCCCTCGGATTCCTCCACGGTGGCACGCCACGACAGCACCTGGGCCTGTTCGCGTGCCGGAAGAAGATCAGGATTCTTGCTCAGAAAGACCAGATGATCGCGCCCCTCGCGCAGGGCGGCCCTAGCTTCCAGCAGCCTCAGGATGCGATAGCGAGAGAATCCGTGCCGCGGGTTGAGCTCCACCGCCCTTTGATACTGCGCGATGGCCGCCTCTGAATCGGCGAGCCCCTCGGCAATCTGCCCACGCAGATGGAAGACCTTCACGCTGTAGGGCTTGTCGTCGGAAAGCGGGCTCAGGTACCGAGCCGCGGTGGCATAATCCCCCCTCGCAAGAAGCACCTGTGACAGGTAGACGAACAGGATTGAATCGTAGTTCTTATGGCTTTTCGTGTAGTCAATGAGCCGATTCTGGGCGGCGGTCGGGCGCTGTGAAAAGAGCAGGTACTCGACCTCCGCAATGAGGGTTTCCGGCATGTCGAGATTCTTCGCCCGAGACAGTTCGATCAACTTGGAGATGACTGAAAAGTAGGTCTCATCCTTGTTCGAAACATCGATCAGGTTCAGGTAGCTGGAAGCAAGCATCGCCAGCGCACGGACATTCTGCGGGTCTGATTCGACCGCCTTCGTGAACAGAATTGCAGCCTTCCGATACTCCGGAAGCGAGTCGGAGCGATACTGCTCCAAGCCCTGCAAATAGAGCTTCTGGCTCTGCATCGGGTCGGGCTTTTTTTCCGTCGCCGAAGGCAGGCGGGGCCGGATTTCCTCGATACGGTCGGGTGCCTTTCGGGGCGATTCCGTCATGTCAGAGACGAGCTCGAGGGCGATGAAGACCAGGACCAGCAGAATCATCACCCGCTGCACCCTGGCGCGGCCGGGCTTCGTTGTCCTTCCTGGAAGCTTTTTGGAGGTCGATGACCGATGGAAAACCACGGTCTTCTCCTGCGAGATGTTCTTTACCGCAGGAAGCTCTTCGCCTTCGATCGATATCCCGACAGCGGTTCCGTCTTCCTCATCCTGATCGAAGGGCGAACCCACGACGGTACGGTCCTCGTGCTCCTGCTCTTCGACGATCACAGGGCCGGGCGCTGCGCGGCTCGGCTCCGGGGGCTCTTGTGGCTTTTCGGGCTCAGGCATGGCCTCCAGACTGAAGAATGAGCCGGAATTCTCCACCGGCTTCTCTGGTTGAGGCTCTTGAGGAGGCGAATCACTGGGTAGAATCCTGGTTGCCTCGAGCAGCTGCGTTTGCGCCACCTCGGGATGATGCTGGGCAGTGCCGGCTTTCGTTTCTTCGAGACTCTTGCCGGCAGCAACGGCCAGCATCAGATCGGCTAGTTCGGTGTGGTGGGCGAAGGGCTTCCAGTCGCCCTCCGGATGTGCTCGCACCAGCTCATTGCCGCGCACGTGCCCCTTGCGGATCAGCTGTGCGATCCGCTCGGCATCGATCGGCCCGAGCACTCTTCCGGTCTCGAGCCTGATCTTGAATTTCGTGGACGATCTCTTCGCGGCCATGTCCTCTCTATCCGGTCGAGAGGCCCGGCCCGATGATTATCGAGCGACGCGGGCTCCTGCCTGGCCGATCTGTGCGACAGCGGACTTCGAAACCAGCTTCGCCGTCTCGATCACTCGCGACGGAAGGATTCCGATCTGCAACGTCAGCACGATCATCGCCAGCACGGCAGCCGAAGCCATCCACGACCGCCCTGCCGACCCGCCGGCCTCAGCAGGCTCGCGCATGTACATGTACACGAGCACTCTCAGGTAATAGTACACGGAAATGGCGCTGCACAGCACGGCAATGACAGTGATCCAGATTTCGCCCGCCTGAACTGCCGACGAAAACAGCAAATATTTGGCGGCAAAGCCTGCTGTCGGCGGAATTCCCGCCATCGAGAACAGGAACACGGCCATGCCGAACGCCATCAGCGGCTGGCGCTTCGAGAGGCCGGCCATGTCGTGAAGATTGATGCCGGCATCTCCGCGCCTGGCGAGAGCCGAGAGCACTGCGAATGCACCAAGGTTCATGACCGTGTAGGCCAAAAGGTAGAGGTAGATCGGCCCGAACCCGGCATCCGACGCCGGTCCGGCAAGGATTCCCACCAACAGATAGCCGGTGTGGGCAATCGACGAGTACGCCAGCATGCGCTTGAGATTGACCTGCGTCAGCGCAATGACGTTTCCGATCACCATCGTCAGCGCCGCGGAGATCCACAGGATGTCGTGCAGGTGCTTTTGCAAGGCGTCCGCGAGATCCGTTCCGTAACCCAGGCCAGCCATCACGCGAACGAACGTCGCGAATGACGCTGCCTTGATTCCCGTGGTCATGAAGCCGGTGATCGGAGCTGGGGCCCCTTCGTAAACATCCGGCATCCACATGTGAAACGGAAACGACGCCACCTTGAAAAGGAATCCGAAGATCACGAGCGCCGACCCGAGAACGAAGAGCAGCGAGCCGCTCGCATCGCCGGCCTTCACGACGGCGAGAATTTCCTGGATGTTGATCGATCCGGTGGCGCCGTAAAGCAGCGCCGACCCGTAGAGAAACACTGCTGAAGCTGCTCCTCCCAGCACGAAATACTTCACGGCGGCCTCATTGCTTCGGCGATCGGCGCGACGAAAGCCCACCAGGACATATACTGCGATGGACATGAGCTCGAGGGCGACGAAGATCACCACGAGGTCGAGGGCCGAGACCATGTTCATCATCCCGATCATCGAGAACAGCATGAGGATGTAGTACTCGGGGTGCTGGAGTCCTTCGCGATCGAGATACTTCATCGACGAAAGCGTGGTCACCAGTGCGGAAAGCGCGAACAGGATCGTGAAGACCAGGGTGAAGCGATCCACCAGCATCATCCGGTTGAACAGGAACTGGTCTCCCAGATCCATGAGCATCGTGGAGCTCCACGCGGCTCCGGCAGTCGCCAGGATCATCATCGTGGGGACCACCCACTTCCAGTTCTTGAAGAGCACTGCTGCCAGCATCATGGCCAGCGCGCCACCCAGGGCCCAGACCCAGGGACTGAGCGCTGCCATCTGGCCAACCGTCATTGTGAGCAGCTCAGGACGAATCGTGGTCAATGCTTGTTCCATACGGTTTCCTTAAATCTTGCTGGTGTTGGACTTGCCCTGCGGAGCCGGCGCCGGGGCGGCCTGATCCGCTGGAGCAGCCGGTGCTGCGTCGATCGCAGCCGCCTTGACGACGGCACGGTCGAGGAATGCAGCAACGGAAGCATCCATCTTGTTGAAGAACAGATTCGGCTTGATGCCCATCCATACCGCCATCACGAGCAGGGGCAGGAGCACGAGCACTTCGCGAAGCGACAGGTCCTTCAGGTTCTCATTCTCAGGATTCTTCAGCGGGCCGAACATCACGCGCTGGAACATCCAGAGCATGTACACGGCGCCGAAAATCACGCCCGTACCTGCGACCACCGCAGTCCACTGGCTGGTTTTCCACGTTCCGAGAAGGATCAGGAATTCGCCGATGAAGCCGTTGGTGCCGGGAAGGGCAACCGAGGAGAGCGTCACGATCAGGAACGCCACCGCGAAAAGCGGCATGACCTTCGTGATTCCACCAAAGTCGCTGATTTCGCGCGTGTGACGGCGCTCATAGATCATCCCGACCAGAAGGAACAGCGCGCCGGTCGAGATGCCGTGGTTCAGCATCTGGTAAATCGAACCGGTGACGCCGACGGTGTTCAGAGAAAACAGCCCGATGACGACGTAGCCCATGTGGCTCACCGAGGAGTAGGCCACGAGCTTCTTGATGTCGGGCTGGACCATGGCGACCCACGCGCCGTACACGATCGCAATCGCGCCCAGGCCCATGAAGATCATCTGGTACTGCGCTACCGCCTGCGGAAAGAGCGGAAAGGCAAACCGCAGGAATCCGTATCCACCCATCTTCAGGAGCACGCCGGCCAGAACGACGGATCCAGCCGTCGGGGCCTGGACGTGGGCATCGGGCAGCCAGGTGTGCATCGGAAAGAGCGGTACCTTGATGGCGAATGCGAGGGCGAACGCCAGGAAAAGCACGCCCTGCACCGAGAGCCAGCCGTCGCCGGCAAGCTTCAGCTTGTACAGATCCGTGATTGCGGCCGAGTACGATCCGAACTGAACCTGGTGCTGGTGCATCAGGTAGAACAGAGCCACCAGCATCAGCAGCGAGCCGACCATGGTGTAGATGAAGAACTTCATCGCGGCGTAGATGCGGTCCTTGCCGCCCCAAATGCCGATCAGGAAGTACATCGGAATGAGCATGAACTCCCAGAAGACGTAGAACAGGAATGCGTCGAGGGTGACGAACGCTCCGAGCATCCCGGTTTCGAGCGCGAGAAGCAGGAAGAAGAACTCCTTCACGCGATCTTCGACGGCGGTGAACGCTCCAAGGACGACGATCGGCATGAGGAACGTCGTGAGCATGATCAGCCAGATGCTCAGTCCATCAACGCCCAGATTGTAGTTGATGCCGAGACCCGGAATCCAAGGAAGGTTTTCCGTGAACTGAAAGTCCGCGGTTCCACCGTTGAACTTGCCAAGCAGGATCCACGAGATCCAGAAGGTCAGAAGTGTTCCGAGAAGGCTCCACGCCTTGACCGCCTTTCCGTCCTTGCCAGAAGGAAGCACGAGACCGGCGACGCCCCAGGCGAGCGGAAAAAAGGTCAGAACAGTCAGCAGGCGAGTATCAAGCCAGGCCATAAACCAGGTACCCCACGGTAATGAGCAGGCCCAGAAGGGCCATGATTGCGTACGTCTGAACGGAGCCGGTCTGCATCACGCGAGCGGCATTGCCGGTCCATGCGCTAACGCGTCCGAGGCCATTCACAAAGCCGTCGATGACCAGGACGTCGAATCCGCGCCAGAGGAACTTCGAGAAAGCCACGAGGGGGCGGACAATGGCCGCATCGTAGAGCTCGTCGATGTACCACTTGTCGGTCAGGATCTTGTGGACGCCGGCGAACTTCTTCTGAAGGGCCTCGGCCTTCGCCAGATCTCGATAGAGTCCCTTGGCGACAAAGATACCAACCAGCGCACCGAGAACACTCAAGCCCATGAGCGCCCACTCCATTGCGTGCGTCACCGTCGGCTCGAGCTCCACATGGTGCGGCACCACCGGATTCAGCCAGTGCGCCAGCCAGTTGATGTCATGTGCCCCGAAGACCTCGGAAATCACGGCCGGAATGCCCATGAAGCCGCCGAGCGCGCTCAAAATCGCAAGCACCCAGAGCGGACCCGTCATCACGAAGGGAGACTCGTGCGCGTGCTCCGCCTCATGCGTGCGTGGCTTGCCCATGAAGGTCAGGAAGAACAGTCGGCTCATGTAGAACGCCGTCATCACTGCCGTCAGTGCGCCCATGGCCCACAGGACCTTCGAGCCCTTCATCGAGGCAAACGAAAGCCAGAGGATCTCGTCCTTCGAGAAGAAGCCCGAGAACGGAGGCAGGCCGCAGATCGCCAGCCATCCGATCAGGAACACGAGGAAGGTCTGCGGCATCTTGGACTTGAGGCCGCCCATCTTCATGATGTCCTGCTCCTCGTGCATGCCATGAATCACGCTGCCCGCACCCAGGAACATGAGCGCCTTGAAAAACGCGTGCGTGATGACATGGAACACACCAGCGACATAGCCGCCCACGCCGCAGGCAAGGAACATGTAGCCGAGCTGCGAGACGGTGGAGTACGCAAGGACCTTCTTGATGTCGCGCTGGGTGATCGCGATCGTCGCCGCCATGAAGGCGGTGAAGGCGCCGACTCCGGCCACCACCACGCTTGCAGCAGGAGCGAGCGAATACAGGAAGTTCAGGCGCGCAACGAGGTAAATGCCCGAGGTCACCATCGTCGCTGCGTGGATCAGTGCCGAAACCGGCGTCGGGCCGGCCATGGCATCAGGAAGCCAGACATAGAGCGGAATCTGGGCCGACTTGCCCATGCAGCCCACAAACAGGAGAAGTCCGATTGCCGAAAGCGTTTCGAAGGTGACGCCAGCAGGAAGAACGCCCGTCGGGCTGTTCGTGAACGCCTGTCGGATCTCGGCGAAGTCGAGCGTCTTGAAAGTCGTGAAGATCAGGAACATTCCGAGCAGGAAGCCCAGATCGCCGATTCGGTTGACGATGAAGGCCTTCTTGCCGGCGGAGGCCTTTTCGTCATCGGTGTACCAGTAGCCGATCAGCAGGTACGAGCACAGGCCGACGCCTTCCCAGCCGAGGAACAGGATCGGAAGGTTCGCGCCCATGACCAGCATGAGCATCGCGAAGCAGAACAGGTTCAGGTACGTGAAGAACTTTCCTGGCGTCTCGTCATGGCTCATGTAGCCGATCGAGTAGACGTGGATCAGGAAGCCCACGCCGCTGATCACCATCGTGAAGAGCGTCGAGAGGACGTCCACGCGAAGGGTCATCGGAACATTCAGGTCGCCGACCTGGATCCAGGAAAAGAGGGTTTCTTCAACCACGCGGGCGGCTTCCGGCATGCCCTTGAGCTGCAGGAAAACCTTCACGCTGACGATGAACGAGCCGAGGATCGCCAGGCTTGCGATGGTTCCCGGAACGACCGAGCCGGCCTTCTTGGCACCAGGCCGCGTCTGGATCAGCGCGTACCAGAGGCCGTTGACCAGGAATCCGAGGAGCGGAAAAAGCGGAATCAGCTTCAACATGGAATCAATCCTTCAGGAGAGTGATCTCGTCGGTGTCGACGGTCTTGAGCGTTCGATAAAGCGCGATCACGAGGCCCAGGCCGACGGCCGATTCAGCCGCCGCAACGGTAATGATGAAAAAAACCGACATCTGACCGGCCATCGAAGAGAGCTGGTTCGAGAACGTGACGTAGGTCAGGTTCACGGCATTCAGCATCAGCTCGATCGACATCAGGATGATCAAAAGATTCCTGCGGACCAGGAGCCCGAACAGTCCAACAAAGAAAATCGCGGCGGAGAAGGACAGGACGACCCAGGGTTCAACGGGCGGCAGCTGCATGGACGGCTCCCTTCTTGGATTCAGTTTTCGCGGCCGTGTGGCGCTTCGCCAGCGCGACGGCCCCGACGATTCCCGCAAGCAGGAGCACGGAAGTGAGCTCGAATGGCAGGACGTATTCAGAGAACATCAGCTCGGAGATGACACGAGTATTTCCTCCGGCGGCGTCGATGGCCTCCGGAGTGAAGGCGCCCGGCTTGGCGAGCGAGGGCGAGTTCTTGAACACGCGCACGAACAGGACGAACAGGGCGAGTGAGACCAGGCCCGCAGCGACACGGAAAAGAGCCGGCGTCCTGCGGAAGTCAAACGAGGGGCTGTCCGAGTTCAGGAGCATGACCACGAACACGAACAGAACCATGATGGCGCCCGCATAGACGAGCACCTGGAGCGTTGCGATCAGGTGGGCGCCCAGAAGCGCATAGATTCCGGCGAACGAAAAGAACACCAGAACCAGGCTGAATGCGCTCGAAACGGGGTTCTTGCGAAGGACGGTCATCACCGAAAAGGCCAGCGCGACTCCCGCAAAGAGATAGAAGGCGATCGGATTGATGGCGGTCATTTATGGCCTCGCTGTTCCATGAGGTATTCCTTGTCGTAAGCCTCGCGCGTCGTCTGGCTCATTTCGTAGATGTTGCTGAGCTTGATCGCGTCCTTCGGGCAGGCCTCCTCGCACATGCCGCAGAAGCAGCAGCGAAGCGAGTCGATCTCGAACTTGATCGGGTACTTCTCCTTGTCGTCGCGCTCACCGGCTTCGATGTGGATGCACTCGGCCGGACAGACCGTCGGGCAGAGCATGCACGCCGTGCAGTTCTCCACGCCGTTGACCGACTTGATGTAATGCATTCCGCGAAAGCGGTCGGAGTACTCGCGGCGCTCCTCGGGATACTGGATCGTGACCTTCTTCTTGAAGATCTTCGAGATCGTGATCTTCAATCCGGCGAGGGACTCCAGAAGGTAGAAGCGCTGAAACAAACCGGGCTTGTTCTTGACGATCATCTTCAAACCACCTTGTAGTAGATCAGGATGCCGGTGACGAAGATGTTCACCAGCGAGAGCGGAAGCATCACGCGCCAGCCCAGGTCCATGAGCTGGTCATAGCGAAAGCGTGGAAGCGACCAGCGAACCCAGACGTAAAGCCAGAGGAAGAAAGCGGTCTTCGCAGCAAAGGAGCCGAACTCGAACAGGACGCGAAGGCCGTCTCCGGCAAGTCCGACGAGCTGGAACTGCTCCACCAGGAGCTGGTGCAGCTGCGGCAGGCCGGGAAGCATCTGCCAGCCACCGAAAAACAGCGTTACCGTCAGGGCGGCGGCAACCGTCATGTTGATGTACTCGGCCATCATGAACAGCGCGAAGTGCATCGAGCCGTACTCGAGATGGTAACCGGCGACGATTTCTGACTCGCCTTCCGGCAAGTCAAACGGAAGACGGTTGGTCTCCGCGTAGGCCGAAACGAGGAAGATCAGGAAACCCAGCGGCTGGACGAAAAAGCCCCACTTCGGGATGGCGACCGGACCGAGCTGGACGAGAAGCTCGCCCTGCTGGCGGACGATGTCGCCGAGCTTCACGCTCGAAAAGATCATCAGGATGCCGATGACCGAGAGCCCGAGCGAGAGCTCGTAGCTGATCATCTGCGCCGAAGAGCGCATGCTTCCCAGAAGCGAGTACTTGTTGTTCGAAGACCAGCCGGCCATGATGATGCCGTACACGCCGAGCGAAGCGATCGAGAAGATGTACAGGAATCCCACGTTCAGGTCGGCCACCTGGAAGTTGATCGTGTGTCCACCGATCGTGATCGAGCTCGCAAACGGAATGACCGCAAAAGTCATGTATGCCGGGATCAGGCAGACCACCGGCGCGAGGCGGTAGAAGAACTTATGGACGTGGGCAGGAGGATTATCCTCCTTGAACACGGCCTTGATGCCGTCGGCAATGCCCTGAAACAGGCCGAGGGGTCCAAGACGATTCGGACCGAGACGCTTCTGCATCACGGCCGAACCACGACGCTCCAGCCATACCATCAGCGGAACCACCTGGAGGAGGCTCACCGCCACCACGACCGCCATCACGGCGGTGATGATGAGGCTGGCGTTGGCTGCCCAGAGACCATTCAGAGTCGAAAGGATCGTTTCCATCACAGATTCGCCCACATCATGAGGATTTCAGAAACCGACTTGCACTCGCGCGGAGGAACGATGGCGCGCTTGAGGCGCTGCTCCATTCCCATGAAGTTCACGATCGTGCCGTCTTTCTCCGTGAAAGCGGTTCCCGGCAGCACGGCTTCGAACTTCTCCGCATCCGGACGCTTGAACACGCCCACTCCAACCACCTTCACGCCCGGGAGCTTCGGCAGCTCGGCGCGGCCGCCTCGGAATACCAGCACCGCATCGATGCCGGCGGGCAGGCCGTTGAAGCCGGCGATGCCGAGCTTCTCCATGCCATGGAGGTTCGAGGTCTTGCTCTTGCGCTTGAGCAGGGCGTCCGCAGCGTCGTCATCCTTTGAAGACACGATTCCCGGCGTTCCATAGTGGAAGACCGGCGCGCCCGGAAACTTGCCCGGAACGAACTGCTGGATGAGCTTCGCTTCCTCGAGGGTCAGGTCCGATCCGATGAGGATCGCCACCTTTTTGCCCTGGAGTGCATTGCGGGCATGGACGACGGAATCCTTCCACACCGACATCTGCAGAGAGCCCGACTGCTGCATGGCAGGCTCGGTCACGCGATCAGACTCCTGGACGTAATGATAGTTGAAGCGGCCTTCGTCGCAGATCCAGTACTTGTTCACCGCCTGGTTCTCGCGAGCGACGCAGCGATAGATCATGTTTGCTTCATGCTGCATTTCCATGGAGCAGCCGCGCGAGCAGCCTTCGCAGATCGTCGGCGTCTTCTTGAGAAACCATGCGCGCTTCTTGAAACGGAAATCCTTCAGGGTCAGAGAGCCCGTCGGGCAGATGTCGGCATAGTTGCCGGCATAGTCCGTCTCGAGGGGGCGTCCCTCGATGGTGGTGATCTCCGTGTTGTTTCCTCGCTGGATGGCGACCATTTCACGGATACCAGCAACCTCATCTCCGAATCGAATGCAGCGCGTGCAGTGAATGCAGCGGTTCATGTTCTTCTGGATGACCGGACCCATGTCGAGATCGACGTAAGTGCGGCGCTCTTCCGAGGTGCGCATGTAGGCGTCGCCGTAGCCGTACGACTGGTCCTGAAGGTCGCACTCTCCGGACTTGTCGCAGATCGGACAGTCGAGCGGATGGTTGATGAGCAGGAATTCCATCACGGACTTCTGGTTCTGCTTCACCTTGTCGGACTGGGTCTTGACGACCATTCCATCGGCGGCCGGCGTCGAGCAGGCCGTCTGGAGCTTCGGAAACTTTTCGATCTCCACCGCGCACATGCGGCACTGAGCGACGACCGAAAGGCCCGAATGATAACAGAAAAGCGGGATTTCAATTCCCGCGCTCTTGGCCACCTCAATGAGGTTCTGGCCGGGCGTAAACTCCACCTCGCGACCATCAATTATGCATTTGGGCATTTTCCACCTCGGATATGTGCTTCAAAGTCGGCGCGGAACTTCTTCACGAAGCTCGTCACAGGGCCCGCGGCGGCATCGCCCAGGGCGCAAAGCGTCTTGCCGTTGATGTTGTCGGCGATGTCGAGAAGCAGGGCGATATCCTGCTCGCGGCCATGGCCGTCTTCGATGCGATGGAGGATGTCCTCCATCCACTTGCAGCCTTCGCGGCAGGGCGTGCACTGCCCGCAGGACTCATGTTCGTAGAATTTCGTGATGCGCTTGATGAGCTTCACCACGCAATAATCTTCGCTCACGACCATCAGGGCTGCGGACCCCATCATCGAGCCGATCTTCATCAGGGGCTCGATGTCATAGATGACGTCGATTTCATCCGCAGTGAGGACCGGAGCGGAGGAGCCACCCGGAATCACGGCCTTGAGCTTCTTGTCGCCCAAGACACCTCCACAGAGGTTGTAGACGATCTCGCGGATCGTCATGCTTCCGGCAGGAATCTCATACACTCCCGGATTCTTCACGTGGCCGGAGACCGAAAGCAGACGCGTGCCGCCCGACTTCTCGAGCTTGCCGATCTTCGCGAACCACTCTCCGCCGTTGTTGATGATCATCGGAACGGCCGCGAGCGTCTCGACGTTGTTGACGATCGTCGGACCCGCGAAAGCGCCCGACTGGGCCGGAAACGGCGGCTTCACGCGCGGCTCGCCGCGCTTGCCCTCGAGCGAATTCAGCAGGGCCGTCTCTTCGCCGCAGATGTAGGCGCCCGCACCGCGGTGAACGGTGAGATCAAAGTTAAACCCGGTTCCGAGGATGTTCTTTCCCAGCAGGCCTGCCTCATAGGCTTCATCGATCGCCTGATTCAGGAGCTTGGCTTCGCGCGTGTATTCACCGCGGATGTAGATGTATCCGGTGCTCGAGCCAATGGCATGCGCCCCGATCAGCATCCCCTCAATGAGGAGGTGCGGGGTGTAGCGCATGATATCGCGGTCTTTGAAGGTGCCCGGCTCGGATTCGTCGGCGTTGCAGACGAGGTACTTCGGCTTGGTGCTCTGCTTGGGAATGAAACCCCACTTCACGCCAGTGGGAAAGCCTGCGCCGCCGCGGCCGCGCATGTTGGACTTCTTCATCTCCTCGATGACGGCGTCCGGCGCCATCGCAAGGGCTTTCTTGATGGCCGTGTAACCGTTCATCTTCGCCTGGTAATAGGCGAGAGGGCGTGCCTCTTCGTGGAAGTGCGGCTTGAACATCTGGGTCGATTCAGGCATCGGTCGTCCCTCGCTCACTTCAGACCAGCGATGAGCTGGTCGAGTTTTTCGGCGGTCAGGTTTTCGTGGTAGTCGTCATTGAGCATCATCGCCGGAGCCGTGCCACAGGCACCGAGACACTCTTCTTCCATGAGCGTGAACTTCTTGTCCGGGGTGGTCTCGCCGACGCCGATTCCGAATTTCTTTTCACAATGCTCAACGAGCTCGTCGGCTCCGCGCAGGCAGCACGCCACGTTCGTGCAGATCTTGAGGTGGTACTTTCCCACGGGCTTCAGGTTGTACATCGTGTAGAAGCTCGCCACTTCGCGCACCTGCGCGGGGTGGATTCCGATGTATTCGCCGATCTCATTCATGACTTCGCCCGGAAGCCATCCATACTCCTCCTGCGCCGCATGCAGCGCAGGGAGGAGCAGCGCCACCTTGGTCGGGTAGCGAGGCTCGAGCTTCTTCATTGAATCGTAGAACTTCTGTGACAGGAGCTTCGACATACTTCCTCCGCTCAGCGATCCAGCTCGCCGGCGATAATGTTGATCGAACCCAGGGCCGCGACCATGTCCGCGATCTTGAGGCCTTCGGTCATTTCACTGAGTCCCTGGTAATGCCAGACCGATGGCCCGCGGATGCGCATGCGGTGCGCGCGCGGGCCGCCCTTGCTGACAATGTAGAAGGCCAGTTCTCCGTTGGTGGCCTCGAATGCGGTGTAGGCTTCGCCTGCGGGCACATCGAATCCGGTCATGAAGAACTTGAAGTGGTGGATCAGGCCTTCCATGGTGTTGTGCACGACGTCCTTGTCCGGGATGCGCACGCGCTTGTCCTCGACCCAGATCGCGCCCGGACGCATCTTGTCCGCGCACTGGGCGATGATGTTGAGCGACTGATAGATCTCGGCCATGCGGACCATGTAGCGATCGAAGACGTCGCCATTCTTGCCGACAGGAACATCGAATTCGACCTGCTTGTAGAACATCGTCGGATCGTCGCGGCGAAGGTCGCGATTGATGCCGGCTGCACGGGCATTCGGGCCCGTGTAGCTGTAGGCCATGCACTGCTCCTTCGTGAACACGCCGACTCCCTGTGTGCGGTCGCACCAGATGCGGTTGTTGGTGAGGAGCTTGTCCATTTCCTGGACGGTCTTTCGGGTGCGGACGACCCAGTCCTTCACTTCCTTCTCCCATCCCGCGGGAGCGTCAGCCATCAGGCCGCCGATGCGGGTGTAGGACGTGGTGAGGCGCGCTCCGCAGATCTTTTCGATCAGGGTGTAGGCCTCTTCGCGCTGGTGGAATCCGTAAAGGAAGAACGAAAAGGCGCCGAGGTCGAGCGCGTTGACGCCCACGCAGATCAGGTGGTCGATGATTCGCGCCATTTCGGTGCAGATCATGCGAATCCACACGGCGCGATCCGGAACCTGGATGCCCATGAGGCGCTCGACAGCCATGGCGTAGGTGACATTGTTCGTGAGCGCCGAGCAGTAGTTCAGTCGATCCGTGTAGACGATGAAGTTGTGGTACGTGCGATTCTCACCGAGCTTTTCCTTCGCGCGGTGCGTGTACCCGAACTCGCAGTACGACTTTTCGATCGTCTCGCCGTTCAGCCGTGCGCACATGCGCAGGGCGCCGTGCATCGCCGGGTGGGTCGGTCCGATGTTCACGTAAACGCGGGAATCCTTCCAGAGATCATCCGGATCGTGATCGTGTCCGGGCACGTCCGCGGTGATCGTGTAGTTCTCGGAAGCGGGAAGGCCAAATTCGCTATGCGGCTTCTGGGTTTCCATCGTCAGTCCTTGAGCAATTCCACGTGAATGGGTTGGGTATCGGGAAACAGCTGATATCCGCGGAGCGGATAATCCTTTCGGAGCGGGTGTCCCTGCCAGCGCTCGTCCATGAGGATGCGGCGCAGGTCAGGATGACCGCGAAACTTCACTCCGAACATGTCCCAAACCTCGCGCTCGGCCCAGTTGGCGCCCTTCCATACCACCGAGGCGGTCGGAAGATCCTCGCCGTCGCGGACCCGCGCCTTCAGTCGAATGCGGGAACCCGTCGAAAGCGACGAGAGGTTGTAGACGATCTCAAAGCGCGGCTCGATCTCTTCGTCAGTGGCGGTGATGTCGGCGAGGAAGTCGTACTGGAACTCGGCACCCTCCTTCAGCTCGCGCAACACGTCGACGATGGATTCCTTGGCGACATAAACGATCGGCACATCGGTCGGATACATTCCCGGCCAGCGGACTTCTTCCACTGCGCCGCCGAATTTCTTCTGAAGGACCTCGACCTGGAGCTTCCAGCGCTCCGCGTGCTTCTGGGCAAAATCGCCGTAAATGGTGGAAACCGGCGTGCGAATGTCCGTTCCGCGCATGATCAGGCTTCCTTTCCGGCGCGGCGGGCGCGCTCGCGGCGATGGTGGTGCGTGTCGCCCTTCTGGATGAGCTCCTGCAGGCGCAGCAGGCCGTGGAGCACTCCTTCAGGAGCGGGAGGGCATCCCGGAACATAGACGTCGACCGGAATGATCGTGTCGATGCCCTGGGTGACGCTGTAGACGTTGAAGATGCCGCCCGAAGAAGCACAGGCTCCCATCGAGATGACCCACTTGGGGTCGGCCATCTGGTCGTAGATGTTCTTCAGGACCGGAGCCATTTTCGTGTTCACGATTCCGGCAACGATCAGAAGGTCGGCCTGGCGAGGCGAGAAGCGAAGCGCTTCTGCGCCGAAACGACCGATGTCATAGTCGGCGGCGAACGTCGCCATCATCTCGATTCCGCAGCAGCTCGTTCCGAAGGGCAGCGGCCAGAGCGCGTTCTTGCGGCCCCAGTCGACAATCGCATCGAGACGCGTGGTCAGGAAACTTGAAGATCCGTCTTTAGACATACGCTTATTCCCACTCCAGAGCGCCCTTGCCCAGCACGTAGAAGTAACCGACGAGCAGGATCAGGACGAATGCCGCCATCTCGATGAGGATGAAGGCGTTGATGGTCAGATACTTTTTGTAGACGACGGCCCACGGATAAAAGAACAGGGCTTCGACGTCGAACAGGAGAAACAGAATCGCGACCAGATAAAAGCGCACCGAGATGCGATGCTGGGCGTCGCCATGCGGTTCCACACCGCACTCAAACGGCAAGTTCTTACGACGATTGGGAAGCTTCGGACCGAGGAGCGCGGACAATGTCATGGCGCCCACACCGATCGCCGTTCCCACGGCCATCAGGATCAGAACCGGAATATATTCCATTGTTTGGTGGTTATAGCCCACGCCGAGAACGGCGAGCTACCAGAAAATAAATCGGAGCGAGTGCCCCGCCCAGCGAAGCAGCCATTCGGCGAAGATCGTCGCTCCGGCAAGGGGCAAGATGAGCGCCAAAATAAAGACACGGCGGTTCCAGCTCAAGGTTGGATCGGTCTCCCCCACGACCTCAACATCCGCCCCTTGATCCGCTCCAAGGTTCAACACGGAAAGCAGCAGGCGTCCCGAAGCCGCGATGGTCAGCGCAAATGCTGCAAGACCCAGGAAGGCCAGCAGAAACCATTCTCTCCGGATTGCAACGCCCAACAGGGCGAATCGCCCCAGGCTGCCGGCAAACGGGGGAAGGCCAAGCCAGGAAACCGTGAACAGAAGAAATGCCACTGCCTCCCATGACTTGCCCCTGAAACATCCTCGGAGCCTCAGGAGCTCGTCCGATCCGGCGCGCTGCACGCTCAAGGAAAGAACAAACATCAATCCGCCGAAGGCAAGGAGGTCCACCAGCAGATTGAAGAGGATGGCCGCGAGACCCACCTCTTCCAGGATCAGGAGGCCGAGCAGCAGATATCCGCTCTGAACAATTGCAATGCACGCCAGCAGGCGCTTGGCATTCTTCTGTCGAATGGAGAGGAGCGCCGGAATCATCAAGGTCAGCCCGGCGCTAAAGGCCAGCCAAGAGGTCCAGTCCCAGCCGCCGATGGGCGCCCACTTTCCGACGACGGATCCGCCCATGGCAAAGATCACCACCCAAAGCCTCACGGCGACGGCGAATGCCCCGGCTCGGAGCCCCAGCACCAAAAAGGTGCCCGCGGGAGAATTCGCGCCCTGGAGAACGTCAGGAACCCAGAGCTGAGATGGAAAGACCATCATGGGAATGCTCAGGCCCAGGAAAAGCACTGAGAACACCAGTAGAATCGTCACGGGAGCAGGAGAATGCGATGCGAAGATCTGGTGGAGCTCATAAATATTGGCCGTGCCAGCCAATAAAAAGAGAGCCAGGGCGCCAATCAGGAGGAACACCCCGGAAAGGAGAGAGGAAAACAGCCACTTTACCGACGACTCGGCCGGCGCCACCCCTCCTCGGTGGAAGCCCGCGAGGAAGTACCCGCTGGCACCCGCAAGCTGAAGGGCGATGATGACGACAAACAGGCTCGATGCACTTGCCGCAATCATGAGTGCCAGGGTCCCCAGAAGCACGAGCGAGCAGAACTCGGATCGATGCTCCTTCGGCACCTCATCTCCCAGGCAGGCCGAGGTCACCCCAACTCCCGCCAGCACGAGAAACAGGGTTTTGAAAAACAGCGAGAAACCATCGAGAGAAAGCGTGGCAGCAAAAATCTGGGCTGGATCACCCCGATAGCTCAGGAGGGTCTGGATCAGGGCTCCGGAAATTCCCAGCAGGCTGGTGGGCAGCACCAACCTCACCCTTTCTTCATGATGGGCGCTTTCGGCCAGGATCAGGCCAAGGACCGTCATGAAGAGGTAAAGTTCTGGCAAAACCAGGGAGAAAGAGCTCATCACCGAGCCTCGCCCTCAGCGGGTGATGGGCCCGTCGTAGGGAGGCTCGTAGGAGCAGTGCCGGGCGCATCCTCTTCGGCGACTCCCTGAGGAACCGCAGGTTCCGATGCGTTCGAGGTCTTCGAAAGCAGCTGCTCTGCCGTTGGCCGAACAATGTCGAGGACGGGCTTCGGATACAGACCAAAGACCACCATGAGTCCGACGAGCGGCAGCAGGTAGCTCTTTTCACGAAGCGTGAGCTCATCATCGCGACGCTCAGAGACCCGCTCGCCGGAGGTGCCGCCCAGGAACAGCACTCGATACGCGCCGAAAAGGCATGTCGTCAGCAGCAGCAGCGAGACCCCCGCCGGAAGGATGATCCAGGGAGAGCTGGAATAGCTTCCCATCAGCACCAATCCCTGGCCTACGAATCCACTGAGTCCGGGCACTCCCACCAGCGTGGCGATCGATAGCGCCATCACGATGCCCGCAACAGGCGCTTCAAGCACCAATCCTGCACCGCCCGAGCTCTCCTGAAGATCCGGATGCCGCCCCTTGGTGGCAAGAGCGCCGAAAAGCAGGCCCAGGCCCGCGATCGCGAGGGCCGAGCTCAGCTGGTGGTAGGTCATGCCGACCATTGCGCTGGAGTGCTCGCTCCCGAGGGCGATCAAGGAAATTCCAACCTGCACCAGCACCAGGCAGGAAATCAGCGAGGACAGGCGTCGCTGAGCATTCGCTGCCAGTGCGCCCACCAGAAGGTTGATGAGCCCGGCGGCGGCGATCCAGTTCGCAGCGGCTGAAAAAGTCGAAGGAAACAGCAGGTGGGTGAGCTTTCCAAAAATCTGCAGGGCACAAGGAACCACCGCGCCGGCCACTGCCACAGAGACCGAGGAAGGAGCCTCATCCGCGAGGCGGGTGAACCAGCCATGGAGCGGCCAGACCGGCGCCCTCAAGGCAAGCCCGAGGCAAATGAAAAGGAATGCGACGGACGAAACGGACAGCTGAACTCCGGAGACCGTGATCTCCCTCCAGGGAGTGCCGCCCTGAACCAGGTCGCGAATCAGAAACGTGTGCGGCTCCTTGGAATAATAGATCAGGACCAGCGCCCCGAAGAGCAGCGCGTTACCCACTGCTGAAGTAACAAGCGCGCGAAAGGCCGCCTCTTCTTTGCCGGGGCCGCCCCAGATTCCAACGAGAAAAAAGACGGGAATCGATGAAAGCGCCCAAAAAAAGAAGAGCAGAAAGAGGTCCTGTGCGCACACGGCGCCCAGCAAGGCCCCCTGAAGAACGAGGAACAGGGCGTAAAGCCCGCGTGCGCCTCGTCCTCTTTCCCACTCGGATGCGATGAGCACGGGAAACAACAGGCTGACAATGAGCACCGCGATCCTGCTCATTCCGTCCACCGACAGCTCGTAGGAAATCGCGTAGGAGCCGACCCACGGAAGGCGATCGGTCAGTCCCTCGGGCGACAGACCCAGCAGTCCATGCGCCAAAACGATCATTCCCAGGATCGAAGAAATCAGGCTCGAACAAAAGGCAAACCAGCGCGCCGAGGCGGGCCGCGCAGCCAGTGCCTGGAGCGCGGCGCCGAGGAACGGTAGCAGGATCATCGGTGTCAGCAGAAGCGTCGTCACGTTCTATCCTCAAGTGCTCAGTTGGCTCATGAAATGTAGCAACATGGCCAGAGTGAATCCAACCGTAAACAAAATGTAGAACTGGATGCTGCCCGACTGCATCAGCTGCAATCCTTTTGCAGGAACTTCAACAAGTCCACGAATGAGCCGATCCAGCCTCTCGAGCACCCATCGATCCGCGCGCGCAACGGTTGCACACGCCCACGAGAACCCCCGCAATGCGACCCGAAACAGCCTCCGTGCGATGAAATCCCGATGGACTGCCGTCACTCGATCGACTGCAGCCACTCCGAACGCGAGGACTCCACCCATCAGTCGGGATAATCCATACCCATCGGCCGGAATCGAGAGGAACCTCAGCTGCATCTTGGCCAGGCTTTCCGGCACTCCTGCCGCAACCAGGATGACGAGTGCGAGCATCCAGCCCCAGAGCGCAGTATACATCACAGAGTCGGATGAGCCTGGACCTGCTCCGAAGAACTGCGTCGACCAATCCGGACCCCATGCCGCACCATCTCCAGGAGACAAAGGTCCCGTAGCGCCTCCGGTCCAGAGAGCCGCCATCGAAAGCAGTACGACGATCGCGAGCGGCGAAACTCTCCAGCTGAGCGCAGTTTCCTCGTTGATTCGAAGGAGAGCGGAGGCCTCGTCGGAAACGGCCGCCGGCCGCGAGGCCACAATCCTCATGGCCGCAAGTGAAAGAGCGATCCAGGCCAGGGCGGCGAGCGCCTGCAGGGCGATTCCTTCTGCGGACTCCATGAGGCGCAGCAGCACTCCGGCCGAGGCGAAGCCGGGCCCCCCAAACATCGCCACCACCAGGATTGCACCGGCGACTCGCAGAATGCCCGAGTGGTCAGCCTTCGGTGATCGACGCAGAAAAAGAGCAAGCGCCCCGATTCCGAGCTGTGAGGTGATGAAGGCCGTGCCTCCCGCCCTCGCTCCCGCGCCCAGCAGGACCGCCGCGCTCATTCCGGCGGTCGCGGAAGCAAGGATTCCGAATGCACTTTGCAGATGGCTCTTTCCGAGTGCAGCGACGGCCGTAAGAAGCACGAGCGGAAGAGCAAGGGCGAGTCCGACCTGAGGCTGGATGGCATCGGCCTGAACCATTCTATGGAGGAGGGCAAATGAAACCCAGGCGGAAGGATTGCCGATTAACAGCTGAATCGCCGCAGGAAGCGTGGTTTGGCCGAATGTTTTTGTTCCCCAGGACATCGTCGGAAAAAGCTGAAACTGAAGAAGGCTGCCGAGGACGATCAAAATCGCTCCCGTTTCAGGGATCTGTCCCGGAGCAATCCGCGCCCAATTCATCTCCGCCCCGGGCGCTGCGCAGACTCCTGCTCCCAGAACGACCAGGGCGATCCCAATCCCGCGCTCACGAATGAAACTGACAGCAATCCTGGAGAAGGCCTGACCGGCTTCGTTGCGGCTTCCCGACAGTGCCGAGAGAATCAACCAGCCAGAAAGGGCGGCGAGCACCTGCGCCAGGAGCGAAGTCCAGAGGCTGGAAGAAAACCAGGACAGGGCGATCGACGACACTGCCAGGACCGCAGAAGGATGATGAAGGCTGGAGCCCGGCGACCCGATCAGGGGCTCCAAAAAATAGACGTATCCGTAGAGCACCGCCACCAGCCAGCAGCCCAGCACTCCAACAACACTCAGCTCCAAGCCGAGGCGAGCAACGAGGGATCCATCCAGCGGAAAAAAATCCGTGCTCCACACCATCCCCACCGGGTTTTCGGCCAGGGTCCACATTCCCGCGCCGATCATCCCGAGAAAGGCTGCCCAGGAGAGAATCGCAAGCGCGGAGCGAGAGGTCCTGCCCGCCGCAGGAAAGGCTGCTAGCTGGACTCCGAAAATCAAGGCCACTGCGGAACTGAAAATCAGGATCCAGGGAAACAAGGTGCTCGAAGCCATTTCAGTTCCTCATCGTTGTCAGGTCGGCCACTCCCGACTTCAGGCGCAGGTAATGAAGACGCGTGACAAAGGCCAGCGCCGCCACGCATTGAATCTGAAAGATGATCATGAAGACCAGCCCCGCATCTCGGGCGCGTCCGATCATCGCTGCCGACGCGCGCGCCCCGTCGTCCGAACCCCCTGCCAAAAGAACCAGCGCAAGGATCGCGGCGGTGGTCATGACCTGAACGCTGAGGAGTGCCCCGATGACGCTTCGCTGAACCAGCAGGCCGAAGAAGCCCAATCCGAAGACGACTCCGATGAATTCAATCATTTCGGACCCCATCCCTCGCGGACACCGAGGTTCTCCGGGCAGGTCGTGCAATCACTCCTGCTCCCAGCACGGAGGCCAGGCCGAAAAGGGCAACCAGTTGAAAGGCGACAAAGCTTTCCTCGGCAAAAAAGGACTCTCCACGCAAATCCGCGCCTGGTAGCTGAACGGCCCCCGACAATGCTGCCTTCAGAAGGGCAATCACCATCAGTCCTACTCCGATGCTGACGACGAGCGGAAAGATCATTCTTGGATGAAGACGCGAAGCCTGCGCCCTCTCATCTCCCCTCAAGCCGCCAAAAGTGTCCGAATGAAGAAAGAACGCGAGAGAGCACGCTGTCACGCTGACTGCCATCACCACTGCCAATAGTTCGGCCCCGAAGCACAGTAGGAGAGAAGAGGACGCAAGTCCATTCACCCACCAGTAGATGATGGACCAGCGCGGCTCTCTGCCCAAAGCTATTCCCAATGCCGAAGTAACGATGAAGACCGCTGATGAAATGGTCAGGACGAGGTTCACACGTAGTCTCCTTTGTCCGCCTGCTCCCTTTGCTTTTCCCAAAGTTCGCGCAGTGCGGGAGGGACCGGTCCTCGACCGAACTTCGCCACCTGTTCAGCAGTGCTCGATGTCGCCGAGTAGTGCTCGCGTTCGTGAACCAAGGACTGCGGCTGGCAGACCTCCACGCAGAGCCCGCAAAAGATGCACCGGGAGTGATCCACTGAGAAGGTGGAGATCCACTTTTTTCCCGGCTTCGGGCCCTCGTCCGTCACGATTTCAATGCAATCCGCAGGACAGGCTTTCTGGCAGTCGCCGCAGCCAGTGCACTTCGTGATGTCGTTCTTGAGCCGACCCCTGGTGCGCGCAGGAAGCTCCTCGGAGGATCTCGCTGAAACCGGATCGGGATATTGTTCAGTGATCTCCTTCTTCGACTCATTCCGAACCTGCAGGTAGACCACCCCGGCACGCAAGGCCTTGCTGACGGACGCGATCGCGCGGCCGACCGATGTCCAATACCGGATGAAACTCTCCAAAAAGGCACTCTTCATGGGCCGCCTCCGAGAGACATCAGAGAGATGAGTCGAAAAAACACGATCGCCAGGATTGCTGCGGGACTGAGCACCCTCCAGGCAAAATCATGGGCTTGGTCGGCACGCACCGCAGGCAGGGTCCGAGAGGCAATCGTGAGGACGATCTGCAGCGCGATCACCTTCACGACAAGCACCATCGAGTGAGCCGGCCCGACCAGCCACGAGCCTTGCAGCATCGACTCGAGCGGCCCGGGAAGTCGGGCGCCTCCGAAAAAGACCCCCACAGCGACGAGTGACCAGCAGATCGGGGCAAGCCTGTGCGAGAGGCGGATCCAGGCTTCTCGAATACCCGAGGTGCCATG
>JBIIXZ010000096.1:0-9757 GCA_044347055.1 Bdellovibrionia bacterium | reverse complement strand
GGCGTCGCCCAGGTGAACCATTCCAGCAAAGGCAGGGGCGCTGGTCAGGATGAGAGACAGGGTTTTCAGGGTCTGTGCGACTTTCATGGGTGCTCCTTCAATGGAGCCGGAATCTAGACGTGAATTTAACGTGCGGCACCTAAGATGTTCTCAGGTGCCGGACATGATTCTATAAGCGCTTGATTCTTAGAACGAAATCCTCGTTTTGAGGCTGCGAGGTGCAGGGGTCTCTCGGCCGTCTCAGATCGCCTCGACCACCATCACGCTGCCCAGGCCTCCGGCGGCGCAGATCGAGATCAGGCCCAGGTTCTTCTTCCGGGCGCGAAGCTCGTGCAGCGTCTGCAGGACGAGTCGTCCACCAGTCGCACCGAACGGATGACCGAGCGGAATCGAGCCGCCGTTGACGTTGAGCTTGCTTCGATCGACCGAGCCGATAGCCCCCGACAGGCCGAGCTTCTCGCGGCCGTACTCCGGGCTTTCGATTGCGCGGATGGTGCTGAGCACCTGAGCGGCGAAGGCCTCGTGCACCTCCAGCAGGTCGAGATCATTCCAGCTAATTCCCGCGGCCTTCAGCGCGCGCGGGATGGCGTAAACTGGTCCGATGAGCAGCGGCTCTTTCTTGATGTCGACACCCGCCGCCGCGTAGCCGCGAATCACTCCGAGGATCGGAAGACCCAGCTCGCGGGCTTTGGACTCCTTCATCAGCATCACGCACGATGCGCCGTCCGTGAGCGGACTCGCGTTTCCGGCAGTAATGGTTCCGTCCTTGTAGAACACCGGACGCAGGCCCGAGATCTTCTCGACCGAAGTGTCGGCGCGAACGTCCGTGTCGCGATCGACGATCTTGCCTTCAGGAGTCGCCACCGGAACGACATGCGTCTGGTAGAAGCCGCGCTCCCAGGCGGCGGCGGCCTTGTGGTGGCTGGCCACTGCGAACTCATCCTGCTCGGCGCGTCCGACGCCGAAGATGCGGGCCATGAGGTCGGCCGACTGGCCCATGCTCAGGCCTGTCGTCGGCTCATTGATTCCGGGTGCCATCGGGGCCAGGAGCTTCGGCGAGAATTTCGAGAGAAGCGCGAGGCGCTGGCCGGTGGTCTTCGCCTTGGCGAGATCCTGGAAGTAGTTCGTGGCCTTCAGGCTAAAGAGCGCGCGCACGGCGCTGATGGACTCCACGCCGCCCGCAAGGCCGATCTCGATCTGGCCGGAGAGGATTTTGGCCGAGATTCCTGCGACGGCTTCAGCCGAGGAAGCGCAGTAGCGGTTGACGGTCGTGCACGGAATCGTGGGCGGAAGGCCGGAGTCGAAGAGCGATTCGCGTGACGTGTTCGAACCTTCGGCCGGAGCGCTCACGATGCCGAAGTACATTTCATCGATCAGCTTCGGATCGATGCCGGATCGCGCGACGGTTTCGCGTGCAACGACTCCGCCCAGCATCGAGGCGGGCATGTTCTGGTAAACCGTCCTCGCGCGGGCAAACGGGGTGCGGGCTCCTGAGACGACGACAATCCGATCCGTGGTGGCTGACATGTGATTAATGTACTGCTATTCCACAAGAAATGGGTGCGCTTTTCTTTCTCCAGATCCTTGCAGCAATCGCGGTGGCCTACCTGCCATTCGCGGGCTGGATGAGCGTGCCGTGGACCGGCGATCAGAAGGTGTACCTGAGCACCGCCATTGAAATGCAGCAGCAGCAGAGCGTGCTCATTCCATACCTGTTCGGAGAGCCCAGCTACTACAAGCCGCCGCTTCAGTATTGGTCGACTCTCGTCGGCATGAAGGTGTTTGGTTATTCGTTGTGGGGCGCGTTTCTGCCATCGGTTGCCGTCACGTTGCTGGCGGCAATCGCGCTCTGGTCGGTGGCAAGCCGCGTGCTTCCGAAATCCGAGGATGGCCCGAGCCATTCGGCTGCGCGCGCGGCGATCTGGTTCATCGGCAGCATCGGCACGGCCACTTTCGGAATGGCTGCCCAGATGGAGATCTACCTGGTGGCGTTGTCGCTGCTGGCGTGGGCATTTGCCCTCGCGTACCTCGACCGCACGCCTCGAGAGCGCCTGAGAAATCCATGGTCGCTCTATGCGGCGTTTGCGTCCGTCGGAGTCCTCGCCTGGGTCAAAAGCCCTCTGTATTCCGTGCTCTGGGTTTTCGGATACCTGATCCTGCTCGTTTCGAGGCGCGAATGGCGCGAGTTTCGGAGCCTGCACTTTTATGTAGCGGGAATGTTCGGAACCGTCGTTGGAGCATCATGGTACCTGGCCGTGCTCGGACTCGATTATGATCGCTTCGTCTCGGATTACATCATGCGCGAAACGATCAGCAAGCGCGGTGGAAATGGAGGCACACCCGGCGAGCTGTGGCTGGCCCTCCTCGGTTTCTGCCTGCCGTTCACGCTGCTTGCCCTTGCCGGAATGGCGACGGTGATCGACAGGGCGCATCGGCGACTGCTGGGGTTCATTATCGCTGCTGCGCTGCCGGCTTCGGTTTTTTTCACCGTGTATCCGTATCGCGTATCGACCTATCTGTACGTGCTGGTTCCGGTGGGTGCAGTCCTCGCGGCGTTTCTTGAATCCACTCGTGGAGCGCTGGCTTCCGTGCTCAAGCGCGTGACTGCAGGCGTGCTCTCGGTCGTTGTCGCGTATCTCGTCTGGCTCGGACTCCGGATTGGAGTCAGCAGTGGAATCGCGCTGGTTGGAATCACTCTGCTGGGCGTGCTTGCCTGCGCTGCGGGGGTGCGAGCCATCTTCCGACCGCGCTTCCTGCCGTGGGCGACGATCGCGCTGGTGGCATGGCTGCATGCCGTCGCAGTCACCCTAGGCGAGCGCGATCTCGCGGGGCTGCGCGACTTCGTTGCATCGAATCCGCATCGGCAGGTGGCGATGTTCGATGAAGAAGCAAACATCTGGCACGAGGTGGGACTGATCTCGGTGGCGTTGAGGCGCCCCGTGGCTCGGCTCTCGGAGGTCGAGTCCGTGCTCGACGCCCTGGATTCAGGGCATGCCGTCGTCGTTACCGAAGAGCAGGCCGCAAAGCTCATTCCCGAAGTCCATGAGCTGCTGGACTCGGAGGAAGATGGACGGCAGGTCGTATCCACGCCGTGGAGTCGACTCGAACAGCGTCGCCATCTTCCGGTGCAGGAGCTGCTTCGTGCCGGGCGAAAGCTCGAGCTCGGAAGGACCTTTCAGATCCTCACGCTGCCGCCTCCGGGAGACTGGATCATGCCGGAAGGTGGAGTCTAAAACCCAAGTAAATCGAGCCGTTGTCAGTTTTTTGACGCACCGCGCTAGCACTGTTAATCTTTTCAGTGGAGAGGGTGTGGCGGGAGGACTGTGACAGGCGCTTGGAAGCTTCTCTCTATTATATTGAGGTCAATGATTCTCGGCGTGTCCTGCCTGGCACCCGTTTCGGTTGTCAATGCGGGCTCATCGCCAGCCATCGCCTGGCAGCAGGTGTCTTCTGGAGCTTCCGTACTCAGCCTGAGCTCCTTCTGGATCGAGTCGCATGATCGACGTCCCGCTCAGCTGGACGGCGTCGGGGCGTCGCCTGAGAAATGGATGGCGGGATTCCTGATCTCGGGATCTCCCCACCAGGCGTTTTCGATCCTCCTTCCTGATGGTGGTGAAGTGAGCCGGACAGAAGAGCCGGTGCTGACATGGTTTTCAGATCTTTCAGGAGAGGTGCTCCTTCCCTCCGATGGAAGGCTGGTTCTCATCGTGACCGCCGTGAGGCATCCCGCCCCTGTCGAAGTCATCGAGGCCACGCGCGGAAGTTTTTTGGTCACCGCCGTTTACTGAGCGTGGGCTATGCCGTCCGTCTGGAGTCCGTGTGGTTGGGGCTGAACTCCTGGGTGCAGGCCTCCACGGTGCGGACAAGGATCCAGTGAATTCCGGGAAAATTGCGTACGGGATGTTCCGCAGTCGACAGCCGAATGAACTGCTCGAAATGCGGGAGGTGGTCCGTCGCATAGGGCGAGACGACCAGAACCGATGCGGACCAGTGATGGCGTTGTCGAAGCTCCTTGGAGTATTCCTGCAGCCGGCTACAGCAGTTGACCGGGTTGCCATTGACGTCCAGTTCAACGTTCTGCGCCTCGTCGCCCTGCAGTCCACGCTCCACCCATCCCTTGTCGATGCCCGCTCCGAGCAGGACTGTTTCACCCTGCAGCTCGCGCGCGCTCATCTGGTGATTGGCGACAAAGAGTTCCTGAACGAAAGCAAATGCGTGATCGCTGGCTCGCTGTAACCGCCGTTCTTCCGCTCGCTCGATCTCCGCCTCGATTCCCGGAAGGTCGCTGAGATCCTCGCCGTAATCCATGATTCCGAAATTGATGACATGGCAGTCTCCGACGGTCTTCTGGATGTAGCCGGAGTGGCGGGCGGCGAGGCGGGTCACGAGCTTGAAGTACTCTCGACGATAATTGAGCCAGTGATCGCCGTGCCGCTGCATGAGCTCAGTGGATTCGCGGATGTCGACTGAAATCACGAAGCCGACGCAGCGGACTCTCTCAAGCATTCCGCCGTCGCCATGGAAGATGGCTTTCGAGACCACCGGTCCGAGGAAGCGGCTGGCTTCGCGCTCCTTTTCGAATTCCAGCATGGCGATCCGCTCGCGCAGCCGGTTTACTGTCAGGCCGATCAGGATGCTGTACGCGAGCGAGCAGAGCGTATCTGAAAGCACCGTAGTGAAGACCACTTCGTCATGGCTCTGGTAGGCGATCCAGCATAACGGAAGCTCAAAGAGCAGCGCGAAGATGAGCGAGAAGTAAACGAGCATCCTTCGAGGCGGAGCGATCGTGGCGAAAACGATCGCCGCCAGGAACACGTTCGCGGGCTGGGCGTAGGTCAGGATCGTTCCATCACGATGGAGAGCGATGCTCCAGATGTGGATCCATGCCGAGGCGTGGAGTATCAGCGAAAAGCCGGTGATCCAGAGCAGCAGCTTCGCCGTGTCACGCAGCGCCGAGCGCCGGGTGAACCATCCGAGCAGGAGCAGGGGCAGCGAGCCCGCCAGCATCCGTGGCCAGAAGTTCGCCGCAAAGGACACCCCCGGCTCGAAGCGGCGGATGAAGTCGATGCTGTTGATCGAGTAGAGCAGGAACGGAATCGAGAGAAGCTTTGCAAGCGTTGCCGCGCGTTCCACCGAATCCCGAAGGGTGTACTCCAGCAATCGCTCGCTCTGGATCTGGTCAGTGGTGTTCACAGGCCTCCAACAGCTCTTTTTTCCGGCTGTCCCGAGTAGACCATTCGAAGCCGTGAAACTTCCTGCTTCAGTGCCAGCGCCTCGGATTCCAGAAGGCGCTCGACATCCTCGCTCGAGGTGATCTCGGCACCTTCAGGAATATTCGACCCTCCGGGAATCTTCACGCCGTCGCTGATCCTGGCCTTGATGCCGATGTAAGACATGGTGCCAATATCGACATTGTCTCCGAGGCGCGCGCCATGTCCGACGCCGCTCTTGGGTCCTACCCTCGTGCGGGATCCCACCTTCGTCCTCACGCCGAGCGCCGCGCCCACGCCGAGCTCGGAGCCGTCGCCGAGAACGGATCCTGGAGCGACCATGGCCAGGTGTCCGACCATGGCGTTTCTGCCGATCGTGACCTCGTCCACAAGGATCGATCCGTCGATCAGGCACATGTTCGTGCCGATCGTGGACTTGTTCGCCACGTACGCGTTTTCCGAAAACTTCAGCAGCGGCAGGTCACGGAGCCAGGCGTCCGGTGCGATGTTCGCCGAGCGGCTTCCGCGGTAGCCGAAAAGATGAAGGAGGAGCTTCCGAAGCGCCGGCACGCTCATGAGGGCAAAATAGAGCGGAGTGAAATAAAAGACGGCTCCCCACCCGAGTCCGTACATGCGTCGCGGACCGTAGACCGAGTGGCGCATGTCCCGCGGAAACTTGCCCCGGACGATCCTTCGCTGGAAAGGAATCGTCATGACGCCTGCCAGCACGACATAGCTGAGGCCGTAGATTATCGGCGCCAGGGCGGCAGCGGCGATCCGACCTGCGGTTTCCGTGGCAAGCAGCATCGGCGCCGTCGCCAGGACGGCGGGGATCGTGGCAAGCAGCGCGAGATAGGACGGAATTCCGAAGGCCACCGGAAAGCGAGTAGACTGCTTCCTGTTCATGCCGTCCTCCCCAGATGCGTCGAGTGCTCCGTTGCGTGCGAGCCGGTCAGAAGGTCGTGAATTCGCGCGAGCTCCTCGTGCGAGATGGCCTGGAGCTCGCCCAGAGTCCGCGGCAGGACTCCCGCCTGTGCGAGATAGAGCGAGGTGGCTTCGTCAAGCGAGAGTGGAGCGGAGGTATTCCGCCAAGCTTTCAGGGTTGTCGTCTCGGCGTCGTGCCCCGATCGGGTGGCACCGGCATCGAGGCGGGACGAGATCAGGCTCCGCAGTCCGTCATGTTGATGCAGCAGGAGGCTTGCAGAAGGGTGGCTCCGGTGGATTTCCAGCGCTGCAAAGAATAGGTGGATTGCATGGATCTTGTGCTCGCCGGGCTGCTCGCGATCCACCCGAAGAGTAAGCTCGTCCTCCATCTCGTGAGAGACGTGAGCGAGGCCATACCTGGCAATCACGCGTTGCAGATGCTGGTCCCCGGAAGGAACTCCGCTGATCGTGAGCCGAGAATGAAATCCGGACTTCGCGAAGAGCGGAGGATCGTTCAGGCCGCGGAGATCCTGAGGGTGCAGTATGGACTCCGCCCTGTCGCGGATCATTCGAAGTTTCTTCATCGTTCGTTTCTCGCTTTCTGAGAAACTTATCGACGGAAGAAGCAAAAAGTTGATCGATGAATCGATTCACGGTTCTTAGCGTTGTCGGCGTTAAGATAGTCGGTATAACGAACTCATTTGACGGGCTTCAGGGAATTCGGCTGGGATCAGGTCAGCGGGCCTTGGACTCGACTTCGGCAATCCGCGTTCCACCGCTCTCCGGAGGCTTTCGGTACTCCAGCCTGAGGCGGCCCTGGTCCAGGCTCAGTCCTTCGGGCAGGTCGAACTGGTAGCGGAGCACTCGGTTCGGAATGTAGCTGGAGACTCCCAGGATGGTGGCAAGGCTTCGTGGCGTGGACTCGCCGTTACGAATGAACGAGAGTTCGAGGTCGCCGAAGAGAAAGCCGTTTCCGGACTTGACCAGCTGCGCCTCGAACGCGGGACGTCCTCCTGCCTTGGAAGCCGGCAGGACGCGGAGGCCCGATAGGGCTCCTGTGACCTGTGGATCGCCATGGCGGACGATGATGGGAATCGCGATCGCGATCCTCGCTTCCAGCTGCATTGCCAGCGAGTCTGTTTTCGGCTTCCGCGGGTCAATATCCGCAGGCGAGTCGCTGACAGGCTCGAAAAGCAGGTGCGCACGGTACTCGCCCTCTTCGAGCTGCTTCGAGCTGAATCGGATCACTCGAACGATCTGTTCGACGTTGGGCTGCAGCTCCACCGAGCGTGGCGAGAATCGGATGAGGGACTTCGCTGGACGCTCATCGTCCGTCGGAGTCGCGACCAGCTCGAGCGAGGCATCCGGCTTCATCCGATAAAAAACGGTGCTGATCTGGAATCGCTGGGGCTTGTCCCCAGCGAGTCGAAGTGAAAGCTGTCCAGCCTTCTGTGAGTCGGAGAGGACGAGTCGGGTCGGAAACACCTGAAGATTCGCCCTTACCGACGAGACGGGCAGAAGCGTGATCAACAGGATGCTCCAGAGAAGGACTGATTTCACGGCTGGGCCTGACATGACTTCATCCTAGGTTGACGAACCGGAGCAAGGCAAGGGGCGCGCATCAGTACACCACGTTCACCGTGAAGGTGCCCGAGTAGCGGCCCAGGGCCTGGTTGGGCTTGAGCGCGCTTCTCGTGGCGCCCACGTACAGCATGGCTTCGCCGGTCGGACCAAGGGTTCCGACTCGCGCCGGAAAGGACGTGAACCCCAGGACCGGGATGGACTCATTCGGGAGGAGGCCGGACCGGGTGGTCATCTGGACGGATCCATCCGATGGAAGAAGGATCGTGAAATTTCGTCCGGGCTCGCCATAGACCGCGAAGCTGGCGTTCTCGGAGGTCTCGCCGGTTCCGGCGGGCACGGTCTTGGCCGGGTCGTTGGGCGCAGCGTTTCCGAAGTCGAGGTCGGAGACTTTTCGGAGTGAAATGGCCGCAATCACCGTTTGCACCGCGGTGCCGATCGCACCAGCGGCGCGGGCCAGCGGCGCGAATGCTCCGGGGATGAGCGGCAGTCCAATCAGCAGTGCGACAAAGAGTGCGGAATACTTTCTTCCTGAGATGATTTTCAAAAGCAGCAAGAGTCCATTCATGCTTCTTCCCCCTGAAACTAGGATCGGACAGGATTCGTTTTCGGTGAAACGGCTGGCCTGAGAAACTGTTGCTCGTGTCGGGCAACAGTTGGCGCACGGTGGAAAAATCTGCCGTCTGGAGAACTCGCGCGACGCTCGGGTACCCTTGAGCCATGTCGAACTGGCTCATCGTGACGGACGAGTGGAATTGTCCTGCTGCTCCCGGAGTGCTGCAGGCGTTTTCCGGCAGGCGCGCGCGCAAGTGGATTGAATCGCCGGAGATTGGAATTGGCAGGGTCATTCTTTCGCCAGACACCTGGGACGAAGATTTCGTCGGCATCGTCCGGGCAATCCGGCGGGAGCGGCCCGTGACTCCGGTGTTTTTGTTTCAAACGGAATCTCGCGTGGCACTTCCGGCGTCGCTCAGGATTGCGGGAAGCATGAGTCCGCTGCAGATCGAGGAATCGTTGAGAAATCGCAATGTCGATGCCTCGGAGCGTGCTCCGGTCGATGCGAGCGAAGAGCGGTACATCGGTATTCCGATCGAGGACTTCGTCGATGTCGATCGCGTTCCAATGGCAGTGTACATTCGTATTTCGAA
Source organism: Bdellovibrionia bacterium (assembly GCA_044347055.1). Lineage (GTDB taxonomy): Bacteria > Bdellovibrionota > UBA1018 > UBA1018 > UBA1018 > CAIOHW01. Next base: position 894 of record JBIIXZ010000096.1, on the reverse strand, counting down.
CGGAAAGCTCGTTCGTCTTCTGGAGCCTTTCGAGGATCAGGTCGGCTCACGGATCCGTAGTTATCCCAATCGCGGCGTCACCCATCTTTATGTCAGGCGCGAGGACCACGACCGTGTCCTCGATGAAATCGATGTCTTCCGCGAGTCGATCCATCGAGGTCCGTCGGGAGATCCCGGGCTCAGGGCCGCCATGGCCGTGAGCGAGACTCTTCGCCTCATGTCGGGCCTTCGTGCCATGGAGCAGCTTGATAGGAAGTTTTGGATGGCGATCCAGAGACCGCTGCTCCAGCTTCGGGAGTGCATCGCCGATCCGCGTGTGGAGTCGCGAACGTGGCTCAAGAAATGCCGGCACCTGGATCATTGCCTCTCGGTGCTCGTCATTTCAGGACTGATGGGCTCACGGCTGCAGATCGAGCGTGAGGAGGCGTTCCTGAAGCTCGCGATGGCCGCACTGTTTCATGACATTTCGCTCCTGAACGTCGACGGAATTCCGTTCGATGAGGATCCGTCCCGGTTGAAAGGAGAAAGGCTGAACAAATTCCTGCAACATCCGACGATGAGCGCTGAATATCTCTCGCGAGTTCTTCGTGCTGATCCAATCATTGTTCAAGCCGTGCGGAATCATCACTGGAGGCGCGACGGCAGCGACTTCGCGCGCTCAGCCGAGCATCGTCCTCATCGTGTCCCGATCCTGGCTGAGGTCCTTGGAATTGCTGATGAAGCGAGCGCGTCGATGCTTCGTCTCAAGGGCCTTCCTGTCGAGCGTCTTCCTGCGCAGCTGGAGGCGCGTTTTCGGCAGTGTTTTTCGCCGGAATCCGTGAACGCCTTTCTATCGATGTTCAGGACGGATCAGTGATCGCATCCGAGCGCACAGGAAGGTGGCGTCCAATATCC
>JBIIXZ010000287.1:0-2847 GCA_044347055.1 Bdellovibrionia bacterium | reverse complement strand
TCGTGCTGGGGAAGATGAACGGATTGTTCATCAAGCCTGGCAGGCTTTTCTGAGTTTTTTTCTTGATTTGCACGAGTCGAGTCTACATTTTGGGAAAAGTCGAAACAAGCGGAGTTTTGAGCACTTGTCCCACCCGAGATCACGCCCACGTTCGTCTTCCTTTTCGAAGTCCGACAGGCGGTTCAATCGTTCCCGGTATCCCTTTTTTCTGTTTTCGCTGATCGTGGGGACGTCCCTGGTGGTCGCCGGCATCGCCTGGGCTGCCGTGTCGTTCTGGTCGTCCCAGTTTCCGGATGTCCGGGTTCTGAAGAATCGGTACCCTGTCGCCGTTCCGATCAGAAGTGCGCCCAAGGGCGGGCAGCGGTTTGAGATCCGCTGGTCAGTGAAGCGCCCCGAGAGCTGGACTTCGCTCGGCGGCATCTCGCCCCTTGCAGTGGGTGCAGTCGTGGTTTCCGAGGACTGGGCCTTTTTCACGCATCGCGGATATGATTCGAACCAGATTCGAGAGGCACTGAAGCATGATCTGGCGCAGGGCTCCTTTGCGCGCGGAGCCAGCACCATCACCCAGCAGGTGGCAAAGAACGTCTTTCTATCCCAGGAAAAAAGCCTCTGGAGAAAGGCCAAGGAGCTTCTGCTGGCGATTCGAATGGATCGCGAACTGGGCAAGCGAAAGGTGCTCGAAACCTACATGAACATCGTCGAATGGGGACCGGGTGTTTTCGGAATCCAGGCGGCGAGCTCCTATTATTTTGGAAAATCTCCCGCGAGTCTGTCAGCCCGCGAGGGAGCGTTCCTTGCCATGCTGCTGCCGAGTCCGATCCGCTATTCGCAGTCGTTCCGCCAGAAGAAGTTGACGCCCTACGCTCGTTCCACCGTTTCGAGGATCCTCGAGAAGATGTCGCGTGCCGGATATTTGACGCCTGAAGAGGCCCAGGCTGCCCGTGACGAGCGCATGTCCTTCGAACAGGATCAGTTCGAGCAGCCCTCGGGCAACGAGAACGAAGAGCCACCCGAGTCGGAAGGGGAGGCGGAGGTTGACCAGCAGGGCGGAGAAGAGGAAACTTGAGGGTCTATGATCCTCAAGCGTGTCGCCACGCCCCGCACCTCGCTGTTTCGACCTAAATCGCTGGCCGTGGGTCTGGTCTTGCTTGTCCTGGGGGCGATCCTGGTGGGACGGCTCACGGGCGACCGATCATTCTCATCGGGGTTCCGCCTGGGACCTCCTCGATCAGCGCTCACCAAGCAGGAAATTTCCAATGCGCTCTCGAGTGTTGCCGCTCAGCCTGGCCTGCCACGCGAGCTCGAGATGTCCATCGGCGGCAAGGTTCACCAGGCCGTCGTCCAGTACTCCTTCGATTCACGCCTTCAGGAAACGGTCGAACGAGTCCTTTTGAACGCCGATCCGGATTACGGCGCACTTGCCGCAGTTGACCCCGAAACCGGACGCATCCTGGCGCTGGCAAGCCACGAATCTCGGCGACGTGGGGCGGGAGGGAGCGCGGCTGCATCGCTCGACCAGCACCTCGCGCTTCGCGCCACGTTTCCTTCGGCCTCGATCTTCAAAGTGGTGACCGCTGCCGCGGCAATCGCCGAGAAAAAGTTCAGCGCGGATACCCGCGTCGCTTTCAGCGGATCCAACCACACGCTTTATCGAAAGCAGGTTCTCAAGGATCAGCAGAACCGCTGGACCCGAACGATGTCGCTTCGAGAAGCTTTCGCAAAATCCGTCAACACCGTCTTCGGGAAGATCGGAGTGTTTTCGGTCGGCGCCGAAAATTTGCGCGATTATGCTGGCCGTTTCGGATTCAATCGCAGCATCGCCGCTGACATTCCTGTCCAGCCGGGACGGGCCATGATTCCTGCGGATGCTGATCCGTGGACGATCGCCGAGGCGGCTTCCGGATTCACTCGCGACAACACCATGAGTCCGCTTCAGGGGGCCCTGATTGCGGCGAGCCTGATCAATGAAGGAAAGATGGTCACGCCCTACGCCGTCCAGTCGGTCCATCTGCAGGATGGGCAGCCCATCTACGAGGTGGAGCCCGAGCCCGCTCATGAGGTCATCAGCCCGGCCGTGGCCTCGCAGATGCTGGAGTTGATGCGAGAAACTGTCCAGTCCGGCACCTCGCGAAAGAGCTTTCGCGGATTTCATCGAGGTCGCACGGCCCAGATCGATGCCGGCGGCAAGACGGGCTCGCTCACTGGCAACGATCCTCCAGGAAAATATGACTGGTTCGTCGGCTATGGAGCCCTGGAAGGCCGCAAGATCGCGCTGGCTGCGCTGACCATCAACCAAAAGGAATGGAGGATCAAATCCTCAGCCCTTGCCCGTCGTGCAATTGAAACGCACCTTCTGCCGGTGGCGTCCCGTTGAGAGCCGTCATTCAGCGAGTGACGAATGCCGAAGTACGTGTTGCAGGCCAGGTGGTCGGATCGATTGGCCCGGGAGTACTGACATTCCTGGGAGTCGGGGCGGGCGACACTCCGGAGCTTGCCGAAAGGCTCGTCTCGAAGATCCTGAAGCTTCGAATATTCGCGGACGAGCAGGGCCGAATGAACAAGAGCCTCCTGGATGTTTCCGGCGGACATCTCCTGGTTTCGCAGTTCACGCTCTTCGGCGACCTCTCCAAGGGCAATCGCCCCAGCTTCATGGGTGCAGGCGACCCGTCCATCGCGGAGCGCATCTATGAGCATGCGGTGGCGTTCAGTCGCTCGCAGGGCGTGGAGACTGCGGCCGGAAGGTTCCAGGCGGACATGAAGGTGGCGCTCGTGAATGACGGACCTGCCACTTTCATCCTCGAGATGACGGAGGGCCAGTGAGCACGGTCCACGTCCCCATCCTTCTCG
>JBIIXZ010000095.1:0-9813 GCA_044347055.1 Bdellovibrionia bacterium | reverse complement strand
TCCAGGACAAGCGCAACAAGGGCGTTGCCCAGATCCTGAAATGGCTTCTCGAGCACAAGCGTCGTTGCGAACAGCAGGCGTATTTCACGGTCGATCCGCGCGATCCGACCATGCCGGAAAAGATCATTGTCGATAAGATCAAGCGCGGGAACTACGTGTGATGGCGCGGCTGCCTGGGCTGGTGATCGCGGGAACGCTGGCATTTCTCCTCACGGTGTTTCTGCCGGAAAGAGCCGCGGCAACAGTGGGCGTCTCGGGCTTGCCCTTTGGTGGAGTCATCCAGGATACCGACCTTTCGGGCATTCCTGGGCCTCGCATTTTCGTCGCCCCCGGAGCCGAGCTTCGTCCCGATCGGGTCGAGATGGCAAGTGCTCCGCAACAGCTCATCGTACAGGTCCTTCGTGAAGTGAATGGAGGCTTCCAGCCGGTGCCGGGGCTTGTTTTCTTTGCCTCAGGTCCGAGTTTTGGAATGATGCCCGCCACGACCAATGCCGATGGCGAGGCGAGGTGGGCGGCCAACTGCTCGGAAGCAAGCCGGGTTCAGGTTCGAGCCGAGCTCAAGGACTCGTATTTCTCGATCGCCTCTTCCGGCTACGGAGCCAAGCCGTATCGTTTCGTGGCTGAAGTGGGCTGTGAAGGGCTGACGAAGCTGATCGTCCGCGGGGATTCAGACGGGGGCCAGGCTCTCGGAATCTGGCAGATCGCGCACCGGGGCAAGCTCCGGCTTCAGTCTTCGGTCGGGCTTGCGTTCTGGAAGCGTCCCATCGTGTTTGCGTGGCCTGGTGATGGCGATTACTACACCGGCGGAGTCGTGACCGTGACTCGCGGTGATCACTGGGACGTGGTCGGCCACGAGATGGGGCATGCCATCTATGATCTCGGACAGATCGGAGGCATGCAGGGCGGCCAGCACAAGATTGACGAGTGCTACACGTCGACCCTCGCGCTTTCTGAAGGCTGGGCTTCCTACTTTTCGGGTTTTGTCAGCGTGGCGCTGGATGATCCGGATGCACGGTTTGAATTTCTGGTGCCGCGGCGCGCTCCAGTGCGTTTTGAGAACATTCCTGCCGATGTTTGCGCGGGCGAAACCAATGAGTGGCGAGTGACCGGTTTCTTTTGGGATCTCATCGATCGGCATGATGACGGAGAGTCGATCGAGCAGGATTTCGGCTCCATCTGGTCCGCGATGGCAGGGTCGATGGTGCGTTCCACGCGCGAAGCCACGCGACGGATCGAGGGGCGTGGAGCGGTTCCCGGATCGGTGCTCGAAAGCGTGTGGCGTCGGAACTTCCTGAAGTAACTCGGGGAACTAGCGTCTCGAGGAGTCGGTTGAAAGAGAGTAGTCCAGGCCCAGCCCGGCGTCAGCCGTGCCGAGCTGCAGTCCTCGGGTGTCGTTCAGGTGCCTCTGGAGGTGCGGAAATAAGTCGAGGATCGTCTCCGCACGAATCACTTCCGGAAGCACCCGTTCCGTCGTGAGCAGCGCACCGCTGCTGCCATATTCGCTGAGCGCTCCGTGGAACCCTTCGTTGGCGATATCTTCGCCACCCGGCAAGGAAAATCCCTTCGAGACATAATGCTCCCGAAAGGACACGAGGACGTCGGCGGGAAATCGCACCCCGATCGGGCTGAGGCCGGTTCGAATGCGATAGAAGAGATCGGGATACCGTCCTTTTCGAACGGCTGCAAAAAGGTCGTCATCGCCGATGACTCGAAAGCCAGAGGCCGGGGCAAGGGACGCGATGTCCAGTCGCTCGTAATTCTGGCCTGCAGGAAGGTAGTACTCGTCACTCTGGGCGTCGAAGCCGTAGTAGAGCGCCAGCTGTCCTTCCGCCCAGATTCCAAACCACTCCAGCTGGCGGGCAAGACCCGGATCACTGGGCGGGGATGGTAGACGCCCCACGGTCAGATCCACGGACTTGATCCGAGACACTCGGCCCGCCACCTCCGGCACCAGGCTCGACTCTGTATGAAGTGAGACGTAGGAAACTCGGGTGTGCATGACCGGCACGGCGTACGGACCTTGTCGCGGGTCCTTGCCTCGGAGAGAGGTGACCGGTGTCACGCCCACTTTTGGAAGCTCGTCCCGGATGACCACCAGGTTGCTTCGAGGGGCGGGCATGAAGTCCATGCCGTGGTCGGAAAACAGCGTGAAATGGAACTGCCGTTCAGGATGCCTCCGCTTGAACCGCTCGATCCTGCGTGAAAGGTTCAGCAGCGCATCAGCCACGCCGGCTCGGGTGTGGAGGTGTCCCAGCACGTCGAGCTCCAGCAGATAGGCCGTAAAGACCGAAGCGGTCTCCGCGCGGCCCTCGAGCGTATAAAAGAGATTGTCGAGCGAAGCGGCGATGCTCAGATGGGCGTCGGAGTAGGCCGCAAATCCGTGCAGGTACCCGTCAGCCCGATAATCGAACCCCTTGTAGAATGGGGCGCCGAGGTCCAGTGACTCACTTGGAACCGGTAGGACGTGCCGCGCCAGTCCCATCAGCCCTCTATTTCTGATCTGGTCGGAGATCGGGTCGTAATACTCGAGCTCGTGTCCGTCGATGTCGGGTGCCCGGAGGATTCGGGTCCAGTTGGCGTCGGAGGTTACTGGAAACGGAGCGATCGAAGTGGAGAGGCTCCACGCGGGATCCTGAAATGCTCCACGAGCGATGGCGTCTCGCATGCTATAGACCGAAACCCCGTCTACTCCGAGGTAGACTCGAACCACGGGGTTTTTCGACGGATCTCCCTTGAAGGGAATGCTGTTCATGAAAGCGAACTGAACCCAGTCGCAGCCGGAAATGAGCGTGCTCGAGGTGACGGCCAGCGCGGTCGCCAGAAGGGCGGCATGGAGTCGACGGCTCTTCATAAGTACCACCCCACACTGATCAACGGCGCAGCCTGCACCGTATCCGGAGTGATTCGATAAAAATATCCGGCACGAAATTCAAAGACGCTGGCGCTCCAGCGGTACGAGGCGCCCAGCATGAAGTGGTCATGATTCCAAAAGCCGACTTCGGAGGCATGAAGCAGCAGTGAGTGCCGTGAGAAGGCGGCAAACTCGGCAAAGACGGAATACGCGAAGGAAACGCTGTTCTGGAGCGAGCTGTTGTTCAGGAGCCCCAGGGCCGTCACGGTCTGATGAATGGCGAGAGAGGGAGTCAAAGACCGGCTCGCCGACACGGATAGCGGCGTCAGCAGGACCCGAAAGTCGCGGTTGTCGAGGCGCGAGGCATACATCGGAGAGAGTGTCGCCGAGCTCGCCGCCTCCAGCAGGTAATAGGCTCCGACCTGTGCCGCCATCTTCCATTCGGGCAGGAGATCGAGCCGAAATTTCACGGAGGCATTCGGAATCCGATAGAGAAAGTTCGTGGGCTGCGTGCCCGCCTGGGCCCAGTCATTGATGCCGATCTGGGCGCCATTGGATCCCAGGTACATTCTTCCTGGAGCTTCGATTTCACCGGTATTCTCCCAGAGCGGATAAAATCCGGTCGTGGGGGGGCGTGCTGCCGGGGGCGAGTCGGCAGGAGATTGCGTCGGTGCTCCCGCGATGATCGCGAGCATGAGGATGCCCGGGGTTCGATGGCCCTTCATTGATTTCCGAATCTCCTGATGGGGTGCGGATATACTGATTGGGGATGTCTAGGAAGAGCTTTTTTTGGTCTGCATCTAGGCGAAAACACATGGAAAGCAAGCATTCGAGTTTGAAAAAAAAGAATCGGGACGGTAGCTCCGAGAGGATGCCTTCATTGCGTTCACAGCTGGCTTCATTCCTCACCCGATGGCTGATCCGGCATGCCGGACGGATCACCCTCGTGGGCGCATTGCTGGGGCTCGGGGGTGCCTACTATTCCGTCGAGCTTTACAGGAACCTGAGGACGGATATCGAGGAGCTGCTTCCGACCACTGCACGGAGCGTGATTGACCTCGGCGAAGTCGAGACTCGACTCGAGTCGATCGAGAACATGTCCCTGATCATTTTCTCGGAAAAGCCCGAGGCGTCGCGGCTTTTCGTCGACGCACTCGCAGCAGAGCTCCAGAAGGCCCCTCGTGATCGGGTCGCGGGCGTCGAATACAAGATTGAGCGGGAGCTGGAGTTTTTTCGCCTGCGCCGGCCCCTGTACATGGACGTGGCCGATCTGGAGCGGATTCGTGACTACATTCGCGAGCGCATCGCCTACGAGCGGGAACTCTACAATCCCCTGAACATCTTCAATAACGTGGAGATTCCCGAGCCGCAGCTCGATCTCCGGAGCCTGGAGCAGAAGTACTCGAGAAGGATCTCGGCATATTCCCGCTTTCCAGGAGGGTACTACGCCACTCCGGACGGAAAGCTCCGAGTGATGCTGGTGAATCTTCCTGGCAAGGCCTCCGGAGTGGGGGCGGCGAAGGCCCTCCGGCAGCTCGTGGACGAGTCGATTGCAAGTGTGGATCCCGGTCGGTTCGATCCCGAGATGAGGATTCTTTTCAGCGGTGGCGTCCAGAACCTGCTGGAGGAGCATGCCGCACTGATTGCCGATCTGGAGCTCTCCACGGTGATCGTGATGGTGCTGGTCACGGGGGTGCTGCTGTTCTTTTTCCGCGCCATCCGCGCGACGCTCGTCCTGATTGCCGTGCTGATCGTCGGCACGCTGTGGACTTTCGGAGTCTCGTATTTTGCCGTGGGCTATCTCAACGCCAATTCGGCGTTCCTGGGCGCCATCGTCCTCGGAAACGGCGTGAACTTTGGAATCATCCTGCTGGCCAGGTACCTCGAGGAGCGTCGGGCCGGGCGAAATCACCTGCGAGCCATGAAGCGGGCCGTCGAGGCCACTGCCACGGCCACCTGGACTGCGGCTCTCGCTGCGGGCCTGGCCTATGGATCCCTGATCCTGACGGGATTTCGAGGGTTCAAGCAGTTCGGAGTCATTGGCCTGATCGGCATGGTGCTCTGCTGGCTGGCCACTTTCACCGTCCTGCCCGCTGCACTCACTCTTCTGGACAGGATCAAGCCCCTGGCGAAGCGTGAGGGCTCGCGGAAACAGCTTCTTGGAGGAGCGCTGGCGACGTTGATCACCAGGCATCCCGGCAAGATCTGGGTTTCTTCCTTCATCCTGACGATCGTGTCGCTGGCGATGTTCGTGAGGTACTCGCCCGAGATTCTCGAGACGGATCTCGCCAAGCTCCGCGACAAGTACAGCATGGAGCAGGGGTCTGCCCACCATTCGAAATACGTCAACCAGGTCTTTGAGCGCGACCTGACTCCGATCGTGATCATGCCGAGGGATCGAGCCGGGACGGCTGCGGTTGCCGCACGACTCCGCCAGGCCAGCGAGAGAAAAGGGGCTGCCAGCCTGATTGCGTCGGTGCAGACGATTGATGATTTCGTGCCCCAGGATCAGCCTCGCAAGATCCAGATCATCTCGGAGATCCAGAAGCTGCTTCCACCGAAAATGATGAAGCAGCTCTCACCCGAGGATCGCCAGAGAGTCTCGGATTTTTTTCAGCCCGAGACGCTCCGGCCCGTGCTGCAGAATGACCTCCCGCCCCTGATCCTGCGAAAGTTCACGGAGCGTGACGGCTCCATCGGCAAGCTGGTGCTGGTCGAGCCGCCGATGACCAACGCTACCCGCAACGGCAATGCGCTGATGGATTTCATCACGGAGCTTCGAGCCGAGGCGGATGCTGTCGAGCCCGGGGCACCCGTCGCCGGACAGCTGCCTGTGACCTCCGACATGCTCTCAGCCATTCGTCATGACGGGCCTCGTGCCACCATCTTTGCCTTCCTCTCGGTCGTGCTTCTGGTGGTCTTTCTGTTTCGAAAGCTATCGACCGTTTTTCTGACGCTTTTCGCGCTTTTTCTCGGAATGGCGTGGATGGGGGGCGCGATCTTCGGATTCTGGATCAAGGTCAACTTCCTGAACTTCATCGCTCTGCCGATCACTTTCGGCATCGGCGTGGATTACGGAGTGAACATCTTCCAGAGGTACATGGAGGAAGGCGGGAATAACATCGCAGCCGTCGTGAGAAATACCGGTGGGGCCGTTCTTCTGGCCAGCCTGACCACGATCATCGGCTACGGATCGCTGCTGATTGCCGGCAACCAGGCATTCGTCAGCTTCGGAAAGCTTGCCGTCCTGGGAGAGATCACGTGCGTGCTTGCTGCGGTGGTGTCGCTGCCGGCATACCTGGTCTGGTCGAAAGATCGGAAAACGAGGAGGCTTGCCCGAACTTGAGACGAGGCCGGCCAGGCCTAGAGGGGCGCGGGCCTAGTACCAGGGCTGGTCACGCCAGAGCGTGTCGGAGAGCAACTTCTGCCCGGACATGTCAGGGTGAAAGCAGTCGATTGCCAGATCCTCGGGCTCAAACCGGGCATCGGCCACCGAAGCACCGAAAGCCGCCTCAAGCTCCGGATGAGTTTGCCGGGTTTCACTCACCAGATTCTCCAGCACCGCGTTTTTGCGGCGGACAAGTTCCATGCGTTCGCGAAAGCCGGCCTCATCGGTCCAGTTCAACAGATTGGTGCAGAACGGAAAAAGCTGCCTGCGGATTTTTTCGCAGGTCATGCCTGCCAGGATCTCGTGGCTCGAGAACTCCGGGGCTCCGGCTGCGGGAACGGGGGGAATAGCCGAGATCAAAACCTTGACCGGATCTGCAGGGCCGTGGCCCGAGGCCTTTGCGCCAGCGGCAATGATTGCGAGCGCCTGCCTCATGTTCGCTTCAAAGATCTCGTCGGGCACCACGGGGCCGCCGGTCGAATTGCACGAGTCGTTCGCGCCGATGGTCATGGCGAGGTACTCGATCTTCGGTGATTCGCCGCCACTTTCGAGCGTTGCTGCAGCAAGATGCGCCGACAGTCGAGCCGCCTGCTCGATCAGTCCCGAGGCCTCGGCTCCAGGAACCGCGAGGTTCAAGGCTTTGAGGCGTGACGGATCCAGTCCCCGCGATTTCCAGATTCGCCGGATGCGAACCTCATGCGACTCGAGAAAGCGACCCGTGGCCCAGGAGTGCGTCGATTGATTGTAGATGAGCGGAGAGAACAGGGCGTGCAGGCCTTCGCTTTGAAGGCGATTCCAAACCTCAGTCCAGCCGTTTGGGGCGGGCGCCGAAAGGGTGCCGGTCTTCTCGGTGGAAGAGGAGCGCATCAGTGCGCGCTCCACAGGTTCTTGTGAGCGGATCCGGAACGGAGAGCTGGTCGTGTTCGAAAAGGTGCCGACCGTGATCGAATCGCCGAGGGCCACGACCAGATGCGGCGCGGGTTTGCGGCCCATGGCGTGGGCGGGTGGGGCACTCCCGACTGTGATCGCCCCAAGGGCCGTTAAAACAATGACACCGACTCTCGTTCCTGCGCTCATAACAAGAAATCGGTGGGCCGAAACTCAAACTTGAGTATTTAAGTCGGCTATAGTCCCCGGTAGCCGTCCCACTGAACAGCGGGCTGAGAGCGTTGTTTGGGTGAGGCTGAGTTGCAGGACGGCGCCCTTCCTCGTGCCCCACTCTGAGGGGTGACGGCCTGGATGCAGTCGGGCGTGGGTTCGAGACGAAGCCCACTTCCTGAGGTGGCGCATCCGGTGGAAATGACCAAAGCTCCAACAACCAGCAGCGTTAAAAACGAAGATTTCATGCTGCCTCCTGGACTCATCATGCCAGCCGGCCGAGAGCCCCGACAGACGATAGAATCGATCGCCATCATTCGTTTCTTCAATGATGAGGTAGAGCTGTCCAGGATGCGATTGTATTAAGTACATGATATTAAGATGTATTCTTGGTGGTTACACTGTGAATCCAGTATTGATACAAACTCGTTGCGCCGCATGGTTTCTGGGGATAAACCCGGCGCCCATGAAAACCCTCCTCTCTGTGACTGCAGCAGTCTTCATGACCCTGACTTCGTCCCTCGCGATGGCTTCCGGATCGGATCCAGTTTCGATCAAGAGGGTGTCCGTTCGATTCGAGGCCGATTCCGGTCCTGCGATGGGTAGCCGGCTGGGTCTGGCGGCCTCTCAGGTCCAGATCGAGCTTCGGAAACAGGACAACACGTCACCCACGACGATCAGCGAAGTGTACTCCGGCCAAGTCGAGCTGAAGGAGGCCGGCGTTCCGGTGAGCCTCATGCTGGTGGCTTCCAGGATGGTCACGCCCGGGCGTTACATCGGAGCTTCAGAGGATGAGGTCGTTCTTTCGGTGCGAGTCCTCTTAAATGGCAAGGAAATCGGACGCGTCTCGTCCTCAGCGGGAACTCTCCAGGGAATCACTCTCTCGGAGCTTGGCTCTCCGACGACGATCAATGGTGGCAAGGCCCTGCCTGTCGTGACGGTGGAATTTTAAGCACTTCGGATCAGCCCGAGGATCAAGGCCATGGAATCCGCTCGTCTGCCCCGCATCTTCGACTACAGCGATCCGCAGTCCTACCTGCGGGATGTGCTGGCATCGAAGCGCCAGAAGAACCCCTCGTTTTCGGCTCGCGCCTGGGCCGCACAGATGGGCTTCTCGGGGCACTCGCTGCTGATGTTCTTTCTGACCGGACGTCGCCAGATCCGGGCGGCGCATGTGCCGAAGCTCCTCAAGGGCCTCAAGCTGAGTGATGATGAAGCACGGTACTTCCAGGCGCTCGTGCACTTTGCTTCGGCCAAGAGCACGACTGAAAAGGAGATCTTCGAAGGGCTTCTGCGGCAGATCCACCCCGAGGAGAAGTTCTCGCACGTGGATCTCGAGCGCTTTCGGCTGATCTCGAGCTGGCTTCATATGGCGCTCCTCGAGATGACCCAGCTCGAGGGCTTTCAGGCCGATCCGGCGTGGATTGCGAAGCGACTGGATGGAAAGGCGACGAGACATCAGATCGCCGAGGCTCTCGAGCGTCTTCAGAATCTCGGGCTTTTGAAGGAGACCCCAGAAGGGCGTCTCGTCAAAACTCACGCTCGCCTGACGACGCCATCCGATCGCCCGAGCCAGGCCATTCGCGAGCACCACCGCCAGGTGCTGGAGCTGGCGATCGAATCGATCGAATCTCAGAGCGTCGACGAGCGCGTGCTCAATTCCTGCGCCATGGCCATCGATGTCTCGAAGCTCGACCAGGCGAAGGCGTTGATCAACGAGTTCCGCTCAAAAATGTCGGCTCTCATGGAAAGCCCCAGTGCCGGCGAAGTGTACGAGCTGAGTGTCCAATTTTTCAGGCTGACGAAGAAGGAGTCCGCGGGATGAACCAGAGCAAGAATCAGTGGAAAGTGTGGACGGTTGCTGCGGTGCTTGCAACTGGCGTCCTGGCCGGCTCGGCCCAGGCTCGCGAAAGCGGCCCAGGAAATGGCGGCGACGGCGTTCTCGTGAACGGAAAGCTCTATTCGCTGGATCTCGTCGAGGCCGGAGATACGGTGGCAGAGAATCCGTACTTTGATCCGCAGGTTCCCTCCGAATCAGACGGCGAGTACCAGAAGATTCTAGACCGCGTGTCTCGGACGCTCGGCCATATTCCTCAGGCTCCGATCGATCTGGTGGCGCGAAAGCTCCACGAGATCTCGAAGATCGACCCGATCTTCTCGCTCGTCACGCTTCAGACCATCGAGCTCTATTCCTGGAGCCTGGTGGCGGAGCAGCTGCAGGACGTGCAGGATGAAGACACGAATCTGAGCATTTCGCCGGAGCGCTGGTACCAGCTGGCAATTCGTCGAGACGTCAGCGTCTTTTTGCAGAAGGATCTCTGGGCGCAGCTGGCCCCGGAGCATCGCGCGGCACTGGTTTTCCACGAAGCCCTCTATGCGATGCTTCCTGCAGAATATCGCGAGCGGGTCATCGATGTTGGCTTCGGAGAAACGCGAAAGGAGCACTGGTATGTTCAGCTCTCACGGAAGGCGCGAG
>JBIIXZ010000094.1:0-9823 GCA_044347055.1 Bdellovibrionia bacterium | reverse complement strand
AGGAATCTTTTCCGCCCACATCCATGAAAAGCTGCGGAAAAGGGCGCGAGCCATCCCAGGCATGGGCCATGATCCAGGAAGGGTCATGGGCATCGAAGTTCTCTCGACTTCCAAAAGCCTCGCGGGAGTGGTCGAGGAAGAACTTTCCTTTCATCGTGGATAGAGGATGACGATCGATATAAGCCTTCCAGTCCTCCCACGGCTCGAAGATGTTGAAGGGAAGAAGCGCGGGAGAGTTCACGGCCACCAGTCCAAAAAGTTGGGGAAACCTCAATGCCGTGTGAAGAGCACCGAGACCACCCATCGAGTTTCCGATCAAGCCGCGGCATTCGCGCCGTGAGCAGACTCCGGCGCGGGCCTCGATGAACGGAATGAACTCCTCGATGAACCAGCGTTGAAAGGCCAGTCGAGGCTTGTCCGCTCGATCGATGAAGTAGCTGAGTGCCGAGGTGTCGAAGGTGACGAAGCTTGCCGCAGGAAAGCCCTCTTCAGACGCCAGCTTTCGAAGAGATTCGTCATACCGATTGCTGCGCCAGCGACGGGCGTCTCCGAAAATGCCGTGCATGAAATAGAATACGGGCTCGCCCGAGGCAGGACGATCGGTCTGCGTGCGCTGAATGCAGTACTCCACGCGTTTTGACAGCAGGGCGGATCGGTACTGCGCGCATTTCAGGTCCGACGCATGAACGGTCGTGGTCGAGGTGAGGGCCAGAAGCAGAAGGAATCGAAGGGAGAAGCGAGGGCTCATGCCCCATCAGGATAATGGACTCTCGAGTTTTATGTAAAATTTAGTGATATCAGGTATTTGACGCCCGTGTTGACGCGTCGCGTTAGCCGTGGCAGAAGGGGCGGGTCCTTGGTTCAGATTCCAGGAGGAACCCTCGATGTCTCGATCTCTTCTTGCCGGTGCCGCACTCGTTCTTGGCTTCTCGTCGGGCATTCTGGTCTCGACCGATGCTGCGGCAATGGGCCACCGTTCGAAGGATATTCCTGGGCTCAATATTGAGGCTTTCGAGGCATACCTTCGTTCTCTGCCGAAGGAGTCGCGTGCACAGTGTGCGAAGGGCGTTCGCCTGGCCATGAGTGCTCTTTTCGGCGCGCAGCCGCCGCGACGCCTTGATGGCGATTATCCGGATGCCCACGAGTATTCCGCCTACTACATGAAGAACTGGCGCGTGGACGAGCCATCGCTCTGTTACCGCCGCGCGATTCTCTCTGGAGGCACGCCGCAAAACTTCGATATTCGCGTGATCGACAACGAACAGGGCACCGGTCCGCTCTACCAGTACGGTCACATCGAGCTGCACTACAAGGGCAACTGGTACTCCGACCACCGCCAGAAGGGCAGCGTCGTGACTGGACGGAACGCCCGCTACCTCACGTATCGCCTTCAGAACTGCGGCGATCGCGACGAAGAATAGCCCGGAGCGCGGAGCCAGTCCGTTTTTTCAAAGCTAGCCGTTGTTGATCTTCCTAGTCGCCAAGGGCCCGAAGCATTTCGGCCTCGGCGCGCCCCTCGCCGCGGTGACGATTCGTGGATACCTCGCCGTGGCCGAAGACCTGGCCCTGAAGCTGGGGCATCTGCCGGGTCAGCTCACGATACAATTTGGTGAGCGAAGCCTTCTGAGCCTCGGTAGAGGGCAGGGTGCCGAAGGGCTGGCTCGAGATATAAGGCTTGCCGCCGCCACGATCATTGTCAGTGCCGGCGAGCGAGATGTGGATCGTGTTGGCGTTCAGCGCCCCCCGAAAAAATGAAGTGCGGCTACTGGATGCCAGTCCCTGGGTGATCTGTTCCACGTCTGCCGTCTGGCGAATCGTGCCGTCGCGATCGATGATGAAGTGGTAGCCGAAGGGATGGCTCTTGACGTTCGAGCCCTTGGCCAGCTGTTCGCCCGACTGGGTAACAGCGGAAGTATCGACCTTGACGTACTTGATCTCGCTCCTGGAACGTCGGCCTCGGCCACCGTAGGAGCGAGTGACTCCTGGCATTTCGCGATTGTCGATGATTTGCAGCTCTGAAGAGGAAGGGGTAAATGAGGGTGCCTCAGCTCCAGCCTTCCCGGATTCCGTTGCGGGAGCGCTGCCCGGGGCGGTGGCCGTCGGAGCTCCGGCTGCGCCATTGCCTGAAGCCAGCACGGGCACCGCATTTGCCGGACTTCCTTTCGGCAATCCGCCATCTTCCTCTCGAATCACGGCGGGAATCGCGCGCGGCACGGTTTCTGAGTCGCTTGCAGGGGCGGCACCCTTTTCACCCGACGACGGCACTTCGGCTGGCGTCCCCGTCGTGGCTGCCGTGGAATTGCCGCAGATCGCCTCGCGATTCTGGATGACTACGTCGAAAATCGCGCGGCACTCGGGACGAGGTGGCGGCTTGCCATCATAATTTCGACCATCCGAGCGGACCTTCAGGGGTCCGAAATGATTGGCGCGGGTTCGAATGGTGGCGGTGTTGTACTTGATCGCAAACGATGGACACCGCTTTTGCAGATGCATGAAGCAGGTGCCGCGGTAGGAATCTACGGTCCTCAGGTTTTCCGGATCCCCCTGGACAGAAGCTCGAAGCCTCTCGCAGGGCTGTCCCTCGGAGAACATCGAGTTGAAGAGAAAGTCGCGATTGGCATCCAGTTCGCGGTTTCCAGGCGGTAGTTCGGATTTGTCGCGGAGATCGCAGGCCCGTGCCAGAGCAGCCGGGTCTTTTGCTGATTTTGCCGCACTCAGCACATCCAGATAATGCGCAAAGATCCGACGTCGCGCCCGGACGCCTTCGGGGTCGGTGTTCGAGAAATTCAACGTGTTTGCCGAAACCTGGAAGGCGCCGGCCTCTTCGGTTTCATAGGTCTTGTTGTTGGCAGATTCGTCGCGGCCTTCTTGAAAGTTTCCGGACGATTCGCGAAAGCTGAGGGCATAAGAAAGTCGATAAGTGGCAGCAAGGTTCTCGAGGCTTCCTCCCGCCTTGTACGGCGCCAGATAGCTGCTGAATGCGCTTCGTGCGAGAGCGTCGGTTGCGGTATTTCCCGGACCTGCCGATTGTACGCGATAGACTTCCTCATGAAGGGGCGAGCAGACATCCTGCGCAAAGGACTTGGCAAAGGAGCGTGCATATCCCTGGGTGGGCGCACTCGAGTAGTTTCCTTTGTTGCCGGTAAAAACTTTTCTGCAGGAAGCATCCGAAGCGAAGGCCTGGTCGACGAGCTGGTTCAGCAGCTCTTCATTCAACACGCCGCCAACTGTCGGCGGCGAGATTCCTGAATCAGACTGCACGGTGCAGTCGGTGCAGCCTTTGTTCGTCGGGTCCACTTCGTCGCGAACGGCTTGATTCGCCCGATCGATGCTCTCCACGGCCTGTTCGGCAGTGTCCTCCTCGATCGGATCCTCAGCCTGCGGTCGAGTGGGCGCACTCGAGATTGCAGGAGCGGTGGCCTTGCGATCGCGTTTTACCTGACTCGCTCCGGGGCAGCCGACCAACGGAGGTGTCATCAGCATCAGCGCAAGCGCCAATCCGGGTGAGATGAAGCGTGAAGATGAAAATGCCCGAAGACCCCGCATCTTTCTCGGAGTATGAAGGTCGGAAAACTGGTTGTCTAGTCGGGTCTGTGGTGTGTCTGTTCAGACACTCAGGCAACGTCATCAGAATGTCGAATCGCGGTGCTCGATGCTGAAGATTCGCGCCTGCGCTTCGGAGGCGATTGATCGATGGGCTGCCATTGGGTCCATGCAGTTGCGTGGAGCGTAGGGCGCATCGGGGGCCAGCGCCCAGAACAGGCGCAGCTCGTGGAGCGCCCGATCGACATCAAGGTGTTTGTTACCCTCTTTCATCAGAGCCAGCCGCGAAAGGGCCTGCGCATACGCCAGGCGCACCAGATCGCACCGCTGCTCCTGCTGCCGTTCGTTCAGGGCGCGGATCCAGATATTGATTTCCTGCGAGCGCGAGAGTCGCGGTGACCGATTCGATGAGGCGTGAATTCCGGTTTCATGCGCCAGGCGCTCGGAGGCCAAGCGCGAGAGTCGCGTCAGGCGTTTCTGGTCCGTGGACGGAGACTTCATCGGCTCCAGCTCCTGGACAGTTCTCAGAATCTGCTCGGGAGTCCAGCTGGATTCCTCTGCGGACTGTGCGGTCGCGGAGAGGCCGGTGATGGCAATCATGCAGAGTGCGGCGCCACGAAGAAAACGAATCCATCCCATGACGACGAATGGAGCAACCTCCGTGCCGGCCTATGGTGCCTCTCCATTGCAGTTGCGGCAATACAGGCCTGTCGAACTATTGGACAGGTGTCAGGTCAGGAAGGGTCGGAACTCTCGGATTCCGAGGACTGTTTCTTTCTCTTGAAGAGTTCCTCGAGTTTGGCGTCGCCCGAGTCTTTGGTTTCCTTCAGAGTGGCGCCCGTTTCGTTACGCTGAAGCAGGATCTGCTCTTCATCGGTCGTGAGCTTGCCTTGCGAGACAGCTCCGAACTTGAGCGCGCGTTCAAGGTCCGCCGGATTGGTCGAGGCCTCTTTGGCTTCGTCCAGAGTGATGGCACCCGAGAGATAGAGCTGCACCAGGTGCATCTCGAAGCTCTGGCCCTCCCGACTGCGTTCGACGAGATCCAGAAGCTCTCCGGTTTTTGCCGGATCACCCACGGCTTCGGCCGTTGACTTGCTTCCGAGCACGATCTCCATCGCCGCAATACGGCCCTGGCCATCGGCGCGCCGGACGAGGCGCTGCGAGATGATCGCGCCCAGGTTGTCGGCAAGCCTCAGGCGCACGAGCCGCTGTGTTTCGGGTGGAAACATCGCCACGAGCCTCGCGATCGTCCGAATGGCATCCGGAGTGTGGGCGGTCGAAAACACGAGGTGCCCCGTTTCTGCCGCTTTAAGTGCCACATCCATCGTCTCGGGGTCACGCATTTCGCCGACCAGAATGACGTCCGGATCTTCACGAAGCGCCGAGCGCATGGCGGAAGCAAATCCTTCCGTGTCTCGCCCCACCTCACGCTGCGAGATTCGCGAGCGCTTCGGGGTGTGGACGAATTCGACCGGATCTTCGATCGTGACGATATGGCGTGGAAGCGTGCGATTGATTTCGCCCAGCAGCGACGCCAGCGTCGTGCTCTTGCCGGAGCCGGTGGCACCGGTCACAAGCACCAATCCTCGCGAGAGGCCCACCACGCGCTTCAGAATAGCCGGAAGCGCGAGCTGCTCGAGCGTCGGAGGATCCATCGGAATGGCTCGGATGACGACCGACCAGAGCCCCATTGATCGATAGAGGTGCGTCCGAAAGCGTCCCACGCCTTCGAGCGTGAGCGAGCCTTCCAGATCGCGTCCCGTCAGTCCTTCAGGACTGCACTCGGTGACCCACGCTTCGAGCTCTTTCCATGACGTGGGCTCGACGTCATAGCGCTGGAGCTGACCGTGGATGCGAAGCCAGAGCTGGCCGTCCTGGCTGGCGTGCAGGTCGCTGGCGCCCGCCTGGGCCATGGCGTGGAGGAGCTTGGTGGGCATCATGGAGTCGTCGTGCTCTCGAAGATCCTGAGCTCGTGGATGGCGATGCTTTCGGCGCCTTCCTGCGCCTTCGTCAGCACCAGTCGGTAGCGCTTGAAAGCACCGGGGCTGGAAACCGAGAACGTTCGTCCTTCGAGGCTCTTCCAGGACGACTCCTCTTCGCGTTCATCGACGACCACCCAGCCCGGGTTCGGCGAGTCGACCTCGTCATTCGTGGCTTCGAGCCTCCAGGCGGCTGGCGCTTCGAGCGCTGAATGGTGGCCCTCGATGAGCTCTCCCGGATAAAGCGCATACGAGCCGACCGCGGTCGGTTGTGCGAGGCGATACTCGATCCAGCCTTCAGTGCTGGTCATCCAGGCCAGGCGATTCGGCGAGACCATCGAGTCAAACAGGTGCTCTCTGCCGTTGGAGCCGGTACTGGCGTCAATCGTTGCCGGGATGACGGCTGAGTCGGAAGGCAGAAGGGGTTTCAGCTTGGCTACGCTGGAGCAGCCCGACATCGACTCCGCACCATTCTCGAGCAGCGAGACGACCTGATAGGTGTACGTCATCGAGTCATCCGGTCGGGCTTCAAAGCCGGAGGTGGATGCCGTCTTCGAGACCCGCAGGCGGTTTCCTTTTTCTTCGGAGAGCAGGAAAGGAGCCTCGCAGTGATCGTCGCGGTAGAGCAGCAGAAGCTGCGCCATCACCCTGGACGCAAGCGGCGTCCATTTGGGGCGCAGGTAGACGGAGTGTTCCAGCGTGCTCCATCCGGGACCATCGAAAGCTGTGGATCCTGCAGGGTCACGAGAGGCCGCAGAGTCGGTGCTCGTTTCGGCGGCGAGCGAGGGCTTCAAGGAAGTAGAGCCGCATGATTCGCAGTTGACGCGTATTGCGCGCTCCCGGGTAAGCGCCGAGCCAACCGGAGTGGCCGCAAACGAGCTGGCATCCTTGACGAGAGCATTGCCCGCCTGGTCGACGATGGTGGCATTCTTGAGCTCCAGGGCGTTGGCGCTGAAGACATCGAGGTGCGGACTCTGATGCGAAGCCGCAACGGTGTAGGTGATGATTCGCGTCTCGCTGAACGTCGTTCCGTGGGCGATTGCCGCAAAGGCAGTTTTGTTGCTGGAGGTGTCCGCATTCAGATAGAGGCGCATCGATCCACCAGCCGAGGTGGTATACGACTTCACCGGCTCGCTGAAGGTCAGGCTCAGCGAGACCGCCTGGCCTGTGATGTAATTACGGCCGTCGTTCGTGGTGGACGTATTCAAGTCAATTTCGCCCAGAACCGGCGGTGTCGTGTCGATCGTGATCGTATGGTTCTGCCGAAGTGGAACCAGAGCTGTCGGCGCGGCGTAGTTAGCCAGGTTTCCTGCTTCATCACGAACCTCAACGCCGTTCGTGGCCAAAATGACGGACGGTTCGGTAGTTTTTACCTCGAGGGGGGCGGCGTTGTGACCTGGCTGCACCAGATACGCAAAATTCATCGAGGCATCCGAAGGCTTCGAGGAGAAAGTGACCGTAGTGTAACTGGAATCGAGGCGGAGCTTCATGGAGAGATCGCTGGATGCCGTCAGCGTCGAAGTGCCTTTTTTAACCACGACTTTTTCATTCCAGTTGGCCGTGAGGGTGACGGTGTTTCCGGCGTTGACAAATGCCGGGCAGGTTCCCGAGCAGCTGAAGCTTGTCACCTGTGGAGGAATTCCGTCTATCTGGAGCGCCTTGAGCCCGGCGAGGCTCTTGGTCGTTGAGGCCAGTGGGGGAAGCGACCGTATCGCAGCGTTGCCGGCTCGATCGAAGATCTGGCCACCGAGGGCGCCCGGCGATTGGTAGTTCAGGTCTGTGCTGAGATGGCCTTCAGACACGGTATAGTTGAAAGTCAGCGTGCTGCTCGTGGGGCCAGAGGAATAAAACGCTCTGGCTGCGACTGTCGTTCCTGTTTCGAGCGCGAGGTCCGAGCCCCCGACCAGCACGACAGGTTCGCTGAACACCACTTGAATCGGAATCTCTCGACCAATCCCGTATCGACCATCTACGGCGCTTGACGTGACGAGATCCACCACAGGCGCCGTGGTATCGATGACGATGTTCTTGCTTCCTGCCAGTGAAGTCGCAGGCGGAGGAGTGCCTATCGTCAAGGTCAATGATGCAGGATTTCCAAAGGCATCATTGATGGAACCCCCATTCAAGGCAAGTGCGCTTGCGGAAGCATAGTTTAAGTCGGGGCTGTTCTGACCTGCGACGACCGTATAGTGGAAGGTGAGCGTGCTGCTTCCGGATCCTGTGGTGTAACTGGCTGTGGCTGTGCCGGTGGGGTTCAGGCTCATTGAAGGAGTTCCGGTGACTATCACGGGTTCGCTGAAGGCGGCAGTGATCGAAATGTTCGAATCTGCCGGGTAAAAGCCATCGGGATTCGCGGCGGAGACGGCAGTGATCGTAGGCTGCGATGTCTTGATCACGAGATTCTTACCGCCAGCCAGCGACTGCGGTGAATCAACTGGGGGCAGGGCCAGTGCCGCATCGTTACCTGCAAGATCACGAAGGGTTCCTGAATTCAGAAACAGTGCACTTGTTGCGGTGTAATTCAGGTCCGAACTGCTCTGAGGAGCCGTCACCGTGTAGTTGAATGTTAGCGTGGAGCTGGACGTGCCAGCCACGTACCTCGCAATGCCGCCCGAGGTCAGGCTGATGCTGGGCACTCCCGTGACGGCGACTGGTTCGCTGAAAGACACCTGAATCGGCACGACAGTGTTCCTGCCGTAGGTGCCATCGGCCGAGGTCGAACTGACACCGACGATGGTCGGCGCCGTGGTGTCAACGATCAGCTGCGGAGCCGTCCACTTGCCGGTGACTGAGAGATCGGCTGCGTTTCCGAAGGAGTCCTTGATTGCTGCTGAGGCGCCGAGGCGGACCTCGGCCACATCCAGGAGTGCTCCTGATGGAGTATTTTGCCCTGCCGCTACGGCATGGTTGAAGGTCAGCGTGCTGGTACCAGTGCCCGTCGTGTAGCTGGCGGTTCCTCCTGAAGTCAGGCTGAGTGTCGGGATGCCGGTGACTGTGACGGGCTCGGAAAAGACGACCCGAATCGGAATGGGGTCGGGAGCGTTGAATCTCGTGACGGTCGTTGTCGAAGCGGTCACCGTCGAGGTGATGGACGTGATCGTTGCTCGAACCCCATCCACGCTGAAGCCATAACGACCGAGCGAGGCTGAACTCGTGAGGGTCGACGTTGCCGGAAGGGCCAGAGAGCTCGGGGTATTTCCGGCGCGGTCGGTGATGGCGCCGGCAGCATCCACCAGAGCATCCGAATCGAAGTAATCGAGAATACTGAAGGCGGTGGCGCCCGAGGCCCGCGTCGTGTCGCCAGCAGTGATCGTGTAGTCAAATTGGAGACTGGAGCCGGCTGCGTTCGTGAGCGAGATGCTTTTCGGATCGCTGCTTGCGAGCTTGAGCTTCAGGATCGGAGCCTGCTTCTCGGGATGGACCTGGATCGCCTCGCTGAACATCACCACGATTCGGAGCACCTGGTCGATGGCAAGCTTGGTCATGCCACCGCAGTAGGGTGACGTGGTTCCTTGAGAGGGCACGCACTCGGCAGCAACCGCCGAGAGAACGGGTCTGGCGTTGTCGACTCTCAGATTTTGGAGTGTTGCACCCGAAGGAAGGGCTAGCGGCGCATCATTTCCAGCTCGATCGACCACTCCGACGGTGAGCGGGTTGGCTGCGGTCAGGCTCACGGTGCCGCTCGGATCACCGGCCTGCACCAGATAGTCAAAGCGCACCGTCGATCCGGACGGTGTCTGGGCCGTGGCTGAGCGATCGACCGTTCCCAGGCGCAGTCCGAGCGTGGGAACGGTCGAAGGTTTGAGCTCGACCGGCTCGGAGTAGGTGAGCGTGATCGAGACGGTATCGCCGGCCTTGAAGGGCCGGTTGGATGCCGATGAGAGTGCGGTGATCGTGGGAGACGTCGTGTCGACGGCGATCTGGCTCAAGTCCGAGAGTCCACGACCCAGAGAGGCGTCCGGAAAAGTACTGAGTGCAGGTGCCGGAGGAGTAGAAGTGGACCACACCTGGTTGCTCTCGTCGACGAGCAGTGAAGTGGCAGAGAGTCGTGATGAGTTTTGACCCACTGCGATTGTATAGGTGCAAGAAAGAATTTGAGGGCTTGCTCCAGTCCCACAAGACGCTTCGGTGGACTGAGTCTCGGACAATCTCAGCTGCAGGCGCGGGGTTCCCTCCACTCTGATTGCCTTCGAGTACTCCACCTCGACCGGAATGGCGGTACCCGCCTTGTACGTTCCATTCTGGAGAGTCGATCGAATCGACAGAATGACCGGATCCGCGGTGCGGATCACGATCGCCTG